>JAIYAA010000289.1 GCA_027489295.1 Sphingomonadales bacterium | reverse complement strand
GCGGTTTCCTTCGCCTTCCTCGCCAGCCTGGTTCTGACCGCTGGCGCGGTGGCACCGGCGATCGCCTGAGGCGGGCACACGAGGTCTCCTGGCACCGCCTCCCTCGGCAGTGCCAGGGCCGCCGGAAGGGCCCCCATCCCTTCCGGCGGCACCCCCAAAGAACATACGAAGGAGCGCATATCATGGGTATCTTTTCGCGAACCCGCGACATCATCGCCGCCAACGTCACCGACCTGCTCGACAAGGCGGAAGACCCCGCCAAGATGGTCCGCATGATCATCCTCGAGATGGAGGAAACGCTGGTCGAGGTTCGCGCCAGCGCGGCCCGGACGATCGCCGATCAGAAGGAAATGCGCCGCCACATCGCGAAGCTGGAAAAGCTGCAGGAAAGCTGGACCGAGAAGGCCGAGCTGGCCCTGTCCAAGGACCGCGAGGATCTCGCCAAGGCCGCGCTGGTCGAACGGCAGAAGGCCGCCGACATGTGCGACCAGCTGCAGCAGGAAATCGCGGTGCTCGACGAAGCGCTCCGCGCCTCGGAAGAGGACATCAACAAGCTGCAGAACAAGCTGCGCGAGGCACGCACCCGGCAGAATTCGATCGTCGCCCGCCTGGAAAGCGCCAACAACCGCGTCCGCTTGCGGGAAATGACCAACGGGTCGAAGATGCAGGACGCTTTCTCGCGCTTCGACATCCTGGAACGCCGCGTCGATCTGGCCGAAGGCCGTGCCGATGCGATGGGCCTGGGCGGCAACCCGAAGACGCTCGAAGAGGAAATCGCCGAACTCCGCTCGTCGGAAAAGGTGGATGCCGAACTCGAGGCGCTGAAGGCACGGCTGAACAAGGGAGCCTGATGCGTGAATGACTTCCTCATCCCGGTCTTCGTCTGCGCCATTCTCTTCATCGGACTGCCCTGGATTGTCTTCCACTACGTAACGAAGTGGAAGCAGGCCGGGACCATCACCCGGGAAGACGAGAACCTGCTCGACGACCTGTATCGCACGGCGCGCATGCTCGAAGACCGGCTGATGACGGTCGAACGCATCATCGCCGCCGACAACCCCGACTATCGCCCGCTCTCGGCCCAGCGCCCCGAACAGGCCCCTTATGATCCTTCACGGAGGAACTGAGATGTCCGCTCGCACGAAATTCTACCTCGACCGGCAGAACCGCAAGTTCATGGGCGTCTGCGCCGGCCTGGCGGATTATACCGGGATCGACGTAACCTGGATCCGGGTGGCCACCGTGCTGCTCACGATCGCCACCGGCTGGGTTGCCCTGGGCTATTTCGTGATCGCCTGGATCGCGAACCCCAAGCCGGTCGGCCTCTACGACACGCCGGAGGACGAACGCTTCTGGCAGGGTGTCCGGTCGAGCCCCAAGCGCTCGACCGCCGAGGTCCGCTCGAAGTTCCGCGACATCGATCGCCGGCTTGCCGACATCGAGATGTTCTACACGAGCCGCAACACCCGGCTCGCCGAAGAGATCGACAGCCTGCGCTGAGGCGCAGGCGGTCAACAGGGAGAAGCACGATGAACTGGGGTGGTCCCGAATTCGTGATCGCACTGGTGGCGATCTCCACCTTGGGGTGGCTGGTCAACAACTGGATCCGTGCCAAGCACGGCTATTCGATCAGCGACGACTACGGCAAGAATATCGACAAGGCCGATGCCGACGCCGCCCGCAAGATCGACCTGCTCGCAGCCGACAACGAACGGCTCGCAGGCCAGATCGGCCGGCTGGAAGAACGGATCGCCGTGCTCGAACGGATCGCAACCGATCCCGCCGACCGTACCGCCCGCGCCATCGACGCGCTGCGCTGAGGAGACGAACGATGATCGAAGTTTCTCTCGCCCCGTTCATCCCCTGGATCGTCCTGATGGGAATTGCGATGGGCTTCCTCGCGCTCGGTGGATGGCTCTTCACCACCTGGCTTCGCGTCAAGAACGGCTATCCGCTCGAAAACAGCTGGGGCAAGCCGATCTACCCGCAGCGCAATGACGAGACGATCGAGCGGGTCAAGCTGCTCAGCCAGGAAAATGCCCAGCTGCGCGCCGAACTGGGCGCCGTGAAGGATCGGCTGGCCAATGTCGAACGCATCGTGACCGACGGCGCGCACCAGCTCGATCGCGAGATCGACGCACTGCGCCGGTCGAACTGAAGGAAACCCTGCCATGGACACTTTCCTCATCATCCCGATCCTCGGCATCAGCTGCGGCCTGCTGGCGATCATCGGCGGTGTGTTCATCAAGCCCTTCCTGAAGCTGCAGGAGCGGCGGATGGAGATCGAAGCCGGGCTCGCCGCCGAAAAGGCCGCCCAGTACGCGGCCCAGACCGAGCGTCTGGAGCAGCGGGTGCAGGTGCTGGAGCGGATCATCACCGACCGCGGCATGGGCCTCGCCGAGGAAATCGAGAAGCTGCGCGACGCGCCGCTGAACTGAAAAAACGTTTTCATCCCCATCTGAAGCAAGGAAATTTCGATGATCATCATGCTCGCAGTGCTTGCCGCACTGTGCGGGGGAGCTATTGCCCTCGCTGAAAGCCGCGATCGCCCCCGCCGCCGCGCCCTCCGCGCCGCAGAGGCATCGCCCGCAGGGAACTGAGGCGCACCGTGCGCCAACTAGGGGAGTAAGGTGCAATGAACCCGTTTGAAATGGTCGTTGCCATCATCGTCGTGGTCACGATCGGCAACGTGCTCAAGTCGCGGAACGGCGGCAGCCGGCGTCGCCGGCGGGGCCTGGAAGGCTTGGAAGGCCTGGCCGAGCAGGACCCCGCCCAGCGCATCGAATCAGAGCGGCTGCGCGACGAGGTCCGCGCCCTCAAGGAGCGTGTCCAGGTGCTCGAGCGCGTGATCACCGACAACGAAAAGAGCCTGCGGCTCGATCACGAGATCGAGATGCTGCGCGACAAGAACCGGATCTGAGCCATGTTTTTGGGAGCAACCCCGATGACCAGCGACCCGCAACTCACCATCACTCTCGCCGTATCGGGCTTGGCCGGCCTGGGCATGATCACCGCAGCGGCCCTTTCCGGCTGGCGCGGCTGGCTGGCGCTGAAGCACCGCGAACTCGCGGAACTCCGCCGTCCGGAGGCGACCACGACGACGATGCCCAGCCCCGCCTCGCGGATCGAGTTGGCCGACCTCAAGGAACGCATCCGCAAGCTGGAAGCGATCGCCGCCGGGGTCGATCTGTGAGCAACGCCACCCCGCCGGCGGCGGAGACCAACCCCGC
>JAIYAA010000278.1 GCA_027489295.1 Sphingomonadales bacterium | reverse complement strand
GGCGAGGCGGTGCTGTACGTCATGACCGGCGGCGTGCCGGGGCTGTTTGCGTATCGGGAGACATTCCACCCCAGCGACCCGGTGACGCGCTGACGCCAGCCTGCCGGAGGATGCGCCTGAAAGATCAGCGCGCTGGCCCGCTGCCCCGATAGCCCGGGGGCCGCCGCCGGACTAGCGGTCCGCAGACGTGCCGCGTTTGCGCACGAGCATAGACGCCAGCACCAGGCCCGCGCCAATCTGCAGCACGCCATAGGCGCGCCGTCTTCCCGGTTGTCCTGCGAATGGCCGCACCAGTCCGTCCACGGCGGCGACATCGGATCGCCAGAGCTCGACATGTCGCGTCGGCTGCAGCACGCCGAGCAGCCCGTCGCCGATCATGAAGACCGCGGCCATTTCCGCGGAGCGCCGGATGCCAAGCGCCAGTCCGGTGTGATCGCCCATCGTCCTTCTCCCTCTGTGCAGCAGCGCGAGGATTCTACCTCCCCCCCGGCACGCATGCCACTCACCCCGCCAGCACCCGCCCCACCCGCACCAGCGCGCCATCGGGATCCGAAACCGCGAACTCGTATGTCCCCCAGGGCATCGCGTGCGGCGTGCCCGGCTGGATGATCGCCTCGCGCACCCGCTCGGCCACCGCGTCGACATCCTCGACATAGAGGTACAGCCCGAAGGGATTGTCCGGCGCCTGGGGTGTGTTCGGCTCGTGCCGCAGGTGCAGGTGCCAGCCGCGGCCATCTTCGAGGATGCGGTAGTGGCCGTAATCGCTCGCCACCTCCAGCCCCAGCCGGCGGTAGAAGGCGGTGCTCGCGTCGAGGTCGCGGCAGGGCAGGATGGCGACGATGTGGTGGGTCGGGTCCATCGCCGCAGGCTATGCCCGTGCCGCCCATCGCACCACCCCAAAATCCCGCGCCCCATCCCCTTTTCGCGAGCGCTTGCCTATATCGCCCTCGCGCGGGCATAAGCCGCGCTCCGTTTCCCACCCAAGAAGAAGGGTAATCCCCGTGTCCGAGATGTTCCGCATTACGCTGCCCGACGGTTCCGTCCGCGAGGTAGCCCCGGGGACTACCCCGGCGGACATCGCCGCGGCGATCGGCCCCGGCCTCGCCAAGGCGGCGATCGCCGCGCGCGTCGATGGCGAGCTGCGCGACATCGGCCGTCCGTTCGAGGGCGATTCCAGCCTCGCGCTCGTCACCGCCAAGGACGAGGCCGACGCGCTCGAACTCGCGCGCCACGACTATGCGCATATCCTCGCCGAGGCGGTGCAGCACCTGTTCCCGGGCACGCAGATCACCTTCGGCCCGTCGACCGACGATGGCTTCTATTACGACTTCGCCCCCAAGGACCGCCCCTTCACCGAGGAGGACCTGCCGGCGATCGAGGAGGAGATGCGCCGCATCATCGCGCGCGACGAGCCGCTGATCCGCGAAGTCTGGTCGCGCGCCGACCTGATCGCCCGCTGGACCGCGCAGGGTGAGACCTTCAAGGCCGAATGGGCCCAGGAACTTCCCGAGGGCGAGGAACTCACGGTGTATCGCGCCGGCAAGGGCGAAGACGCGTGGCTCGACATGTGCCGCGGCCCCCACCTCGCCTCCACCGGCAAGGTCGCGGCCGACGCGTTCAAGCTCACCCGGGTGTCGGGCGCCTATTGGCGCGGCGACCAGAAGAACGCGATGCTCAGCCGCATCTACGGCACCGGCTGGCTGAACAAGAAGCAGCTCCAGGAGCATCTGACGCGCCTGGAAGAGGCCGGCAAGCGCGACCACCGCAAGCTCGGCGCGGAGATGGATCTGTTCCACCTCCAGCAGGAGGCGCACGGCTCGGTGTTCTGGCACCCGAACGGCTATGTCATCTACCGCGTGCTCGAGGATTATATGCGCCGCGCGGTC
Source organism: Sphingomonadales bacterium (assembly GCA_027489295.1). The sequence goes on along the minus strand of JAIYAA010000278.1, from coordinate 11,719 downwards.
AACGGCGCGGGCAGCAAGGAAGTGAAGACCCCGCAGGTGATGGATGCGCGCCAGTGGGAGCAGTCCGGCCACTGGGGCAAGTATCGCCAGAACATGTTCGTCATCCCCGACGAGACGCCGAACATCGAGGACGAGGGCCCGATGGTGTCGAACGACGCCCAGTGGATGGCGCTCAAGCCGATGAACTGCCCGGCCCACGTGCTGATCTTCAAGCAGGGCATCAAGTCGTATCGCGACCTGCCGATGCGGCTGGTCGAGAATGGCTGCTGCCACCGCAACGAGCCGCATGGCGCGCTGCACGGGCTGATGCGCGTCCGCCAGTTCACCCAGGACGACGGCCACATCTTCTGCCGCGAGGACCAGATCGTCGACGAGGTGAAGGCGTTCTGCGCGCTGGCCGACCGGGTCTACAAGCATTTCGGCTTCACCTATGCGATCAAGCTCGCGCTGCGCCCGGAGAAGCGCTTCGGCACCGAGGAAATGTGGGACATGGCGGAGAACGAGCTGCGCGACGCGGTCGTCGCCGCCGGCCTCGCCACCCCGGAATATGGCTGGGAGGAACTCCCCGGCGAAGGCGCCTTCTACGCGCCCAAGCTGGAATGGCACCTCACCGATGCGATCGGCCGCACCTGGCAGGTCGGCACCATCCAGTCGGACCGGGTGCTGCCCGAGCGGCTCGATGCGAGTTACGTCGGCGAGGATGGCGAGCGCCACCGGCCGGTGATGCTCCACCGCGCGATCTTCGGCTCGTACGAGCGGTTCATCGGCATCCTGATCGAGCATTTCGCCGGCAAGCTGCCGACCTGGCTCGCCCCGGTGCAGGCGGTGGTCGCGACGATCGTGTCCGACGCGGACGACTATGCGCGCGAGGTGGTGGCGAAGCTCCAGGCCGCGGGCATCCGCGTCGAGAGCGACCTGCGCAACGAGAAGATCAACTACAAGGTGCGCGAACACTCGCTGGCCAAGGTGCCCAACCTGCTGGTCGTCGGCAAGCGCGAGGCCGAGGAGAGCACCGTGGCGCTCCGCGTGCTCGGCAGCCAGGGCCAGACCATGCTGACGCTGGACGAGGCGATCGCACGGCTCAAGGCCGAGGCGCTGGCGCCGGACCTCGCTCCGGCCGGCTGACCATGATAGGCTCCGGCGCATGACGCTGTTCCAGAACATGCGCCGGGGCCTCCTCCCCGCCCGAATGACGGTCGACGAGATCTATGATCTCACCGCGGCAGGCGTGCTGCGCGAGAATGAGCGCATCGAGCTGATCGAGGGGGAGGTGGTGCCGATGGCGGCCGCGAAGGCGAACTGGCATTCGATGATGGAAGGCAAGCTGAACTGGGCGCTGGTTCGAGGCCTGCCAAACACCGTTCGCGTCTATCCCGCGCCGTCGCTGACCCTATCCGAAGATACGTTGCTGGAACCCGACCTTCTTGTCGTTCCCCGCGGTACATTGATCCGGGATCTGCGCGGCCCGGATGTGCTGCTGCTGATCGAAGTCGCCGACAGCTCGCTTTCCTACGACCTGCGGGTCAAGGCGCCACTCTACGCCAGATACGGCGTGCGCGACTATTGGGTGGTCGATGCGGTCCGCCAGACGATCCGCATCCACCGCGCGCCCGAAGCCGGCAGCTACACCGATGTCGAGGAATATGAGGCGCACGACAGCGTATCGCCGCTGCGCTTCCCGGACCTGACGATCCGCCTCGACACGCTCGACTGAGCGGGCGGCACCCGCAGGCGCCGCCCGTCCGCCTTCAGAAGCGGTACTTCAGGCCGAGCTGCAGAACCGGATACACCTGATAGTCGTTGGCGGTGTCCTGCAGCTTCTGGCGCTGCTTGGCGAGTTCGTTGCGATAGGTCGTGCCCGCGATCGTCGGATCGGTCGCCAGCGTGCCGTTCGAGGTGAAGTCGCGGATGCGCACCGCGCCCTGGAACAGCGCGCCCGCCTCGATCGTGAACACCAGACCCTTGCGCAGCTTGCCGCCATAGCCGAGCGTCAGCTGCGGCGCGAATTCGCGGACGTCGGCGCGGCCGGTGATCGTGCCGATCTGCTGCGGCGTGAACACCAGGCTGCCGATCCGGGTCGGGCCATTGGGCGTCGCGCGCACGCGGCCGTCGGTCCCGTTGTAGCGTGCGCCGGCCGAAAGGCGGAAGCCGCCGCCGAACGGGTACAGATCGACGATCACCCCACCCGAGGCGAGCTTGGCATGGCCGGTATAGTCGATCCCGCCCGAGGTGAAGTCATGGTCCAGCCCCAGGAAGCCGCCATTGGCGCGCACCCCGATCGTCTGGTTGGCGCGGTAGCCGATTTCCGGCCCGATCCCGAGCGTTCCGGCGGTCACGCCCAGGCTGACCTTGCCCTCGTTCGTCGACGCGCGCTCCTGTGCCAGCGCGGGCATGGCCGCGCCCGCCGCGACGCACAGCGTCGCCACCAAAATCCGTGTCATGCTCTTCCCCAAGTTGCCGGCATCATCGGCGCCCCGTCGGCGCCCCTAGCCATTATATGCGCGTCCCTGGGGATCTAACGGATTTGACTGGTAATTTTCTCCCGCACGTCGCCGAAATCGGGGCCGCGGCCGGAAGTATGCCCCGATCGGGCGCTGCTGATTTCGGCACGAAATGGTCTGCGGGGGACCTTCTCTAGTGCGCGGTAATTGTCTATATAGGGCGCTGATCAACTACAGGAGCTAGTCTTATACGTTCTCCCATGCCCCGGCGCCCGATGGCGCCCGCGATGCCGCTGAACGGGCCGCGGTTTAACGAATTCATCCAGTCGCCCAAGGTTCGCGTGATCGACCAGGACGGCGAAAATCTTGGCGTGATGTACACGCGCGAGGCAATGGCGCAGGCTGCCGAGGTCGGGCTCGACCTTGTCGAAGTGTCGCCCAACGCCGATCCGCCCGTCGCCAAGTTCCTCGATGTGGGCAAGTTCAAGTACGAGGCGCAGAAGAAGGCGAACCTCGCACGCAAGACCCAGAAGACGCAGGAGATCAAAGAGATCAAGATGCGTCCCAATATCGATGATCACGATTACGACGTGAAGATGCGCAATGTGCTGAAGTTCATCGGCGAAGGCGACAAGGTGAAGATCACCCTGCGCTTCCGCGGTCGTGAGCTTTCGCATGGCCAGCTCGGTATGCAACTGCTTCAGCGCGTCCAGCAGGATGCGGCGGAAGTGGCGAAGGTGGAGAGCTATCCGCGCATGGAAGGCCGTCAGATGCTGATGGTGCTCTCGCCCAAGTGATGCGTGGGCGGCGGTTCGCGATCGCGGCCGCCGCCGCATTCCTGCCGGTTGTCGCGAGCGCCCAGACCGCCGCGCTGCCCCCGGTTCCCGCCACGACGAACGAGTCGATGGCTGTGCCCCGGCACGCGCGACTCGCATGGGCGGACGAGTTCAACGCGGGTCGCCTGCCCGATCCGAAGCGCTGGACCTATGATACCGCCCGCAACCGCGACGGCTGGTACAATCAGGAACTGCAATATTACGCCGCGAACCGGCCCGAGAATGCACGGATCGAAAACGGCCGCCTGATCCTCGAGGCGCGCCGCGAGCGGCTGTCGAACGAACCCGATTATGGCGGCCAGGCCTATAGTTCCGCCCGTCTGCTCACCCGCGGCCTCGCCAGCTGGACCTATGGCTTTGTCGAGGTGCGCGCCAGGCTCGCCTGCGGCAAGGGGCTGTGGCCGGCGATCTGGCTGCTCGGCACCGACGGCAAGGCGGGCTGGCCGCGGCTCGGCGAGATCGACGTGATGGAGCTGGTCGGCTGGGATCCGGAGACGGTCCACGGCACCATCCATACCGGCGCCTACAACCACGCCCAGCATACCCAGAAGGGCGCCACCACGCGGGTGCCGGATGCGTGCACCGCCTTCCACCGCTACCAGCTCGACTGGAACCGGGATCGCATCCTGATCGGGGTGGACGGCCACGCCTATATGCGCTTCGACAACGACCATAAGGGCGATCCTGCCACTTGGCCGTTCGACGCGCCGCAATATCTGCTGCTCAACGTCGCGGTCGGCGGCTGGGGCGGCATGCAGGGCGTGGATGCCGGCGCCTTCCCGTCGCGCATGGAGGTCGACTATGTTCGCGTCTGGCAGGTGCCGGAGCAGAACAAGGGGCGGTGACCTGCCCGCCCCCGCCCGTCCTCAATCCTCGGCGGCGATCCGCACGCGCATGCCGTCCAGCGCCTCGGTGAAGGCGATCTGGCACGAAAGCCGCGAGGTCGCGTCGCGATCGCTCGTGCTGTCGAGCAGATCGTCCTCGTCCATGCTCATCTTCGGCAGTTTGGCCGCAAATTCCGGGTCGACATGGATGTGGCAGGTGGCGCAGCTGCAGCAGCCGCCGCACAGCGCCAGCAGTTCGTCGAAGCCATTGTCGCGAATCACTTCCATCACGCTGAGACCGGCTTCACCGGTTACCGTGCGTTCGGTTCCGTCACGCGTCACGACCGTAAGCTGGGGCATCTGCATCTCCTTGGTTCCCGGTGTCCATGCCGGTGAACCGGGGCCGTTTCAAGGAGCCACTGCATGGGTTTGACTGCCGACCAGCTGAAGGGATCGATCGACGCCCTGGCGACGCTCGAACCCGGTTTCGCCGCCGCGCTGGAACGCGCCGGCTATCCCGAGCCGCGGATCCGCGCCCCCGGCTATGCCACGCTGCTGCGCACGATCCTGGGCCAGCAGGTGAGCGTGGCATCCGCCACCGCGGTGTGGAACAAGCTCGACGCGGTGCTGGGCACTGCCGAGGATCCCGCGCTGCTCGCCGCGGCCAGCGACGAGCTGCTGCGCAGCGCCGGCCTGTCGCGCCAGAAGATGGGCTATGCCCGCAGCCTGGCCGAGCAGGTGACGAGCGGCGCGCTCGATCTGGCCGCGCTGCCGGCGGACGACGAGGAAGCGATCGCCGCGCTCACCCGCATCAAGGGCATCGGCCGCTGGTCGGCGGAGATCTACCTGCTGTTCGCCGAGGGACGGCCCGACGTGTGGCCCGCCGGCGACCTGGCAGTGCAGATCGAGATCGGCCGCATCCTCGGCCACCCGGAGCGCCCGAGCGAGAAGCTCACCCGCGAATGGTCCGAGGCCTGGCGACCGCACCGCGGCGCCGCGGCGATCTTCGCCTGGCACCATTACGGGATGATCAAAGGCGCGATCTGACCGCGCCTGCCCGCCCGTCCGTCGTAAGAACTGCGCGCGATCGATTGCAAAGCAAGACAATGCGCTTGGGACCCTTCGCGAAGCAGGCGACAAATGGGCGCATAGTATCGCAAGACACGGAGGGGATCATGCAGGCACGTACGGCACTGATGCATCTCGCGCTGATCTTTGGATCGCTGCCCGCCACCACGGCGATGGCGCGGCCCGCAAGCGAAGCGCCAGGCACCACGGAGAAGCTGCGCCTTCTGGCGGAGTTCACCGACTGCGTAACGGCACAGAAATCCCGCCAGCCCGCCATCCAGGCCTTTCTTCGGACGATCCCCGGTCGCCCGGGCTTCGGCGAGGCCGGGCTCAAGGCCGCAGACCTCAGCTGCCTCAACCGCGCTGCCGCCTACGCCTCTGACCCAGTGCTAATTACTGCTGTTCGGGGTAGTCCTCGGGTTTGACCATGCTCACGTTTGGGCGGTCCTCGACGTTTTGCTGGCCGTTGCTGTCCGCCCCGTCCCGCTCAGGGCGCGCTGCTGCCAGGGAAGCGGCGTCGATGTCCTCTCTGGCGTCATTGCGCTCCCGGTCAGCTGAAGCTTCGTTGGTGTCGATAGCAGCGTACGCCAAGCTCGCAGGGGCAGAATGCGGTGCATTATTTCTATCAGGCTTCAGGTCACGGCTGTCAGGCATAGGAAGCTCCCGCTTTACACAGTGGGGTGGGCCGCCGACGCGAAGTCGGCGGCCCACGGTGATCAGATCGCGTCCGCGATTGCGACCGCGTTTTCGATGTCAACGGCGGCGCCCTTGTCTTCGCCCGTGATCCGTCCCGCGCCTGCCCCTGCTCCAAGATCGACGCCGGTGGTGGGATTCTTCGATGTCGCAGACGCGGTCCGCGCGGCCAGCGCGCTGGCAATAGCCGAATCGTCGTCATCGAGCGCGACAGTCGCGGTACCGTCCCCGCCATCGATCGGCATGGTCTGCGTCAGATCGTCGATCCGTACCCATTGATCACCCGAATTCCACGGGCCGTCGACATCGCCATCGCCTTGCGACGTGTTGACGTAAAGGTTGGCGAACTTCTCGATCCCCGGCAGCTTGCCCGAAGGGAAATTGTCCTCGATCGCGTAAAGCGCCTTCTCGAACGACTTCTGATGCGCAATCTCTCGCGTCATGAGGAAGCCCAGTGCCTCCTTGATGCCAGGATCGTCGGTGATGTTGATCAGCCGCTCGTAGACGACCTTCGCCCGGCTTTCCGCAGCGATGTTTGAACGAAGGTCGCATGTGGGATCGCCGCGGCTGTCGATATAGGCGGCGGTCCATGGCACGCCCGACGAATTGGTCAGCGATGGGCCGCCACCGAACAGTAGCGACTGGGTATGACTATTGCCTCCCGCGGTCATCGACAGGTACAACTCGGCCTCTTCCATCGCGCCTTCGGCAAGCTGCGCCTTGGCACCCTTATTGAGCATCGCCACGATCGAGCCGATCACTTCAAGATGGCTAAGTTCCTCGGTCGCGATATCGATCAGAAGATCCTTGCGACCAGCGTCGGTTTCACCCAGCCCTTGGGTGAAGTACCGCATCGCTGCTGCGAGCTCGCCATCCGCGCCACCGAATTGCTCAAGCATCAGCGAGGCGAGTACCGGGTTGGGTTCAGCAACGCGAACGGTGTATTGCAAGCGCTTATTGTGCATAAACATCGGTGGAATTCCAGTCCTGTCAGGAGGTTGTTTTATGAACAATCCGACCGACACGGCGTTCCAAAATTATAGATCAATAACGCTCCAATTGATCTACTTTAATAAAATTATCGATTAACCGCATTTGCAGCCCTCGCAGGCATCATGCACGTGTTTTCTCGGCAATTTAGTACCGACAGAAAATTTTAATATTGCGAATAAACTGCTCATCCGTCCTGCGGATGCCGAGCTTGCGCAGATGCTGTACGGCGGCCGTGTCCCAAGCCTCGTCATTACAACGTTCGCCGTCGGAGATGAACCAACGGCAGGTTTGGGGTACCACGATTGCGACGCTGAACGACCGGGATTGGGGCGGCTCCGCTCATTCCGCATTACAGGTCCATGCCCAGGGAAAGGCCATCCGAGGGGGGTGGGACGTGCTCAGTGCGCGGTCGCGCTTCGATCGAGAACGGAGGCTGCGCTATTCGGCGTGACGCTATGCACAGGCAGGAGAGACGCGGGCCACACACCCCGGGGACAGACAGCGTCCGAACCGCTCTCGCCATCCGCATGGACGCGTGGGCGAACGCCGCGAGGAATGGACTCGATGCGCCCGGTGGCAGCATCACGCTGGCCGGCCCTGTCGGCGGGCAGCGGACGATCGTCGCTTTCGAGGTCGGCGATCGTAGCAAACAGGCGGGGCCGCCGGCATCCGGCCGCCACCGCCCTTGGCCTCAGCCCTCGGCGCTCTCTTCGCCCTTGGCCGCGTCCGCTGCCGTCTCGGCCGCCGCGTCGCTGCCGCTCTGGAACCAGGCCTCGACCGGGCCGACCAGCTTGATCGTCAGCGGGTTGCCCTTGCGGTCGGTCTTCTTGCCGAGCGCCACGCGCACCCAGCCTTCGGAGATGCTGTATTCCTCGACGTCGCGGCGCTCGACGCCCTTGAACTTGATGCCGACGCCGCGCTCCAGCAGTTCGCGGACGAAATAGGGGCTGTTCGGGTTGACCGACAGACGATCGGGAGGGGTATCGCTCATGCGCGGCTCATGCCGTCATTCGGCCGCGGGTTCAAGATAGTGGTGGATCGCGGAGACGACCACCGATCCCTCGCCCACCCCCGATGCCACGCGCTTCACCGATCCCGAGCGCACGTCACCCACCGCGAACACGCCGGGCGCCGAGGAGCAGAAGAAGGTCTCGCCGCTGCCCGTGCGCACGAAGCCGCCGGAATCGAGATCGACACAGCCCTCCAGCCAGCCGGTATTGGGCTGGGCGCCGATCATCACGAACAGCGCACCCACCGCGCGGCGTTCCACCGCGCCGGTCTGGCGGTGGGTCCATGTAAGGCCGGTCAGCGCGCGCTCCCCCTCCAGCTCGGTCACCTCGGTGAAGGGGTGGAGCGTGATCTGCTCGGATGCCTCGATCCGGTCGATCAGGTAGCGCGACATGGTGGCGGCAAGGCCGGGGCCGCGCACCAGCACATGGACATGCGCGGCGTGGCGCGCGAGGAACACCGCCGCCTGCCCCGCCGAATTGCCGCCGCCGACCACCACCACCTCGGAACCGGCGCACAACCCCGCCTCCATCGCGGTGGCGGCATAATAGATGCCGTTGCCCTCCAGCGCGGCATAAAGCGGCAGGTCGAGCTTGCGGTAGCGGGCACCGGTGGCGACCACCACCGCACGCGCCTGCAGGCTGGCGCCGTCGTCGAGGTGGAGGCGCAGCGGGCGCTCCTCGCACTCGATCCGCACCACCGAGCGCGAGACGAGCAGCCGCGCGCCGAACTTCTGCGCCTGCACCTGCGCGCGCCCCGCCAGCGCCTGCCCCGAAATGCCGGTCGGGAAGCCCAGATAATTCTCGATCTTCGAGCTGGTGCCCGCCTGCCCGCCGGGCGCCACCGCCTCGATCAGGATCGTGTCAAGCCCCTCGGATGCGGCATAGACCGCCGCGGCCAGCCCCGCCGGCCCCGCGCCCACCACCGCCAGGTCATGGACATGGTCGGGATCGAGCGCGGTGGCGAGGCCCAGCGCGTCGGCGAGCGCGGCGTTGCTGGGGTTGCGCAACACCCGCCCCTCCAGCACCACCACCGGCAGATCGGCCTGGGTCAGCGCCAGGCATTCGAGAAAGCCCTCGGCATCGGGATCGGTATCGGTGTCGATGCGGCGATGGGGCAGCGCGTTGCGGGTGAGGAAGGTCTCGATCCGCCCCATGTCGGCGCCGTGCCCCGGCCCGGCCAGCGCCACCCCGGCATCGCTGTGGCGCAGCAGCCCGACGCGGCGCAGGATGAAGGCGCGCATCACGATCTCGCCGATATCGGGCTCGGCCGCCATCATCCGGCGGAAGGCGGCGCGGTCGATGCGGATCACCCGCGTGTCCGCGAGCGCGCGGCCGCTCACCAGCACCTTGCGATCGTTGAACAGGTCCAGCTCGCCGGTAAACTGGCCCGGGCCATGGGTGTGGACGAGATGCGACTGCCCGTCGGAATCCGTGTCCAGTATCTCGATCCCGCCCGCGCGGCACAGGAAGAAGTCGACGCTGCGATCGCCGCGGCGGAACAGCATCGCGCCCTCCTCCAGCGCTTCCTCCGCGCCGAAGGCGGCGACCCGCCCGGCCATCTCGGCGGTCAGGACCGGGAAGGTCTGGGCGGATCGCGCATAGGGATCGGCCGGATCGAGCGAGTCGGGTGCTGCCATGCCGGCACCCTAGCCCGAGCCGCCGCAGACACGAACCATCCGTTGAGATGGTTCGTGCGCCGCTGAAGTCCTAGTTGCAGTAGCGGACCAGTACCGGGCGATCGAGATAGCGGTCCCACACCCGGCGGACCTCGCACGTCTCGTAATAGCGATAGCGCGGATAGTTATCGCGGTACCAATAGCCGTCGGTCGGATAATAGCCGCGCTCGCGGTAGAAGCGGCGGTCATAATCGTAGCGATGGTCGTTCGAAATCGCCGCACCGATCGCAAGGCCGGCAATGCCGGCGACGAGCGCCACGCCCGCCGCGTCGCCGCCGCGGTCGCGATAATGGCGGTGCCAGCGCCAGTCCTGCGCCTGGGCGGGCACGGCGGCGGCCAGCAGGCTGGCACCCGTCGCGACGCCCAGCACCAGCTTCTTGGCCAGATGGTTCATCACACTTCTCCTCACCTCGGGGCGCCGGCGAGTCGGGCGGCGCCGATGCCTGTGCGTACAGATGCGCGGCTTAATCGGTGCGGAACCGGCTGTTCAGCCGCGGTTTAGCTGGCTAACGGGCGGCATGGCCTATTGGATCCTTCGCTCCGAACCCGATGTCTATGGCTGGGACGACCTGGTGCGCGACGGCAGCACCGAATGGAACGGCGTGCGCAACTATACCGCGCGCAACTTCCTGAAGACGATGGTCCCCGGCGATCAGGCGATCTTCTACCATTCGAACCTCCAAAAGGTCGCGGTCGGCATCATGGAGATCACCCGCGCCTGGCAGCCCGACGGCGACGACGGCAAATGGGCGAGCGTCGAGGTGAAGGCGCTGCGCAAGCTCGCCGCCCCCGTCCCGCTGCCCGAGATCAAGGCCGAGCCGCGGCTCAAGGACCTCGAGATGGTGCGCCAGTCGCGTCTGTCGGTGACGCCGGTGCGGCCAGAGGAATGGGCGGTGCTGCTGGAGATGAGCGGAACGGCACCGGATCGTTGAGGTCGATCGGCACGCGGTTGGACTTGTCGGGCTTCTTCTTGAACGCCCGGCCGACCCCCTTGCCGGCATCGCTCACCAGCTTGATGAAATTGCGCGACTCGCCCGGCTCCTCGCAGCAGCTGTCCGGATCGATGATCTTGCCGACCCCGCGCACCAGTGCGGTCGCCCCGCCGAAGATGTCGACGCCGACCTGGCAGCCGCCCACCCGCGCGGCGCACGGCGTGGGCACCGCGGCCAGCGCGCCGATGCCGGTGCGCTCCGGATTGCTCGGCATCGGCCGGTCGGGCGGCCCGCGCTCGCCTGGCAGCGGCAGCCGCGGCGCCTGCTCGCCCTTGCCGCACACCACGATCTGATCGCCGCCGGTCTGCGCGGAGGCGCAGGGGTCCGCCAGCACCGACCAGCGCTGCACCCCGTTCGCCGCCTGCTCGGGCGCGTTCACCGTCGCGGCGGTCGCCGGCGCGGAGGCCTGGTCCTGGAGCGGCATCCAAAACAACAACGCGGCCAGCAACATCACGCACCCTCCTGACAGGATGCGCCCTTAGACCATGGCCGGCGCCCGAGCGGAAGCAGGTTCCGCGCGCCGCCGCGCTGCGCTAGCCTCGTCGCATCCTACCGGAGCGCAGCCCCATGCCGATCACCCTCACCGCCTTCGAAGCCTCCCCCGATCGCGGCCGCGGCCTGGCGCGCGACATGCCGGTGCGCTGGGCGCTGGAGGAACTGGGCCTCGCCTATGACGTGCGGCTCGTCTCCTTCGCCGCGATGAAGGCGCCCGACCATCTCGCCCGCCAGCCCTTCGGCCAGATCCCCAGTTTCGAGGAGGACGGGCTGACGCTGTTCGAATCGGGCGCGATCGTCCACCATCTTGCCGAACGCCATGCCGGGCTGCTTCCGCAGGACCCGGCCGCCCGCGCCCGCGCCGTCACCTGGATGTTCGCCGCGGTGAGCACGGTCGAGCCGCCGATCGTCGAATGGGCGATGGCACGGATGCTGGAGCGCGATGCCGCCTGGTTCGCGGCGCGCCAGCCGATGCTGGAGGACCGCGTCCACACCCGCCTCGCCCAGCTCGCCGACCGGCTGGGGGAGGCCGAATGGCTGGAGGGCGATTTCACCGCCGCGGATGTGCTGATGGTCAGCGTGCTGCGCCGGCTCGGCCGGTCGACCTTGCTGCCCGAGCAGCCGCGCTTGGTCGACTATATCGCCCGGGGCGAGGCGCGCCCTGCCTTCCAGCGCGCATTCGCGGCGCAGC
>JAIYAA010000273.1 GCA_027489295.1 Sphingomonadales bacterium | reverse complement strand
CGCATCCCGCGTTGACTCTGGCGCCACTTGCCCGTAATGGCGCTCGACACGCGGCCGCCCCTGTGGCGGCCCTTTTACGTTCTAGATACTCGAGGATGAGCGATGAAGCGGACCTTTCAGCCGAGCAACCTGGTGCGTGCGCGCCGGCACGGCTTCCGTGCACGGATGGCGACCCCGGGCGGTCGCAATGTGATCCGCGCCCGCCGCGCCCGCGGCCGCAAGAAGCTGTCGGCGTAAGCACCGACACGCCCTTGCTGAGCCTCGACCGGCTCACGCAGCGCAAGGACTATCTCGCCGCCAACGGGGGAAAGCGGGCACCGATGCCCGGTTTCGTCCTGCTGGTGCGCGAACGGAACGATGCCGATCCGTCGATGCGGATCGGCATTACCGTATCCAAGAAAGTTGGCAACGCCGTTATCCGCAACCGGATGAAGCGGCGCTTTCGCATGCTTGCGCGCGAGCTCCTGCCCGAGGCGGGAATCGCCGGCGCGGACCATGTGCTGATCGGCCGGATGGGCGGAATCGAACGCCCCTATGCCGATCTGAAGGCGGAACTCGCCAAGGCGCTTCGGCGCGTTCGCCCCAAGGCCGATCCCAAGGTGGAATCATGATCGCGCGGGTGCTGATGCTGCTCGCGCGCGCCTGGCAGCTGGGCCCGTCGCTGATCCTGCCGCCCACCTGTCGTTACCAGCCTTCCTGTTCGGCCTATGCAATCGAGGCGCTTCGCCGCTATGGGGCGGTGAAAGGCGGCTGGCTTGCGCTACGGCGCATCGCGCGCTGCCATCCATGGGGCGGGCACGGCCCAGATCCCGTTCCTTGAGTTTCCTTCCGGGGATTATCGGTGAAAGAAGAACAGAAGAATTTCATTCTCTTCGCGGCGTTCGCGGCGCTGGTGCTGCTCGGCTGGCCGATGATCAGCCACTGGTTTTTCCCGCAGCAGCCCGCCGCACCGGCCAAGATGGTCGACGGCAAGCTGCAGCCGGTGCCCAACTCGGGTGTCGACGCGGCCGCCAACGCGCCGAAGACGATTCGTGCGCGTGACGCGGTGCTGGCCGACAGCCCGCGCGTGGCGATCGACACCCCGGCGCTGAAGGGCTCGATCAACCTGAAGGGCTTGCGCATCGACGATCTCGTCCTGCGCCAGTACGACCAGACCGTCGACAAGAACTCCCCGCCGATCCGACTGCTCTCGCCGAGCGGCGCGGAGGGCAGCTATTTCGCGCAGTTCGGCTGGCAGGGTGCGGGTGCGCCCGACGGCAACACCGTGTGGAAGGCGGACGGCGCCACGCTGACGCCCGCCACCCCGGTCAAGCTGACCGCCACCAACAGCGCCGGCCAGACCTTCACGGTCGAGCTCGGCGTCGATTCGAACTTCATGTTCACCGTCCGCCAGACCGTCGCGAACCGCGGCGGCGCGCCGGTGGCCGTGACGCCCTACACGCTGATCTCGCGCGGCCAGCGCTCGACCGACACCAGCCAGTGGGCCGCACATGTCGGCCCGGTCGCCGCGACCAACGACGCGGCGCACTATATCAACTGGAAGGATGTGGAGAGCACGCCCCAGCAGTTCGCCACCACCGGCGGCTGGGTCGGCTTCAGCGACCATTACTGGCTGACCGCGGCGATCCCGGACCAGCGCGGCGGCGTGAGCATCCAGCAGCGCGGCACCGCGGCGCAGCAGTATCAGGCCGATGTCGCGCTCGCCCAGCCGATCGCGATCCGCCCGGGCAAGGAAGCCACCTATACCAGCCACTTCTTCGCCGGCGCGAAGGAAGTGAAGCTGCTCGACGCCTATCAGAAGCAGTATGACATCGCGAAGTTCGAACGCGCGATCGACTGGGGCTGGTTCGAGATCATCGAGCGCCCGATCTTCACCTACCTCAGCTGGCTGTTCAAGCTGGTTGGCAATTTCGGCGTGGCGATCATCCTGCTGACGATCACCATCCGCGGCCTGCTGTTCCCGATCGCCCAGAAGCAGTTCGCGTCGATGGCCCGGATGCGCCAGGTGCAGCCGAAGATGAAGGCGATCCAGGAGCGCTACAAGGACGACAAGGCGCGCCAGCAGCAGGAGATCATGCAGCTCTACAAGGCGGAAAAGGTCAATCCGCTCGCGGGTTGCGCGCCGATGATCCTGCAGATTCCGATCATGTTCGCGCTGTACAAGGTGCTGCTGCTGACGATCGAGATGCGCCACCAGCCGTTCGTGCTGTGGATCCGCGATCTCTCGGCCCCCGATCCGGCCACGATCCTCAACCTGTTCGGCTATCTCCACTATCCGCTGCCCAGCTTCCTGGCGATCGGCGTGGTGCCGGTGCTGCTCGGCGTGTCGATGTTCTTCCAGATGCGGATGAACCCGGCGCCGATGGACGAGATGCAGAAGCAGATGTTCGCGATCATGCCGTGGATGCTGATGTTCCTGATGGCGCCGTTCGCGGTCGGCCTGCAGCTCTACTGGATCACCTCCAACGTGCTGACCGTGCTCCAGCAGCAGTGGCTCTATGCGCGCCACCCGGAGATGAAGGTCCCCGTGGCCAAGCCCGGTTCGGCCAAGGCGAAGTAATGGCGGCACGCCCCTCCACGATCCTCCCCTGCAAGGGGAGGTGGCAGGCCGAAGGCCTGACGGAGGGGCATCCCCGTTCGCGTCGGAGGACCGCCCTTGCACCGTCGACACCCCTCCGTCGCTTCGCGACACCTCCCCTTCCAGGGGGGGATTTGAAAGGGCCTCATGTTTTGAGGCAGCTGACTTCCTGATGTCCTTCGACCCCGACCAGATCGAATCCGCGCGCAAGCTGTTCGCCGGCCCCATCGCTTTCCTCAAGTCCGCGCCGGCGCTGGAGCATCTGCCCCAGCCGACCGTGCCGGAGATCGCGTTCGCCGGCCGCTCGAACGTCGGCAAGTCGTCGCTGATCAACGCGCTGACCAACCGCAACAGCCTCGCCCGCACCTCGGTCACGCCGGGCCGGACGCAGGAGCTGAACTTCTTCGACGTGGGCGAGCCGCTGCGCTTCCGCCTGGTCGACATGCCCGGCTATGGCTTTGCCAAGGCGCCCAAGGACATGGTCCGCAAGTGGCGCTACCTGGTGAACGACTATCTGCGCGGCCGGCAGGAGCTGAAGCGCGCGCTGGTGCTGATCGATTCGCGTCACGGCATCAAGGATGTCGACCGCGAGATCCTCGAGATGCTCGACAATGCCGCCGTCAGCTACCGAATCGTCCTCACCAAGACCGACAAGATCAAGGCGAGCGAGCTGGCCGAGGTGACCGCCCGCACCGCCGACGAAGCCCGCAAGCGCGCCGCCGCCCATCCGGAAATCCTGATGACGTCGAGCGACAAGGGCATGGGGCTGCCGGAGCTGCGCGCCGCGGTGCTCGAAGCGATCGGCTGAACGCGCGCGTGGAGCCGCTCTTCTCCTACGGCACGCTCCAGCTCGACCACGTCCAGCTTAGCCAGTTCGGCCGGCTGCTCGACGGCATCGACGATGTGCTCCACGGCTATGTCGTCACCGAAATCCAGATCCGCGATCCCGCCGTGCTCGACGCGAGCGGGATCGAGACGCATCTGGCGCTGGTCCCCGGCGACGGCCCGCCGATCGCCGGCAAGGTCTTCCAGCTGACCCCGCAGGAGCTGGCGGCGGCGGACATCTATGAAAGCGAGAACTATGTCCGGGTGCGGGTACCCCTCGCCTCGGGCACCCGCGCCTGGGTGTATGTGAAGGCCTGACGCCCCGCCCGCCCCCGCCCCGGCTTGCGCCGGGACGAGGGCCCGCGCTCATGCCGGGTTGTACTTGGCAAGGAACGCCTCCAGCGCCTTGAGGAAGCTCAGCCGGTCCTCGCTGCGGGTGAAGTGGTGGTCGCCCTCGGGCTGCTCGATGAACTCGAACGGCTTGCCCGCCGCGGCCAGCCGATCCGCCATCAGCTTGCTCTGCTTGAACGGCACGCGGCGATCCTTCTTGCCGTGGACGATCAGGATCGGCGTCGAGAACTCCTCGGCATGGTAGAGCGGCGACACCGCCTTGAAGTCCGGCGCCTGCGCCCGCATCCAGTCCTTGCCCTGGCCGCCGCCGAGGAACTGCGAGTCATAGGCGACCATCCGGCCCAGGTCGGACACGCCGGCGAACGACACCGCGCAGCGGAACAGCTTGCCGTCGCGCTGCGCGCCCCGCAGCGCCGCATAGCCCCCATAGGAGGCGCCGACGATGCACACGCGCTTGGGATCGGCGATGCCCTGGTCGACCAGCGCCTTCACCGCATCGTTCAGGTCGTCCTGCATCGCCAGGCCCCATTGCCCCTCGGCCTTTTCGAGGAAGCGCGTGCCGTAGCCGGTCGAGCCGCGATAGTTGGGCTTGATCACCGCATAGCCGCGATCGGCGAGGAACTGCGACCACCAGTCCCATTCCTCCTCGTCGCGCGCGGACGGGCCGCCGTGCGGCATCAGGATCAGCGGCAGGTTCTTGCCGGTCGAGCCGCGCGGCAGCGTCAGCACCGCGGCGATGTCCAGGCCGTCGCGCGTCTTGTAGTGGATCGTCTTCACCGGGTGGAGACGACGCAGCTTCAGCGTCTGGTTGTTCATCGCCAGCGCTTCCAGCGTCTCGTCGGCGGCGCGGTAGTAGAAATAGGCGCCCGGCGCGCTCGCATCGCCCACGCGCAGGATCACCACCGAATGATCGGCGTTGAAGCTGGTGATCTCCACCTGCGCGCCCTGCACCAGCCCGCTCAGCTTCTTCTGCAGCGCGGCCATGCCGGGATCGATCCAGTGGGTCGACGTGCGGTTCTCGGTCACCGCGACCCCCAGCAGCGAGGAGCGGACCGAATCGACCACCGGGCCGCTGATGTCGTAGCCCGGCGTGCCGAAGATCTGCTTGCCGGTCTGCAGCGTCGCCAGATCGAATTCCCACAGCGCCGAAAAGCCCTTGTCGTCGTCCTGCACCACCAGCGCCTTGCCGGGATCGGCGAGGAACAGCGAGGGCACCAGCAGGCTGTCATGGATGCCCTTGGCGCGATCGATGATGCGGAAATCGGTGCGGCCATCGGGGCGGTAGAGCAGGCGGCGGTTGCGGCCATCCTCGCTGCGGCCGATGCCCATGCGCACGGTGCCGGCGCCATCGGCATACCAGTCCATCACGCCTTCGCGCCCGTCGATCGCCCGGCGATGCTTGCCGGTGGAGACGTCGACCAGGTCCACCCTCGGCCAGAAGCCGGGCATGTTCGAATAGATCGACGTCTGCGCCGCGAGCAGGATGCGCGGCGTGCCGTCCTGCGCGGTCCACACCAGCCGGCCGCCGTTCTGGCCGGTATCCGGCGTGTTGAGCGTCACCATCTTGCCGGTATTGGCGTTCACCCCGATCGCGCGGGTGATGTACCATTCGTCCCCCTCGACCGGCATCGTCTTGCCGATGCCGATCACCAGCCATTCGTCGTTGACCCAGCGCCACCAGTTGAGATCGGTGTCGCCGGTGCTGATCAGTTGCTTCGACGAGGCATCGAGCGCCACGACCGCAAAATACTGCTTGCCCTGCACCGCCAGCTGCCCGGCGAAGCGCTTGCCGTCCGGCGAGACCTCGGGCCCTTCCAGCATCGGCAGTTCGGCGAACACGGCGGTATCCACCTTCGCCGCTGGCGCGCTTGCGGAACCGCTCGCGGCCTTTTCCTGTGCCCCGACCGGCGACCACATCGCCGCCATCGCCACGGCTGCCGCCGTCGCGAACAGGCACCACTTCCTACGCATCGTCTTATCGTCCCCCGATTCGCGGCCCCCTGCCGCAGAACTTGCAGATTGGAAATAATCGCGCGGATCTGCAATGTCTTTGGACTGGTGCAACATGGTCGCGGTTGCTGTCGCGGAGCGCGGCGTCTATCCCGGGCCCATGAAGCTCATCATCGGCAACAAGGCCTATTCGTCCTGGTCGCTGCGCGGCTGGCTCGCGTGCAAGCTCTCCGGACTGCCGTTCGAGGAAACGGTGGTCCCGCTCTACGACCAGGACTGGGACCGCCGCCGCGCGGGCGACGAATTCGCGCCCTCCTCGGGCAAGGTGCCGATCCTGTGGGACGGCGAGGCGGTCGTGTGGGACAGCCTGGCGATCGTCGAATATCTCAACGACAAGACCGGCAACACCCGGTTCTGGCCCAGCGATCCGGCCGCCCGCGCCATGGCCCGATCGATGGCGGCGGAAATGCATTCGAGCTTCGCGGCGCTGCGCCGCAAGCACAGCATGAACGTCCGCCAGATCTATCCCCCGGCGCCGGTGGACGAGGATGTCGCGACCGATCTCGCCCGGATCATGGAGCTCTGGGCGCAGGCCCGGGCGCGCTATGGCGGCGCGGAGCCCTTCCTGTTCGGCGCGTTCGGCGCGGCCGACATCATGTTCGCGCCGGTGGTCACGCGGATCGTCACCTACTCGCTGCCGGTCCCCCGCTTCGCGCAGGGCTATATGCTCGCGGTGCTCCAGCATCCGTACATGCAGGACTGGATCGCCGGGGCGCAGGAAGAGGATTGGGTGATCGAGAAGTTCGAGCTGCCGGTGGCGTGAGCCCTACCATCTAAGCCCCTCCCCTTCAGGGGAGGGGTTGGGGTGGGGCAGTGTCTGGCAGAGACCAACATCTGGTCTGGAATCCCTCCACCCCAACCCCTCCTCCAAGGAGGAGGGGCTTAGAAGGAGTGAGCTACCGCAGCCGTTCCGTCTCATACGGCGTCCCGTCCTTGCGGAAATAGCCCTCGGGCGTGAACACCATGTCGATATCGGGATAGTCCCCGCCACCGCGCGGGCCGGCGCCGATCGCCAGGAACACCACGTCTTCCTGCGTGCGGTTCTGCAGATGGTGTCCGTCCGCCACCCCGGCCGGAAACGCCGCGCAGTCGCCCGCGCGCAGCACCGTCTCCCCGCCCTCCTCCACCAGCACCGCCTCGCCCGCGAGCATCACGACGAACTCGTCCTCGCTGTCATGCCAGTGCCGCTGCGACGACCACGCGCCGGGTTTCAGAACGACATGGCTCACCCCCATCGCCGTGAGCCCCGAAGGCGGCGCGAGCCGGCGATACCAGCGCCCCGCCACGGCCGCGTCGAACGGTGCCGGATAGCCGGTGGCATTGGTCTGCGGGATTGTATCCAGGTCCAGCTTGGGCAATGTCGCCTCCCGTGTGAATGGAGGTAGTGTGCCGGACGTCGTCGAACTCACCAAGGCCCTGATCGCGGCCGAAAGCGTCACCCCGGCGCGCGGCAGCGTGTTCGACGTGCTGGAGGCCGCGGTCACCCCGCTCGGCTTCCGCGTCGAGCGGTTCGTCGAGGGCGAGGCGCCCGACGGCCCGGTCGAGAACCTGCTCGCCGTCCGCGGCAGCGAAGGCCCGCACTTCGCCTTTGCCGGCCATCTCGACGTGGTGCCGCCGGGCCAGGGCTGGACCAGCGGTGCCTTCGCCCCCGAGATTCGCGGCGACCTGCTCTATGGCCGCGGCGCGGTTGACATGAAGGGCGCGATCGCCGCCTTCGTCGCCGCCGCCGCGCAGGCGCCCGCGCGCGGTATCACCAGCCTGATCATCACCGGCGACGAGGAAGGCCCCGCCACCTTCGGCACGCCCAAGCTGATCGAGCGCATGGCCGAACGCGGCCTGAAGCCCGACCTCTGCCTGGTCGGCGAGCCCACCTCGGCCCACCGGCTGGGGGACACGATCAAGATCGGGCGGCGCGGATCGACCGTGATCGACATCGCCGTGATCGGCCGGCAGGGGCATGTCGCCTACCCGCACCTCGCCGACAACCCGGTGCCCCGCCTGATCCGCGCGCTGGCGGAGATCGACGGCATCGTCCTCGATCAGGGCAATGCCTGGTTCCAGCCCTCCAACATCGAGGTGATCGACCTGGCGGTGGGAAACCCCGCGACCAACGTCATCCCCGGCCGGGCGGCCGCGCGGATCAGCATCCGCTTCAACGATCAGCAGCATGGGCCCGACCTGATCGCCCGCATCCGGGACATCGTCGCGCGCCATGCCCCGCATGCCGACGTGCATGGCCGCGTGTTCGGCGAGGCGTTCCTCACCCAGCCGGGGCCGCTCTCCGATCTCGTCGGCGGTGCGATCCGCGACGTGCTGGGGGTGGAGGCCGAGCTGTCGACCACCGGCGGCACCTCCGATGCCCGATTCCTGTCGCGCGTCTGCCCGGTGGTGGAATTCGGCCTGCTCAACGCGACGATGCACAAGCTGGACGAGGCCGTGGCGCTCGCCGACCTGCGCGCGCTGACGGAGGTCTATGCGGAAATCCTGAAGCGGGTGTGACCGCTCAGGCGGTCGCGCGTCGGGGTGCCATAGTCTGCACCCAGGAGAGGAAATCCGCCTCGCCCATCGGCGTCGCGATCGCATAGCCCTGCAGCACGTCGCAGCCGAGCACGCGCAGCACCGCGGCCTGCGCCTCGCTCTCGATACCCTCGGCCACCGCCTCGCAGCCCAGGCCGTGGACCAGGCTGATCACCGCCTGCGCGATCGCGCGCGCCTCCGGGTTGCCGGCGACATGCTCGATCACGCTGGGATCCAGCTTCACCCGATCGATCGGCAACCGTCGCAGGCGCGCGAGGTTGGAATAGCCCGTGCCGAAATCGTCGACCGCCACGGTGGCGCCGGCGGCGCGCAGCGTGGCGATCGCGCGCAGCACATCCTCCGAACAGTGCATCGCCAGCGTCTCGCTGATCTCCAGCTCCAGCAGCCGCGCGGGTGCGTTCGCCGCCAGCATCGCGGCGCGGAGGTGGCGGAAGAAGGTGGCATGGTCGATCTGTCGCTGGCTGACATTGACCGCCAGCCGCTGCTCGATCCCCAGCCGCGACCAGCGCGCGATCGTGTTCGCGACGTTCGCCACCACCCAGTCGCCGATCTCGACGATCAGCCCGGTCTCCTCGGCGCGCGGCAGGAAGGCGGCGGGCAGCTTGGTCCCGCTCGCGTGCTCCCAGCGCAGCAAGGCCTCCGCCCCGACGATCGTGCCGTCGCCGGCCGAGACCTGGGGCTGGAAGACCAGGGCGAATTCGTCATGCTCGATCGCCGCGCGCAATTCGGTTTCCAGTCGCGCCCGCGCGATCATCTGCGCGGCGAGGCCGTCGCTGAACGTCTCGACGCGGCCGCGCCCCTGCGTCTTGGCCTGGTACATCGCCGCATCGGCAGCGCCCATCAGGTCGTGCAGCGTCCGCCCGTGATCGGGATAGAGCGCCAGCCCGATCGAGGCGCCGATCGACACCTGCTGCCCCGCCAGATCGAACGGTTCCGACAGCGCCTCCAGCACCTTGGTGCCGACCAGCGCGCGCGCATCCGCATCGGGAAGATCGGCAAAGAACAGCGTGAACTCGTCGCCGGCGAGCCGGCCGATCAGCGGCGTCTCGCCATGGGTGAACACACCGCACTGGTCGCCCACCGCGCGCAGCCGGTTGGCGACCATGCCGAGCAGCACGTCGCCCACCGCATGGCCGAGCGTGTCGTTCACCGCCTTGAAGCGATCGAGATCGATGAAGAACAGCACGGCCCGCGTCTCGCCCGCGGCATCCTCCAGCATCCGCTCGGCGCTGCGGCGGAAATGCGGGCGATTGGCGAGCCCGGTCACCGTGTCGAACATCGCCAGCCGATGCACGCTTTCCAGATTGCCGTGGAGCTTGTGGAACAGCTCGTCGATGGCGCCGGCGAGCTGCGGGGCGCCCCGCGTCACCGCGGCGGGCACGGGGCTTTCGAGGTCGCCGAGCGCGGCCGCATGCAGCCGGTCGACCGCAGCCGCCAGCGCCGCCACCCGCCGCGGACGGACGATCCGGTCGACGGCAATCCTGCCCAGCAGCGCCAGCGGCACGGCCAGGCCAGCCGAAGCGGCAAGTTGCGCGAAAGTGAAACCGCTCGCCCGCGCGATCAGCGCCAGCAGCACCACAGCAAGCGCCGTGCCGATGGCGACGGTTCTGCTCGTTCTTCGCTCCCCCCAGCGCATCGCTGTTCGTTGCTCCAAGAATCCCCCACTGATCGATATACTCGATCGCTGGAAAAACCCTCGCACGAATTCGTTAAGAAACTCCGGCGTCAGCCCTGCCCGCGCGGACGTCGCAGGACGATGTAGAGCGCGCCCGCCCCGCCGTGCCGGGGGTGCGCCTGCCGAACCGCGGCGATGCGATCGGCGTGGCGCGAGGCCGCCAGCCAGTCCCCCACCGCCGCGCGGATCGCGCCGCGCGCATGGGGCCGCTCCGATTCCGGGCGCGGCGGCTTGCCGGTGATCAGCAGCAGCACCCGATCACCGCGGGCGACCGCCTGGCCGAGACCGGCATCGAGCCGGTCATAGGCGGCGTGCAGATTATGCCCGTGCAGATCGATCGAGCTCTCGGGCGCCACCAGCCCCCGCGACAGCCGCCGGTCCCAGCTGGCGTCAAGCGTGCGGCGCTCGTGCGTGTCGGGCATCGGCGTCGAAAGGGTGATGGCGGGCCTTGCCGGGCGGCTGGGCACCAGCTTGCCGGTGGGAATCTCCAGCCGACGCATGGGCGCCTTCGCCGCGGGGGCAATCACAGGCGCGGGGGCGGGCGCGGGTTCGGGCGGCAGGGTCTTGGGCGCGGCACGGACGTGGAGCGGCGTCACGCTCTGGATCACCTTCTGCCACAGCGCCGCTTCCTCGGGCGCCAGATTGCGGCGCCCGCGCCCGCTCATGGCTGGGGGATCGGCGGCTGGACCGCGTTCAGCCGCGCCAGCGTGCCCTTGGGGAGGAGCAGCCAGGCGGTGCCGCGTGCCGACATGCCGCCGGCGATCGCGCGCGCATCGTCGCCTGCGCCCCAGAAGGTATCGACGCGGTTCGGCCCCTTGATCGCGCCGCCGGTATCCTGCGCCACCCACAGCCCGGTCGCGTCGGTGCGGTCCATCGACAGGAACAGCGGCGCGCCGAGCGGAATGAACTTCGGGTCCGCCGCCACGCTCGTCCAGCCTGCGACCGGATAGCCCATCGCGCCCAGCGGACCGGCCCCGGTCAGTTCCTTGAAGAACACGAAGCTCTTGTTCTCGCGCATGATCGCGCGGCCCTGCTCGGGATTGGCGCGCAGCCAGGCGACGATGCCCTGCATCGAGGTCTGGCCGGGCCCGAGCAACCCGCGATCCTTCATCAGCTTGCCGATGCCGGTATAGTCGCGGCCGTTCTGCCCGGCATAGCCGATGCGGACCACCTGCCCGTCCGGCCCCTTCAGCCGGCCCGAGCCCTGCACCTGCAGGAAGAACATCTCGATCGGATCGGCCGCCCAGGCGACGACCGGGGCATGGCCTTCCAGCGCGCCCTGCTCGATCTGGGTGCGATCATAATAGGGGACGAACTGCCGCCCGTCGACGCGACCGCGAATCCGCTTGCCCTTCAGCGCGTCGGAGAACTGGCCCAGATCGACCTCGATCAGATTGTCGGGAAGGCCGTATACCGGAACGTCATAGCCGGTCCGGCGCTCGCGCACGCCGGCGATCTCCGGCTCGTAATAGCCGGTGGCGAAGGCCGCGCCGTTGCCGACCTGCACCGTCTCGAACCACTGCGCGAAGAACGCGACCGGATCGCCGGCGAAGCCCGTCGCGGCGGCGCAGGCGGGCGCCCAGTCGCTGCCGCGGGTCAGGCCGGACGCATCCGTACGGCGCTGCAGGCCGGGGCAGCTGAGCTTGAACGCGGTGAGCGCGCGGGCGGCGTTGTCCGGGGTGACCGGCAGCGTCTCGACTGCTGGTCCCGCGACCAGACCGGCAGCCGCCGCCATGGTCGCGCCGGCGGCGACGGGCGGTGCGGGCATCGCGGGCAGCGGCGTGGCGCCGGTCGGCTGCCGTGCGGGAAGATTGGCGGGGGTTTCAGGGAGCGTCGCACCCGGCTTGGGTCGCTCGGGCACCGGGGCGGGTCGAAAGGACGCGGGTCGGCTGGGTGCCGGCCGCGTACCGGCCTCGGGGGGCACGATGCTGCTCGAACATGCGCCGAGCAGCCCCGCGAGCGCCAATCCCCCGATAATCCGCATGTCGCCCCTCAGGCTTCGTCGGTTTCGACCAGCTTCCAGTTCGGATCGTCGCTGCGCAGCTTGCGGGCGAAGGTCCAGATGTCGTGCGTCATCACCGCGTCGCTCAGCGAACCGGCGATCAGGTTACCCTCGCCGTCGCGAGTCACCGCAACGACGTCTGCGTCGAAGCGGACGGTCACCGTCGCGACCTTGTTCTCCACGCCGGCTCCGGAAATCGTCGCGCGCTCGATCGAGATCAGGCGGTTGTCGAGCACTTCGCCCTTGGCCTTGCGGTCGGCGATCGCAGTTTCGAACGCGCCGCGCACATCCTCGTCGACCAGAAAGCGCAGCGTTTCCACGTCGCCCTTCCAGAAGGCCTCGAGGATCATTCGATAGGCCGACTTGGCGCCTTCGAGGAACTTCGCCACGTCGAAGCTCGGATCGGACGACACCACCGCGCGCATCCCCGTCTCGGCGGCCGAGTCGATCGCGCGATTGGCCGAGTCGCGCACTTCCGGCATCGCCTCGATTGTCCGGGTGACGGGCGGCACGGCGACGCGCTCCTCCGCCGGCTTCGGCAGTGGCTGCTCATGCCCGGTACGCTTGCCGAGGACCGCATAGAGCCGCAGCGCGAGAAAACCGGCGACCATCGCGAACAGAATGACGTAGAACACTGGCCCTCCAAAGCCTCCGTCTCTAGTACATAGGGCTTCGTGGCCCCGGTTTCAAATCGTACGATGGGCCATGCGATTGCACCACCGGCACGCGCCTGCTAGTCGCTGGCCCGGTAACGCCCCGAGGGCGCGAAAATCTCCGGAATAAAGAGGAAAGTTGGATGGCCGAGAACGACACCTTCGCCGAGTTCGGCGATGCCGCTGGCAATGGCGCCGACGAGGCACCCCAGGCGGGCGTGCTGTCGCAATATGTGAAGGACCTCTCGTTCGAGAACCCGAACGCCCCCGCCATCTACCAGCAGCAGACCGCGCCGGCGATCGACGTGCAGTTCAACATCGGCTCGAACAAGGTCGGCGACGACGTGTACGAGGTCGCGCTGAAGATCGAAGTCCGCGCCCAGGCCGGCGAGCAGGTCGCGTTCATCGTCGACCTCACCTATGCGGGCCTGTTCGCGCTCCGCAACATCCCGCAGGAAGCGCTGGATCCGTTCTTGCTCGGCGAAGCGCCGCGCATCCTGTTCCCGTTCGCCCGCCGCGTGCTGGCCGATCAGGTCCGCGACGGCGGCTTCCCGCCGCTGATGCTCGAGCCGATCGACTTCGCCGGCATCTACCTGCAGCAGCGCGCCCAGCAGGAAGGCGCGATCGGCTTCGAAGAAGCCGGCCACGCCTGAACCCGGGCCTCTGCCTGATTTCGGGGGCGCGCCGCACGTCGGTGGCGCCCCCTTTTCCTTCTAGTACGGCGAACTTACGATGAAGCTCGTGCGCAGCCTGGGTTCGGTGGGCGGTCTCACGCTCGCCAGCCGCATCCTTGCCCTGGTCCGCGATTCGCTCCAGGCGCGCTATGTCGGCGCCAACTTCGCGTCCGACGCCTTCCTCGTCGCCTTCCGCCTGCCCAACATGTTCCGCGCCTTTTTCGCCGAGGGCGCCTTTGCATCGGTGTTCATCCCGATGTTCAACCAGAAGCTGGGCGTGAACGGCGAGCGCGGCGCGGCCTATGACTTCGCCGAGCGCACGCTCTCCGTGCTGTTCCTGGCGCTGGTGGTGATGACGCTGGTCGCGCTGGCCGCGGCCTGGCCGCTCACCGCCTTGCTGTCCGGCGGCTTCGCCAAGCAGAATCCGAGCCCCGCACAGTTCGCCTTCGCGGTGCAGCTGTCGCAGATCACCATTCCCTATCTGATGCTGATCTGCCTCGCCTCGCTGCTCGGCGGCATCCTCAACTCGCTCGACAAATTCTGGGTCAACGCCGCCGCGCCGATCCTGCTCAACATCGCGATGGTGAGCGGCCTCTACTTCTTCCACGGCACCCCGGAGGAAACCGCGCGGGTGCAGGCGATCTCGGTGCCGATCGGCGGCCTGCTCCAGCTCGGCTGGCTGGCGCTGGCCTGCCGCGCCTCGGGCGTGTCGCTGCGCCCGCGCCTGCCGCGGATCGACGACGACGTGCGCCGGCTGATGACGCTGATCCTGCCCGCCGCGGTCGGCGCGGGCGTGACGCAGCTCAACCTGGTCATTTCCACGTCGCTCTCGGGCAAGCTGCTGGGCGAAGGATCGATCTCGTACATCTATTATGCCGATCGGCTGAACCAGCTGCCGCTGGGCCTGATCGGCATCGGCCTCGGCACGATCCTGCTGCCCACCATCTCGCGCCTGCTCGGCGCCGGCAAGGACGCCGAGGCGATGGAGACGCAGAATCGCGGCATGGAGCTGGCGCTGTTCCTCACCCTGCCCGCGATGGTGGCGCTGATCGTCGCCGCCGAACCGATCGTCCGCGGCCTGTTCCAATATGGCCACTTCACCCCCGAGGACACGGTGAAGTGCGCCTGGGCGCTGGCCGGCTTCTCGATCGGCCTGCCCTCCTACATCATCGTCAAGGTGCTCACCCCCGGCTTCTACGCCCGGCAGGATACCCGGACGCCGGTGCGCCTGGCGATGGTCTCGGTCGCGGTGAACATCGCCGCCAATTTCGCGCTGATCCCGCTGATCGCGCATCTCGGGCCGCCGCTCGCGACCGCGCTGGCCTCCACCGTCAACGTGACGATGCTCTATCTCACGCTGCGCAAGCGTGGCCATTTCGTCGTCGACGCGCAGCTCGCCCGCCGGGTGCCGCGCCTGGCGCTGGCCGCGGTCCTGATGGGCGTGGCGCTCTGGGCGGGTGCCAGCCTGCTCGATCCGTGGCTGAACGGCCGGATCTGGGAGCGCTATACGGGGCTGGTGCTGCTGGTCGGCGCGGGCTGCGCCATCTATGTCGCCGCCTGCTTCGCCACCCGCGCCTTCCTGCTCTCCGACCTGAAGGCGCTGGTCCGCCGCCGCGCCGCGCGCTGAGCCCGGTTCCCAGGACGCGCAAGCTGCTCTAGAGCGCCCGCGTCCTGGCAATTCGCGCGACCTGCACCCCCGCCGTCCAAGGACCCGCGGCCCGTCCAACGGCCGAACGGTCAACCGGGTGCGGAGTGACACTTTCATGCGCGTCGTCTCGGGCATCCAGACCACCGGCAATCTCCATCTCGGCAACTATCTGGGCGCCATCAAGCAGTGGGTCGCGATGCAGGATGAGGGAGAGTGCCTGTTCTTCCTCGCCGATCTCCACGCCCTTACCGGCACGGTGACCCCGCAGGAGCTCGCCAACTCGACGATCGAGATGGCCGCCACGCTGTTCGCCGCCGGCATCGACGACCGCTCGATCCTGTTCAACCAGGCGCGCGTCCCCGCCCATGCCGAGCTGTGCTGGATCCTCCAGGGCACCGCGCGGATGGGCTGGCTCAACCGCATGACCCAGTGGAAGGACAAGGCGGGCAAGAACCGCGACGGCGCCAGCGTCGGCCTTTTCACCTATCCGGTTCTTCAGGCTGCCGATATTCTCGTCTATCAGGCTACCCACGTCCCCGTCGGCGAGGACCAGAAGCAGCATCTGGAGCTGACCCGCGACATCGCGACGAAGTTCAACCAGGACTTCGGCGTCGAGCTGTTCCCGCTGCCCGAGCCGCTGATCAGCAAGGCCGCGCCGCGCATCATGAGCTTGCGCGACGGCAATGCGAAGATGTCCAAGTCCGATCCGTCGGACCTGAGCCGCATCAACCTGATCGACGACAACGACACGATCGCCGCCAAGTGCCGCAAGGCCAAGACCGATCCCGAGCCGCTGCCGGACAGCTTCGACGCGCTGGCCGATCGTCCCGAGGCGCGCAACCTGGTGACGATCTTCGCCGCCCTTGCGGATCGCGATCCGCAATCGGTGGTGGAGGAATATGCCGGGCAAGGCTTCGGCGCGTTCAAGCCGGCGCTGGCCGACCTGACCGTCTCGGTTCTCGGCCCGATCCGCGAGCGGCTGACCGCGCTGCTCGATGATCGCGCCGAAGTGGGCGCCAAGCTCGCCACGGGTGCGGCGCGGGCCGGCGCGCTGGCGGCGCCGACGCTCAAGGCGGCGCAAGCGGCGGTCGGGCTGCAGGTGTGACGCTTTAGATCCCCCTTCCGCGTGCGGGAGGGGGACAGGGGCTCAGTGGGTGAAACTTTTCACCAGCGAGCCCGCGACCAGCGCCCAGCCGTCGACCAGCACGAAGAAGATGATCTTCATCGGCAGCGAGATCGTCGGTGGCGGCAGCATCATCATGCCCATCGCCATCAGCACGGCCGAAACCGCCAGATCGATCACCAGGAACGGCAGCAGCAGCATGAAGCCGATCTCGAACGCGCGGCGCAGTTCGGAGATCATGAAGGCCGGGGCCAGTGTCGTCAGCGGCGTGTCGGCGCGCGTCGCGATCTTCTTGTTGGCAAGGTCGGCGAACAGCTTGAGATCGCTGTCGCGCACCTGCCCGAGCATGAACTGGCGGAACGGTTCGGTGGTCTTCTCGAACGCCGCGACCTCGGTCAGCTTGCCCTTGGTGTAGGGCTCGACGCCCTCGGTCCACGCCTTCTCGAAGGTCGGCGCCATCACGAAGAAGCTGAGGAACATCGCCAGGCTGATGATCACCGGGTTGGGCGGCACGCCGGGCGTACCGATGCCGGTGCGCAGCAGCGACAGTGCCACCACCATGCGGGTGAAGCTGGTCACCGTCATCAGCAGGCCGGGGGCCAGGCTGAGCACGGTGAGCATCAGCACCAGCTGGATGGCCTTGGCCGACATCGGCCCTTCGCCGCCGATGGTAATGGTCGCGCCTTGGGCCGCCGCCTGCGCCGCCTGGGCAGCAGGCGCAACCGCTTGCGCGTGCGCCGCGACCGGCAGCACGATCAGCAGTGCGGCCGCGGCGAGGTGTTTACGCATTCAGTGCCTCGCGCACCGCGCGCTTGTTCCACCGCGTGGTGTCGCGCGCGATGCGGGCACGGGTGGGCGCCTTGCGGGTGCGGGTACGGGGTGCCGGCTTGGCGGCGTCTTCGCGAGGAGCGGGTTCGGCATCGTTGGCGGCCTGGCGCGGCAGCGACACAGGCTCCGGCGCGGCGACAACCGGTGCGACCGGCGCAACCGCGTCCTCCACGACCTCCACGACGTCCGCCGGTGCGGGCGCCGCTTCCGGCCGCAGCTTGTCGACCATGCCCTTGAAGTCGAGCTTGCCGGCAAGCTTGGCGACGCCGGCCTTGAGCTGGGCGAGATCGTCCTCGATCTTGGCCGAAACTTCGGGCTCGACGACGGCCTCCACCACGGGCGGCGCCGGCGGCGTGATGCCGGTCTCGATCGTCGCATGGCCTTCGGGGCCGATCAGGATCAGATGTTCGCAGCCATCGCGCCGGATCAGCGCGACCGAGCGCTTGGCGTCCACCGCCAGCCGCTCCACCAGTTCCACACGCTTGCGTCCCCCGCCGGTGACCCGCCCCGGCAATTTCAGATCATAGCGGCGCACGACCCATAGGGCCGTCGCCAACATCCCCAACACCAGGCCCAACGCGCCCAGCGTACGCAACATCGACAAGAGATCCATCAGTTACGCGACTTCTTCACGAGTTCGGAGATTTCGAGCGACATCACCTCGCCGTCGACCAGGATCCGGCCCAGCGCGACGAGCTCGCCGTTGACATAGACCATGCTGGGATCGTCCTGGCCGCAATCGAGCGGGATCATCGCTCCGCGGCTCATCTGCAGGATCTGCCGGACGGGCACTTCGGTCGAACCGAGCACCACCGACATTTCGATCATGATTCCATCGAGTACCGACATGCGTCTCCCTTTCCCTTAAGCGTTATAGGAACCTTTTTTCCGCCCTCGGCGCCCGGCCCGGCAAAATTTGCCTACAATGATGGCGTGGGCCGCTTGTCTGGCCCTGGAGGATCAACAATGGATTTGGATGCTTCGCTGGGCGTTTCCGCCTCGGGTCTGCGCGCGCAATCGCTGCGGATGCGCGTGATTGCGGAGAACCTCGCGAACCAGGACTCGGTCTCCGATACCGCGGGCGGCGATCCGTATCGTCGCAAGGTGGTGAGCTTTCAGGCAGCCGTCGATCGCGCCAGCGGCGCCACCGGCGTGAAGGTGAAGGCGATCCAGGGCGACCAGTCCGATTTCACCAAGGTCTACCAGCCCGGCCATCCGGCAGCGGATGCGCAGGGCTATGTGCTGAAGCCCAACGTCAACGGCCTCATCGAGAGCGCCGACATGAAGGCGGCGCAGCGCAGCTACGAAGCCAATCTCAACGCCATCGAAGCGGCCAAGAGCCTGACGATGCGCACCATCGATCTGCTCAAGTAAGGGACAAGAGCCATGTCTATCGGAGCATTGGACGCCAGCAAGGCCTATGGCCGCGTTGCCTCGCTCGGCAACACGCTGGGCAAGGCCGCCGGCGGCGGCGAAATCGGCGACGGCGAGAATTCGGGCTTCGGCGCGATGGTCGAGAACCTCGTCGGCGGCACCGCCGACAAGCTGCGCGCGGCGGAGACCGCCTCGGCCAAGCAGGTGGCGGGCAAGGGCGACCTGATCGACGTCGTCACCGCGATCGGCGCCGCCGAGACCGCGCTCGACACCATGGTGGCGGTGCGCGACCGCGTGGTCGGCGCGTACAGCGAAATCATGCGCATGCAGATCTGACGGCCGGAGCCTGAACCGATGACACCCGCGCAGCTGATCAGCCTCACCGAATCCGCCCTGATGCTGATCCTCACCGTAGCCGGACCGCTGCTGCTGACCTCGCTGATCGTGGGTGTCTTCGTCGGCTTGCTCCAGGCGCTGACCCAGATCCAGGAAACCACCCTCACCTTCGTGCCCAAGCTGCTGGCGATGGGCCTGGTGTTTCTGCTGATGCTGCCCACCATGGGGCAGGCGCTTGGCCAGTTCATGGCCAAGATCAGCGACATGATCATCCACGGATGATCGTTCCCCCCGATCTCGCGCTGCACGTGTCCGCGTTCTTCATCGTGTTCGCACGGGTCGGCGCGGTGCTGATGCTGCTGCCGGTGTTCGGGGAAGACGCCATTCCCGGCCGCATCCGCATGTTCATCGCCTTCGCGATGTCATTCGCCTTCTACGGCATGATCGGCGAACCCGCCCGCGCCGCGGTGCAGGCGGGGGCCGTGCTCCCCGCGATCCTGGTGACCGAACTGATCACCGGGCTGGCGATGGGCATGATCGTCAAGATCCTGTTCTTCTCGATCTCGATGGCGGGATCGATCATGAGCACGCAGATCGGCCTTTCGGCCGCGGTGATGTTCGATCCGTCGCAATCGAGCCAGGCGCCGATCCTGTCCAAGCTGGTCGGCCTGGTCGCGGCGCTGGTGTGCATGGGCACGCAGGTCCACCATCTCTGGCTCGGCGCGATCATCCACAGCTACCAGAACTTCCCGATCGGCGGCATGCCGCCGATGCACGATTTCGCCGAGCTGGCCATCCAGGCGATCGGCCGCTCGATGACGCTGGGCATCAGCCTCGCCGCGCCCTTCCTCGTCTATGGCATCGTGTTCAACGTGGCGCTGGGCCTCGCCGCGCGCGTCGCGCCGGCGATCCAGGTGTTCTTCATCGCCCAGCCGCTCAACCTGCTGCTCGGCCTCGCGCTGGCGATCACGACGATCGGCACCATGCTCACCTTCTTCACCCAGGCGATGGGTGATGCGCTGCAACGAGGCTGGTGATGGCCGGCGGCGGTAGCGAATCCGACGACAAGACCCAGGAACCAACCGACAAGAAACTCGAAGACGCGCGAAAGCGCGGCGACGTGCCGATGGCCCCGGAGATGCGGCACGCGGCGATGTTCGTCGCCGCGCTGGTCGTGATGGGCGGGCTGGGCACCTATACCGTCCAGCAATGCGGCAACCTGTTCGTGCGCCTGTGGGGCGGCGCCGACGACTTCCGCATGGAGCCGGACGGCGCGCAGAGCTTCGCGACCGGCCTGTTCGCCGCGGTGGGCACCGCGCTCACCCCGATCCTCGCCGCGCTGTTCGGCTTCGCGATCCTCGGCGGGGTGCTGCAGGGCCGCCCGATGATCGCCTGGTCGCGCATCAAGCCCAAGTGGAACAAGCTCAACCCGGTAAACGGCGCCAAGCGCATGTTCGGCAAGCAGGCGTTGGTCGAATTCCTGAAGACCTTCGCCAAGCTCTGCCTGGTCGCCGGCATCGCCGCGGGAATCGCCTGGCCGCACGCCGCGACCATCGACCGGCTGGTCGGCGCCGACCTGATCGATGCGGGCAGCGCGGCCAGCGACATCGTCCATGCGATGCTCCGGCCGATCGCGATGCTGGTGGGCGCGCTCGCGCTGTTCGACTTCATCTGGCAGCGCCTTTCCTACACCAAGCGGATGCGGATGAGCCTGCAGGAGGTGAAGGACGAATATAAGGAGAGCGAGGGCGATCCGAAGATCAAGGGCAAGATCCGCCAGCTGCAGATGCAGCGCGCCCGCAGCCGGATGATGGCCAATGTGCCCAAGGCCAGCGTCGTCATCACCAACCCGACCCATTATGCGATCGCGTTGCAGTACGATCACGGCGCGATGGCGGCGCCGGTGGTGGTGGCCAAGGGCGTCGATGCGATCGCGCTCAAGATCCGCGAGATCGCGACCGAGCACAACATCCCGCTGGTCGAAAACCGCCCGCTCGCCCGCGCGCTCTACGCCAGCGCCGAGCTGGATAAGCCGATCCCGGTCGAACATTACGCCGCGGTCGCCGAGGTAATCAGCTACGTCATGCGCATCGCTCGGGCCCGACGCTGACCACGCTCCGAGACTAATTTTGATAATGCGATTGACTCGCAATATCCGGCTTCTCTAAAGGCTCGCCCACACAACGAGACCCAAAGGGAAAAGCTGGATCATGCCTCTGTCGCTGCGTACCGCATTGCTCACCTCCGCGCTGTTGGCGCTGCCCGGCACGGCGCTTGCCGGTCCCGCTGGCGACGACGAAAGGAACAGCGATCAGCAGAGCCAGATCGTCGTCACGGGTACGGCCACCCAGCCGTCGCGCAGCGCCACCGGCCTCACGCTCACCCCGCGCGAGACGCCGCAGTCGATCACGGTGATCGATCAGGCGCGGATCCAGGATTTCCAGCTGACCAACGTCAACGACCTGCTCGACCAGACCGTGGGCATCAATGTCGAGCGCGTGGAGACCGACCGGACCTATTACAACTCCCGCGGCTTCGACATCACCAACTTCCAGGTCGACGGGATCGGCCTGCCGATGCCCTATGGCATCCAATATGG
>JAIYAA010000300.1 GCA_027489295.1 Sphingomonadales bacterium | reverse complement strand
GGTGCCGCGTCATAGCCATGGCCGGGGGTGAGCGGCTGGTCGGCCACGCTGAGGCTGCAGGCGAACAGCACGGTCAGGCTGTCGCCGCCCGAGGGAACCTGCATCGTGAAGCTGGTGCAGCCCTTGGTGTGGCCCGGTGTCAGATGCGCGACCAGCGTGTTGGTGCCGAGGCGAATTTCCTCGCCGTCCTTCAGCATGCCGTCCACCTTCACCGGAGGTGCGGTGATGGTGATGTCCGGGCGAT
Source organism: Sphingomonadales bacterium (assembly GCA_027489295.1). Next base: position 2,808 of record JAIYAA010000300.1, on the reverse strand, counting down.
AGTCCGCCCGTCCCGCCTCCAGCGCAGGCGTATCGGCCGCGCTTGCCAGCAGCCGCGCCCCCGTGCGGCGCTTGAGCTCGGCCAGGCCGCCATCATGATCCCAATGGGCATGGTTGATCAGCAGGATCTTCACGTCGGCCAGCTTGAAGCCCAGCTTCTCGATGTTGGCGGCAATCAGCGGCGCACTCTCCGGCATCCCGCCATCGATCAGGATATGCCCCTGCGGGCTGGTGATCAGATAAGCCGCGATGCCGGTGGTGCCGACATAGTGGACAGTGCCGAGTATCCGGAACGGTGCCATCGGCTGGTTCCATTCGGCACGAACCTTCGCCCAGTCGGTGCTCTGGGCAAGCGCCGGGGAAGCCAGGCCAAGTGCCGAGGCCGCAAGCAGAATCCGGATCATCGTCGATCTCCCTTCGCGGCGCTGAATGGCGGCTGGACGGTGGGTGGGTCAAGCCAGGGTTGCCGCCCCGCCCCGCCCACGGTGCGAATGCGGCCTCCGGCAAAGGTGATGGCGACGCCCCCGGTCTGCGCCAGCGCCGTGCGATCGAGCCGAAGCCAGCGTGGCCGGCAGGCGCGGGGCAAGCGGCGCTCGCTCACCACCACGTCGCTGGCGGCACAGACCGCAACCAGTTCTCGCCACGCCACCGGATAGCTGCTGCGGGTCGCCGTGATGCGCCAGTGCCGGCCGTTCTGAACGATCTCCGCCATGCACAGGTCGATGCTGCACCGCGCATCGGGCCGATCCGCGAGCGCGGCGAGCGCTTCCGGCTCCACGCCGCCATTCTCCCCCAGCACCTGCCGGGTGAAGTCGCCCGCGCGATCCCGCAGCAGGGCGAAGCTGCCGTCGGTCATCCGCAGCGCAACATGGCGCCCGTCGCCGGTGATCAGCACATCCGGCCCCGGCGTCGCCACCGCCCAGGCAACGCCGACGACCAGCGGCACCAGACCCGCCATCCGCACCCGCGTCCGCCAGAGCCCCAGCCACAGGCCGCCGATGATCATGCACGCGAATGCGCCCGCCGGCATCACCGGCAGCGCGGCGACGGACCCCGGCGCGCTCGCCGCGGTGTGCGCGATCCACAGCAGCAGCGCCATCGCCTTGCCGGTGAGCCACCAGAAAGGCGCACCAAGCCCTGCCAGATCAGCAATCAGCGCCATCGCCTCCAGCGGCATCACGACGAACGTGGTAAGCGGGATCGCCGCGATATTGGCAACCGCGCCGTACACGCCGCCCTTGTGGAAGTGGAACAACCCGATCGGCATCAACGCCAGTTCGACGAGGATCCCGGTCAGCAGCAGCGATCCCGCCTCGCGCAGCAGCCGCCGCGCCAGCCCTTCTTCCCGCGCCTCGAACCAGCGCCGCATGCGGGGGCTTTCATGGAGCGCGACGATCGCCGCAACGGCGGTGAAGCTTAACTGGAAGCTGGGGCCCGCCAACGACTCGGGCCAGAGCAACAGCACCACCATCGCGCCGGCCGCGACCAGCCGCAGCGTCAACGCCTCGCGTCCCAGGCTGAGTGCAACCAGCACCAGCAGCGCGGCGACGCAGGAGCGGATCGTCGGCACCTGCCCGCCGGTCAGCCAGGTATAGCCGATCGCGGCCAGCGCCCCTGCCCCCGCCGCAACCAGCGGCAGCCGCACCCGCAGCGCCAGCCACGGGCTCAGCGCGAGGAGCCGCAATACCACCAGCATCGCCGCGCCGGTGACGGCGGTGACGTGCAAACCGCTGACCGACAGCAGATGCGCAAGACCCGCGCGGCGCATCGCCTCGCTGTCATCCTCGGTGATCGCCCCCTCATCGCCGGTCGCGAGCGCGCTGGCGATGCCGCCGGCGCTGCCGGGCAGGCGGGCCTCGATATGCGCGGAAAGCGCCGCACGCAGATCCTGACCGGCGGACGGCGGCGGACGGCGCAGCGTGACGACGCCCAGCGCCTTGCCGGTAGCGCCGATCCCGTCGAACCAGGCGACCCGACGGAAATCATAGGCGCCCGGCACCGAGGGCCCAGGCGGCGGCACCAGGCGTGCGCGCAACGCCACGCGTGCGGCCGGGGAAAGCCCCTCGGGCACGCCGCCCGTCTCCACATTCACGCGCAGCCGCGGCGGCAGGTCCGCGCGATCGATAGGCGCCAGCACCAGCCGGACGAGCCCGCGGGCGGTCAACGACTCCATCCGCAACACCCGTGCCTCGAACATCGCAACCTCAGCGCGGGCCAGCACCGGCGCGGATACGCTCTCCGCACGCCACCAGATCGATCCGCACCCCGCCGCCAGCAACAGGCCAAGGATCAACAACGCGCGCCCGGTTCGCCCAGGCACGGCCGCACCGGCCGCAGCCGCACCGAGCGCCGCCGCGATGAACCCGATCCAGTGTCGTGCATCGTCGAGCAGGAACCATGCGGTAATGCCTGCGCCGAACGCCACCGGCAGCCACAGCGGCAATTGCCCCCGCTCCGCCTCCAGCCAGTGCTCGATCGCGCCCCGCCTCTTGGGGAATCGCCGCCCCGCCCCCATTTGAAGGCCCGGTAACCCCGTGCTAGGGGCCGCGGCGGCTGAACTGGCCATCGAGACAACAGACTGGGAGCATGCGCGCTTGAGCGCAACACAAGAAACCACACCCGCCAAGCCCGTCGTCACGCGCTTCGCCCCCTCGCCGACCGGCTTCCTCCACATCGGCGGGGCGCGCACCGCGCTGTTCAACCTGCTGTTCGCCCGCCATCACGGCGGCAAGTTCCTGCTGCGCATCGAGGATACCGATCGCGCGCGGTCGACCCAGCCGGCGATCGAGGCGATCCTCGACGGCCTGCG
>JAIYAA010000294.1 GCA_027489295.1 Sphingomonadales bacterium | reverse complement strand
CGATAGCAGCGCGATCACGGCGAGACCGACAAAGCGCCGCGCCAGCGTGACCAGTCCGGACCGTTGCGGGTGATAGAGCGGCAGAACCGCCTTGGCCGGAGAAAACAGCGCGTCGCGCGCCCGGCGCAACGGCTGCAGCAACCGCGCCAGGCCACCAGCCCCCCGAACGTGCGCCGATGTCGCCATGCCCAACCCCTTAGATAATCGGTATGCCGATCAGCCGCACCGCGACCATCGAAACGAAGCGCAGAAACACCGATGGCACCGCAATCGCAATCGCCGCGCCTAATGCACCATAGGGCGGAATCAGCACCAGCGCGAGTATTGCGGCAAGGATTACCGACGACATGGTCAGTACCACCGCGAGACGTTCGCGATTCGCCATCACCAGAACGCCGCCACTCGAGGCGAAGACCATACCGAACACCTGCCCGAGCACCAGCACCTGCATCGCTGCCGCGCCTGCCGTGAACTGTTTGCCGAACAGGCCCATGATCCAGTGCGGAGCAACCAGCACCGCCAGCGCGATGGGCGAGGCTGCAATCAGCAGCGCGAGGATGGTGATCCGAATGATCCGGGCGATCCGCTTGACGTCGCCCTGTTCATAGGACGCCGCGAAGACCGGATGCAGGATCGTCTCAGACGTCGCCGACAGCAATTTCAGCGACGACGCGATCTGATAGCCCACCCGGAACAAGCCGGCCTCGGCCGGGCCATGAGTCGCGGCGAGAATGACGGTCGCGAACCAGTCGACGAAGAAGTTGTTGACGTTGGTGATCAGCACCATGAATCCGGGGCGCAGCATCGGCCGGTCCAACGGCTCGGCCGGCGCCCAATCGCGCGTCATCCGCCGCACGATGATGGTAGCGACGAACATCGTCACCAGCCAACCAGCCAGGTACAGCACCGAGGGCAGCAGCGGGTTATGGCCAACGCCGATCAGCAAGGCACCGGCCAGCATCGCGCCGCCCAGGAAGGTGCCGAGCGGCCCGTCGACCATCTGTGACTTTCCGATATCGCCCATGCCGCGCAGCGTCGTTGAGACGAGGCGGCAATAGGCGCTGACCGGAATGAGGAACGCCATGATCAGGAGGTCCGGCGCCATCGCGGGACTGCCCAGCAGATTGGTGGCGATCTGCTGGTGGAACAGCAGGATCATCACCATCAGGACAAGACCGCCGCCCACGGCGACCCGCGTGGCATGCCGCACGGCGGTACGTGCCACCCCCGTCCGGTTCTGCGAGACGCACACCGCCACGGTGCGCACCAGAATGGTATCGAGACCGATCAGCGACAGAATGACCAGCATCTGCGCGGTGGTGAGCGCGGTACCGAAGGCACCGACGCCGGCGGGGCCGAACGCGCGGGCAACCAGCCAAGTGAAAGCGAAACTGGTGACGGCGCCGAAGCCCTTCACGCCGAAGCCGACCACCATCTGCCCCCGCAGCCCCCGCAGGTGCAACTTGCTACGTGTCACGTCGATTGCTTGCCCCACAGGAGATCCCTTTTGTGCCTTATGGCAGGGCTCCCCCGGGGGCAAGCCTGAGGACGACATCAGACGTGATAGAAGTCCTGCGTCAACTGCTTCGAGGCGAGCAGCGTATTTGCAACGGCGAAGCTGCCCGCGGTCGAAACCGCCGGAATGCCGGCAGCGTTCGTCGCGATCGCCTGGGCGAGCGACACTTGCGAGACCGACGCCGCAGATGCCGATCCCCCCAGCGTCAGCGTCCCGATGGCAGCCACCGGCACCGCGGTGACCGTCGCCGGCGTGGTGAGGATGGTCACCGCGCTGGAGGCCAGACTGCCGGTAAGGCTGGTCTTGACGGTCGTTGTCGATGGCGTGCTCGCCGTCGATGCGGCATTCAGCGCGAGGATCTGGGATGCGCTGAGAGCAGCGTCGCGCATCTCGACCTCCCCGACGCTGCCGCTAAATGCTGCGTTAAACGGGCTGCCGATGTACAGCCCGGCAAATTCGATCGCCCGCGTGCTGCCGACGATCGTGCCGGATCCCTTCACGACGCCATCGACATAGATGATCGCCTTGCCCTTCGCGCTGTCGTAGGTCAGCGCGATCTTGTGGGTGGCCGTGTCGGTCATCTTTGCGCCGCTCGTCGCCACGGTATAGCTCTGGCCGGCCGCATTCTTGACGGTGAACACCAGTTCGCCGTCCGCCCGTAGCGAGATGCCCCAGCTCTGGTTGACGCCCATGATCTGGCCGACCGCCGCCGTGGTTCCCGCCCGCTTCATGTCGAAGTTGAGCGTGAAGGCAGGCAGCGCGAAGAGCTGGCGCGAGTTGTCCCGGGCAAGCTCGAAGCCGGTACCCGTTTTCACTTGGAACATGCCGTTGCTGATGGCGGTGAGGTCCACCGCCTTGGTGGTCTCATCCGTGCTCCAGCGCGTCTGGTCGACGATGCCGGTCGCGGTAAATTGCAGATCCAGCAGCAGATTGGCACTAGCAGGTACCTGCGCCGTCGCCTGCTCCTTCGCAACCAGCGTGGCGAAGGCGCTGCCGACGGGCGGCTGATAGCCTACTCCGCTGACGAGCAGGTTCGCCAGTTTAGCGTTCGATCCGGCCATGAGATCGCCGATCTTGCGCAGCGTCACCGAATCCGTAGCCAGAACGGCGTTGTTCGACTGGGTGATGCCGGTCGACGTTGCGGTAATGACCACCTGATCCGCAACGTTGTTGGTGACCTTCCCGCCGGTCACCCCGTCCAGCCGTATCCAGTCCGCGACGCTATCCATCTTCGAGATGATGGTGTTGGAATCGACGTTGACGTTCTTGCCCAGGACCACATTGATTCCGTGGGTGAAGCCGTTCTGATAGACCAGATTGTTTTTGATCGTGATGTTTTCGTAGGGAATGCTCGATTCGTTCCCCATGAACACACCCTGGAAGGGCAGACCATCGCCCTGCATCATCACGTTGTTCGAAACCGTGATATTGGTGTTGCCCTTGG
>JAIYAA010000038.1 GCA_027489295.1 Sphingomonadales bacterium | reverse complement strand
GCGATCTCGGTCGATCTCGCGCGCGGCTACAGCCAGATGATCAGCAACCAGCGCACCGCCGATGCCGCCGCGCTCAGCGCCGCGCTCGCCTATAGCGCCGCCAGTTCCAGCGAGGCCGTGCTGCTGCCCACCGCGCAGGACGTCGCCGTCGCCAACGGGATGACCAACGCGGTGGTCACCGCCAGTGTGGTCAACGACGTGCCGAGCGCGGGCGCCAAGGCGGTGAAGGTCACCGTCACCACGCCGGTGCCGTTCGCGGTCGCCACCGCGCTCGGCTATCGCGGCAGCTATGATGTCGGGGCGGCCTCCTATGCGTCGCTCGGCGGCACCAGCCCGATCGCGCCGGTGTGCATCCTGGCGCTGGCGTCGTCGGGCACCGGCATCACCACCAGCGGCGGCGCGACGATCGATGCGCCGGACTGCTCGGTCGCGGCGGTGGCGGACATCGCCAACCGGGGGACGCGCATCGCCGCCAAGAACATCGTCTCGGGCGCCGGCAGCGTGCTGAACGACTGGGGCACGCTCACCACCACGCTGCTGCGCTATGCCGGCAGCTTCACCAATCCGTCGTGGAACGGCAACGTGCCGGCCAGCGACAAGCAGGTGCACGCGGCGACCGCGCTTGCCGATCCGCTGGACGGCAATGCCGATCTGGCGGCGGCGCGGGGAGCGATCGGCAGCAGCACCGCGCCGCGGGCGATCGGCAATCCGTCGACGCCGGCGGGGGCGGACTGGGTGATCGGCTGGTCGCCCTCCGGCAACGTCGCCGGCTATCGCCGCGGCAATTCGGCCAATTACGTGATCCCGGCGGGCAATTACACGATCGGGCGGCTCTCGATCGACGGCGGGATCAACGTGCAGTTCCAGAGCGGGTCGACGATCACCATCGCCAACGGGGTGGTGATCGGCGGCGGATCGACGGTCACGTTCGGGGACGTCAACCTCTCGGTCAATGGCGGGTTCGACAGCGGATCGGGCGGGGTGACGATCGGCAATGGCAGCGTGGCGATCGGCAGCGGCACGATCAACTTTTCGGGCGCGAGCAGCTTCGGCAACGGACCGGTGACGGTGAACGGCACGCTGTCGCTGGGCGGCGGGGCGACGCTGGCGCTGGGGACGGGCAACCACGCGTTCGGCGCGGTGAGCGTCGCCGGGGGCAGCTGGCTGAAGATGGGGGCGGGGGACCTCGACGTGCGCGCCGGGGTGGCGATCGACGGCGGGTCGACGCTGGCGGCGGGCGCGGGGGCGGTTCGGATCGGCGCGGACGGATCGGGGCGGGCGATCACGCTCTCGGGCAGCGCGGTGCTGCTGATGGGCGACGGCACGTTCAGCGCGGGCGGCGACATCGGCACCGCCGGGGGCAGCCGGATCGTGTTCGGGCGGACGGCCAACCATCTGATCAAGGGGAACTTCACCGTCGCGGGATCGGCGCTGTTCGGGGCGGGGCGCTATACGGTGGCGGGCAACCTCGCCAACGGCACCGGCGGGACGACCTGGCCGTACAGCTCACCGGTGACGGGGCAGAGCTATGGGCAGACGCTGGAGGGGGTGGACGTCTCGGGCTACGACATGGCGGGGGTGAACGTGGCATTCGTGCTGTCGGGCACGGTCAACCTGGCGGGCGGCGCCAAGACCAAGCTGATCGCGAGCAGCACCACCGTGTCGGGCGGGGCGATCGCCGACCTGCTGATCGACAGCCTGACCGGCGAGGCGACGAGCTGGGCGGCGGGGGCGCAGAACGTCTTCGTCGGCGCGGTGCACCTGCCCAATTCGGACCTGGCGATGTCGGGCGGGAGCAGCACGCTGTCGAACGGGCAATGCTTCATGCTGATCGTGCGGACGATCAACGCGAGCGGCGGGGCGGCGGCGGGATCGGCCTGTGCGAGCATCGCCGGCAGCGGCAGCAGCGGCGGCGCGGCCTCGATCGGGCTGGTGCAATGAGGCGGCGGCGGGGGCTGTGGCGCGACGCGCGGGGCGCGGCGACGATCGAGTTCGCGCTGCTGACGCTGTTCTTCTTCGTCTTCGCGCTGCTGGCGCTGGATGTGGCGGGCTATTTCGTCCAGCGCAGCCAGATGGCGGCGGCGGTCTCGGCGGCGTCGGTCTCGGCCTTCGCCAACCGCACCACGGTGCCGTTCCAGAGCCTGCCGGGCTTCGTCCAGAACGCCGCGCGGCTGACCAGCGCGCCGCAGGTGAGCATCGCCTGCAACGGCGTGGCCGGGGGCTGCACCAACAGCAACCGCAGCTGCGCCTGCCTCTCCCGGACGGGCACCTTCACCGCCGCGACCTGCGGCAGCGTCTGCACGGGCGGCGCCAGCACGGGATCGACCGCGGGCTATTATCTGCAGATCAGCGCGTCTTCGACCTATCAGGCGATGGTGCTGCCGAACGGCATGCTGAACGGCACGCCCGTCGCGCAGTCCGTCGTGATCCGGCTGCAATGAGGCGGGCGCTCGCCCGCGATGCGCGCGGCGCCACCGCGATCGAGTTCGCGCTGCTCGCGCCGGTGTTCCTGCTGCTGCTGTTCGGCATCCTCGAGGTCGGCCGGCTGGTCTGGGTGAAGCAGGTGCTGACCGAGACCGCCTACAGCGCCGCGCGCTGCGCCGCGCTCGCCGCCCCGTGCAAGGCGGCGAGCGACGTCCAGGGCTATGCCGCCGCGCGGGCGCTGCGCTGGGGGCTGAAGGTCGACGCCGGGCTGGTCGACTATACCGCCAGCACCGCGTGCGACGGCAATGCCGGGATGGTGCAGGTGACCGTCAGCTACAGTTTCGCCTCCCCGCTCAGCGGCTTCCTGCCCGCGCTGCCCGCGACCGTGCAGGCGCATGGCTGTTTCCCGAGGCTCTCCTGAGGGGACCACAGCGGCTGTGTCCGAATGGCCACAGGGTTGTTACATTCTAGACATGATCGAACGAACATCGTTGCAGAACGGCAAGGATGCGCTTTGATATCGGCATTGCCGAACGCCGCAGAAGCGCAGGCTAATCAGATGAAATCAGAATGAAAGGGGTCTCTATGTCATCCGTCCCGTACGCCGGGCGTGTCGGTCTGCGTTTCGCCGTCTCCACGCTCGCCCTGATCGCCGCGCTGCCGGTGGCCGCCCAGGCCCAGCAGGCGCCGAGCGACACCAACGCCGCGCCGCAGGCAGAGACCGCGCCGGCCGCCGGCGAGATCGTCGTCACCGGCTCGCGCATCCGTCGCCCGGACTATGAGACCGCCAGCCCGATCGTCTCGTTCGGCGCGCAGACGCTGCAGCAGGCCGGCACCACCAACGTGACCGACTTCCTGCAGGGCATCCCGGCGCTGGTCGGCTCGTCGACCTCGCGCGACAATTCGGGCGACCGCGCCGGCATCGGCGCGACCGGCCTCAACCTCGTCAACCTGCGCAACCTCGGCAGCGACCGCACGCTGGTGCTGGTCGATGGCCGCCGCCACGTGTCGAGCCTGCCCGGCACCCAGTCGGTGGACATCAACACCATCCCGACCGACCTGATCGAGCGGATCGACATCCTCACCGGCGGCGCCTCGGCGATCTACGGCGCGGACGGCGTGACCGGCGTGGTCAACTTCGTTCTCAAGAAGAACTTCCAGGGCGTCACCGCCCGCGCCCAGGCCGGTGTGAGCAAGTATGGCGATGCCGGCCAGCGCCTGTTCGGCATCACCGCCGGCCAGAACTTTGCCGGCGGCCGCGGCAACGTCGCGCTCGCCTATGAATATTCGGACAGCGACCGGCTGCGCACCAAGGACCGTGCGGCGCTGATCGGCACCACCCGCACCGGCTTCTTCCGCAATCCCAACTATGTGAAGGGCCAGGCCGGTTCCTATTACGTCATCCCGCAGAACGGGGTGAGCTATGGCCAGACCTCGCGCTACGGCGCGGTGGACGTCGATTTCGACTTCAACCCCGATTTCGTCGGCACCGGCCGCGTCTACAACAACGGCACCGCGATCCCGGGCGGCTACACCCGCAACAGCGACGACACGCTGGTCGCCGACTATGGCAACGACCTGCTGCCGAGCAGCAAGCGCCATGTCGTCAACGCGTTCGCGCATTTCGACGTGTCCGAGAAGCTGACGCTGTTCGCCGAGGGCAAGTACGCCAACACCAAGTCCTATTCGCTCGGCCAGCCGACCTTCGACTACAACCTGTTCGTGCCGCAGGACAATCCGTACATCCCGTCGGCGATCCGCAGCGCGATCGATCCGGCCAATGGCGGCGTGCTCGTCACCCGCGACAATTTCGACCTGGGCCAGCGCGGCGAGAACATCAAGCGCGAGACCTATCGCAGCGTGATCGGCGCGAAGGGCGATCTGAGCCCCAGCTTCCACTACGAACTGTCGTATGTGTTCGGCCAGACCGACATCACCAACCACTTCGTCAACGACATCTATAGCGACCGTTTCTACGCGGCGCTGGATGCGGTGCGCAACCCGGCCAACGGCCAGATCACCTGCCGGGTGAACCTGGATCCGAGTTGGACCCCGGACCAGCCCTATGCGAGCACCCGCGCCGTGCTGTCGCCGACCACCTTCAAGTCGGGCCAGTGCCAGCCGATCAACCTGTTCGGCGAGGGCAACAGCAGCCAGGCTGGGCTGGACTTCATCACCGCCAGCACCACCGAGCGTTCGCGCCTGCGCCAGAACGTCGTCTCCGGCTCGATCGGCGGCGACCTGCGCGATCTGTTCACGCTGCCCGGCGGCGGCGCGATCGGCTATTCGCTCGGCGCCGAGTATCGCAAGGAAAGCTCGCGCTTCACGCCGGACATGCTGGAACAGCAGGGCCTGACCTTCTCGAACAAGCTGCTGCCGACGCGCGGCAGCTATGACGTGAAGGAAGTGTTCGGCGAAATCGACGTGCCGCTGCTGAAGGACCGTCCGTTCTTCCAGACGCTGGACGTGAGCGGCGCGCTGCGCTTCTCCGACTATTCGTCGATCGGCCACACCACCACCTGGAAGGGCGACGTCACCTGGGCGCCGATCCGCGACATCCGCTTCCGCGGTACCATCTCCAAGGCGGTGCGCGCACCGAACATCGGCGAGCTGTACAGCGCGTCGTCGCAGACCTTCGCCTTCTTCGACGATCCCTGCATCGTCGCCAATCGTTCGCTGGGCAAGGCGAGCCGCGCGGCGAACTGCCAGGCGATCCTGTCGGCCGCCGGCCTCAACGCGGCGCAGATCGCGAACTATGACGATCCGCGCAACTTCAACATCTCCGGTAGTTCGGGCGGCAATCCGAACCTGGCGCCGGAAGAGGGCCGCACCTGGACGGCGGGCGTGGTCCTGCAGCCGAGCTTCCTGCGCGGCTTCCAGCTCTCGCTCGACTGGTACAACATCAACCTGAAGAACGCGATCAACACGGTGGATCCGCAGCAGCTCGCCGAGCTGTGCGTCGACCAGGCGACGATCAACAACCCCTTCTGCTCCACCATCCAGCGCCAGCAGGGCACGGGCCTGATCAACGGCTTCAGCGTCTCGCCGCAGAACGTCGCCAACTTCCGCACCGCCGGCCTGGACGCGAACCTCAACTACAGCTTCTCGATCGAGAAGATCGGTTCGTTCAACATCCATGTCGTCGCCAGCTATCTCGACAAGCTGACCTTCGTCGGCACGCCGGGCGCGGAGGCGACCGACAATCTGGGCCAGGCCTATCAGCCGAAGTTCCAGGCCTATACCAACATCACCTATTCGACCGGCAAGTTCTCGTTCAACTACAGCCTGTCGTGGTGGGACAAGACCTATCGCTATGCGAAGGACCGTCTGGCCGGCAATCCGAACTATGTCGCGCCGGAATATGCCTTCTACAAGGAGCGCTGGGTGCACAACATCTATGCCAGCGTGGATATCGACCAGCGCCTGCAGCTGTTCGGCGGCGTGACCAACCTGTTCAACCAGAAGCCGGATCTGGGTGCGCTGCTGTACCCGACCGACTGGACCGGCCAGTCCGGTTTCGCGGGCGCCCGCGTCAAGTTCTGACGCTGCCCCTCGGCGGAAACGAGAAGGCCCCGCACGATCGGATCGTGCGGGGCCTTTTTGGTGCCCGTCAGGCGGCGCCCGATCAGAACTCGGCGCGCACCCCGAACAGGAAGGTGCGGCCGTAATAGTTGATCTCGCCGAAGCGGTTCGACGCGTCGTTATAGGTGTAGAGCTTGGCGCCGGAGAGGTTGATCGCCTCGACGCTGAGCGACACGTTGGGCAGCAGCTTGTAGCCGATGCTGCCGTCCAGCGTGCCGAACGGCGCGGTATAGGTCGGCGCCTGGGTGGTGCTGCCGGTGCCCGAGAGATACCGGTCGCGCCACACATAGGAGAGCCGGGTCGAGAGCGGCCCGGTTTCGTAGAAGCCCACCACGTTGAAGCTGTTCTTCGACAGGCCGATCAGCTGGTCGACGATCGGCCGCGCGCCGGCGGTGTAGTTCGCCTTCACCGAGGTGTGGGTATAGCTCGCCTGCATGCCGAGGCCGTCGAACGGCGCGGGCAGGAAGGTGAACACCTGGTTGTAGCCGGCCTCGACGCCGTAGACCTTGGCGTTGCCGCCGTTGACCTGGGTCGAGAGCAGCACGGTGCCGCGACCCGGGATGTCGATATTGACGTTCTGCGCGGTGATGTAATTGTCCATCGCCTTGTAGAACACCGCGCCGGTCAGCGCGCCCTTCGGATTGAAATACCATTCCAGCGCGCCGTCGAACTGGGTGGCGAGGAAGGGCAGGAGTTGCGGGTTGCCGCCGCTCGCGGTGGGCGCATCGGTGGAGACGGTGATGCGCGGCGCGCTGTCGGTCACGTTGGGGCGGGTGAGCACCCGGCTGGCGGCGAAGCGGGCGATCAGCGTCCTGGTCAGTTCCGCCTTCAGGTTGAAGCTGGGCAACCAGTCGTTGAACGTCTTGGGATAGGCGACCGGGGTCACGTTGTTGCCGGTGCGCAGATAGCCGGTGGCGTTCTGGTCGGTGTGGACATAGCGGATGCCGACATTGCCGATCAGGTTCACGCCGCCGAGCATCGTGCCGTAATCGAGCCGGGCATAGGCGGATCCGGTCTTCTCGGTGGTCTTGAACGCGGCGGCCATGTCGCCGGCGGTGAGCGGTGCATTGGCTACGGTATCGTTGAACAGCGCGTTGTAGTATGTCGCGGTGACGGGGACGAGCCAGGTGCGCGGGCTGTTGCCGCCGACGCCCGACAGGAAATCGTCATAGGGGATCTGCTGGTACGCGCCGGCGCCCAGCGAGGTGAGCGGCTGGCCGTTGGACGAGGTGACCAGATAGTCGCGGCGCCAATAATCGCGCTTGCGCCAGTGATATTCGCCGCCGACCGCCAGCTTGCGGAAGAAGCCGTCCATGTCATAGGCGCCGTCGAGACGGGCAAACTTGTCCCAGTCCTTGCTGTTCTTCGGCGCGATGTTGAAGGTGAACAGCTGGTAGTTGGCCGGGTTGGTGACGTCGACCGGGGTGGTGATCGTCGGCGTGACCTTGTAGCCGGCCGAGCCGTCATAGGTCAGCGGCGCGAAGAACACCGCGCGGCTGCGCACCGTGCCCTCGGCATTGCTCGGGTGGAAGCTGTGCGCCGACGACCAGTTGAGGTTGGCGGTGACGTGGAAGCGATCGTGGTTCCAGGTCTGCTTGAGGCCGATGGTGAGCAGGTCGTGGCGGTTGAGGCTGTATTCGCGGCTGGCCATGAAGCGCACGTCGTTGATCGTCGCGCCCACCACGGTGTTGCCCTGGAGCTTGACCGAGGTCGGGTCGATCTTCGGCGTGTGGCCGGCGACGCTGGTATCGTCGGGATAGATGTCGAGGCCGAACTCGTCATAGGCGACGTCGAGCCGCGTCGCGAGCACGTCGAGCGTGGTCTCCAGCTCGGGGGTCGGGCGCCACTGGGCGGAAACGAGGCCGGAGATGCGCTTGCGATCCTCGGTCTCGATCGTCGGGCGGGTGCGGGTGGGGGTGTAGAAGCCGGCGCCGAGCGTCGACTTGAACTTGTCGAGGTTCCAGCCGAAATTCATGAAGCGATCGTTGCGGACCGACTTGCCCCAATATTGCGCGCCGACGAGGATGCCGAAGGTGTCGCCGAAGGTGTGGCTGCCGATCAGCGTGGCGTTGGGCTTCACCTTCTTGGTCTGCGACGTGTAGGTGCCGCGCAGATTGGCGGTGACCTTGTTGCCCACGTCGAACGGGCGGAAGGTGCGCACGTCGATATTGCCGCCCAGCGCGCCCTCGGTCATGTCCGAGGTGGGGGTCTTCACCACGTCGATGTTCGCAACGAACTCGGCGGGCAGCATCTCGAAGCGGAACTGGCGGCCGGCGGCGCCGCCATTTTCGACCAGATCATTGAGCGCGACCGGGCGGCCGTTGACCAGCGTGCTCTGGAACTGCGGCCCGAGGCCGCGGACGCTGACGTACAGGCCTTCCCCGCGCGGCCGCGTGATCGCGACGCCGGTGACCAGCTGCAGCGCCTCGGCGACGTTCTGGGTCGGGAACTTGCCGATATCGGTCGAGCTGATCGAATCCAGACCGTACTCGGCGCGGCGCTTGGCTTCGGTCGCGGCGGCGAGGCTGCGGGCGTAGCTGCCGTTGACGACGATCTCGTCACCGGCCGCCGGCGCGTCCTGCGGCGAGGCGCTGGTCTGGGCATAGGCGGGGGCGAGTGTCGCCAGCGTGAGGGCGAGCGCCGAGGTGGCGCGAAGCAGCGCGAACGGGGGTTGCATGATTGGATTCTCCCTGGACCCTTATTGGTCTTGAGCCGCGCGTGTAGGCCGCGAATGCAACGGTTCGGCTGCGAAACCTTTGCAGGATGATGAATCGCGCAGCAACGAATGTTGCTGAATGTTTACAGTGCGCTGGCGGCCCGGGTGGTGGCGGCGGCGACGGGGCGAGCGCCGTGATGGTGGCGCAAAGGTCACACTATGTCGCGTGATGGCGTGGCTTGAGAAATAATCGCTTGCAATCGTTAACCCTTGGGTATGTTTTGTTACAAAATCTTACGGGGAGGGTGTCTCGGGCGATCCATTGAGGGGAAGATGATGCTCGAGCTCAAACGACGCAAATATTGCAGTGTTGCCGTGGTCGCGATCGCATTGGGGACGGTCGCGCAGCCTGCCTGGGCGCAGGATAGCGGGCAGGCCGGCGCCGCCGCCTCCGAGGACATCGTCGTTACCGGCTCGCGCATCCGGCGCAGCCCGCTCGATCAGGACAAGCCCGTCGTCACCGTCGGCCAGGAAGAGATCGCCCGCACCGGCCTGACCGCCATCGCCGACGTGCTGCAGCGGCTGCCCAGCGCGGCGGGCGGGCTCAACACCAAGGTCAACAATGCCGGCAATATCGGCGGCCCGCCGGACGGCACCGGCGTCAGCTCGGGCTCGGCGGAGATCGACCTGCGCTATCTCGCCGCCAAGCGCACGCTGGTGCTGGTCGACGGGCTGCGCTTCGTCAACGGATCGGCGGCGGGCGGTATTCCGGCCTCGGTCGACCTCAACACGCTGCCGATCAACCTGATCGAGCGGGTGGAGGTGCTGCAATCGGGCGCCTCCCCGCTTTATGGCTCGGACGCGGTCGCCGGCGTGATCAACATCATCACCAAGCAGGCGCAACAGGGCCTGCGCGCTTCCGCGCAATATGGCAGCTATCGCCAGGGCGACGGCACCACCCAGCAATATGAGGCGAGCTACGGCATCCAGTCGCCGTCGACCGGCACGTCGCTGGTGGTCGGCGCCAGCTATGTGAAGCAGGGCGAGGTGTTCACGCGCGATCGCTCGATCTCGCAATTCCCCAATCCGGGGCAGACCAGCTGCACCGATCCGGTGGGCGGCTGCAGCGGCGCCACGCCGAACGGCCGTTTCGCCGTGCTCGGCCAGAACCTGACGCTGAAGGCACCGGTCTCCGGGCGGCCGAGCTACCCGAGCGACTTCAAGAGCTTCACCAGCGCCGATCGCTTCAACTTCGCGCCGCTCAACTATCTGCTCACCCCCTCGGAGCGCTATGGCGGCTTCCTCAACTTCAAGCAGGCATTGACCGATACGGTGAACATGCGCGTCAAGCTGGTGTACAACCACCGCTATTCGCGCACCCAGGCGGCGTTCCTGCCGCTGTTCGTCGGCCCCGATGCCGGCAACGGCAACCTGCTCGACACCATCTCGATCGACGCGACCAATCCGTACAATCCGTTCGGGCAGACGCTGTCGCAGGCGAACGGCAATTTCTCCTTCATCGCGCGGCGCATGGTCGAGGCCGGGCAGCGCGTGTTCACCCAGAATGTCGACACCATGTCGGCCACGTTAACCTTTGACGGCTCGTTCAATGTGGCGGGGCGCAAATGGTATTGGGACGTGAACGGGGTGTACGGCGTCAACGACGCGCACCAGCTGTTCACCGGCAACGTCAACGCCGCCAAGCTGGCCAAGGCGCTGGGCCCGGTGTCGGGCTGCACCGGCGACTGCGTGCCGTTCAACATCTTCGGTGGCCTCGGATCGATCACGCCGTCGATGCTGGGCTATGTGGCGTTCGACGAACACGACCGCAGCTCGCAGCGGCTGTGGGACACCACCGCCAACCTGTCCGGCTCGCTGTTCGACCTGCCGGCCGGCCCGGTGGGCGTGGCGATCGGCTATGAGCATCGCGACCAGTTCGCCAGCTACGATCCCGATGCGGTGATCGTCGCGGGGCTGGGCGCCGACGTGCCGACCAGCCCGGCGCGCGGCGGCTTCAACGTCGACGAAGTCTATGGCGAGCTGCGCGTGCCGATCTTGGCGAACACGCCGTTCTTCCAGAAGCTGGAGCTGGACGGCGCGGTGCGCCACTCCAACTATTCCACCTTCGGCAGCAATACCACCTTCACCGCCTCCGGCCTGTGGAAGCCGGTGGCCGACCTGCTGCTGCGCGGCGGGTATGCCGAGAGCCTGCGCGCACCGAGCATCGGCGAGCTCTATGCCGGCCTGTCGCGCACCGATGCGACGATCAACGATCCCTGCACCAGCGCGGCGGGCGGCTTCTTCCAGACCAATGCGACCGTGCGCGCCAACTGCATCGCGAGCGGCGTGCCCGCGAGCGGCAGCTACAACGAGCCGACGGGCGGCCAGCTCGGCATCTTCTCGCAGGGAAATACCGCGCTGAAGCCCGAAACCTCGAAGACCTGGACCGCCGGCGGCGTCTACAGCCCGGGCTGGGCCAAGGCCTTTGCCAGCGCGCTCAGCCTGGAGGTGAACTATTACAACATCCAGCTGAACAACGCGATCGACTCGGTGCCGGCGACGCTGACGCTGCGGCGCTGCGCGTTCAATGCCGATCCGATCAGCTGCGCGGCGATCAAGCGCAATTCGAGCGGCACGATCGCCGGGATCAGCGGGCGGCTGCTCAACCTCAACGCGATCAAGACCGACGGGCTGGACGGCACGCTGACCTTCCGCAGCCACAAGATCGGCCAGGGCACGGTGGGGCTGAACGCCAACGCTGCCTATCTGCTGCGCTACGACGTGCTGCCGCCGGCGGATCTGGGGGCGCCCGCGCTGCGCTTTGCCGGCACCGAGCGGGGCAGCCCGGACCAGGCCTATCCGCGCTTCAAGGGCAATGCGACGCTCGACTGGTCGACGCCCGGCTACGGCATCTCGTTTACCGCCCGCTACGTCAGCGGCGTGGACGAGCGCGACGGCGTGCACCGGCTGGGCGCGGTGGTGTACGGCGATTTCCAGGCCTATTTCTCGCCGGCCTTCCTGCAGAACCGCACCCGGCTGACGATCGGCGTGAACAACCTGTTCGATCGTTCGCCGCCGGCCTGCTACACCTGCGACAGCGCCAATTTCGATCCGACGACCTATGACCTGCCGGGCCAGTTCGGCTATCTGCGGCTGTCGTTCGGCTTCTGATGGAGGGGAGGGGCCGGGCACGCACCCGGCCCCGAAACCCGGTCCGGGCGATCAGCCCTCGGCGCTGTCCGCGAAGCCGTCGTGGAAGCCGTGGACGAGGCCCTCGACATTCTCGATCACCGAGCTGCGCGAGCCGAGCACCACCAGCCCCACCACCAGAAACAGCAACAGCGTGCGGCGGCGGCGCAGCGTGCGGGCGTCGGGAGCGTCGTGCATGGGGCCTCGGTGTCTGGTGGAATATGGCACCAGCCTATCGCGATTTCGCAACGAAATCCATTCCGGCGCTGCCGCCAGCACGGCGCCCCAAACAAAAAGGGCCGGGGATCGCTCCCCGGCCCTTTCCGTTTCTTGGTTCCCGAAGGACTTAGACCGCGGCGACTTCCGCCGTGTCCACCTTCACGCCCGGGCCCATCGACGAGGAGAGCGCGACCTTCTTCAGGTACTTGCCCTTGGCGCCGGCCGGCTTGGCCTTGACCACCGCGTCGACCAGCGCGTCGAAGTTGCGGCGCAGGTCTTCGTTCGAGAAGCTCACCTTGCCGATGCCCGAGTGGATGATGCCGGCCTTTTCGACGCGGTATTCCACCTGACCGCCCTTGGCGGCCTTCACCGCTTCGGCGACGTTCATGGTCACGGTGCCGAGCTTCGGGTTCGGCATCAGGCCCTTCGGACCCAGCACCTTACCGAGACGGCCGACCAGGCCCATCATGTCCGGGGTCGCGATGCAGCGATCGAAATCGATCGTGCCGCCCTGGATGGCTTCCATCAGGTCTTCCGCACCGACCACGTCGGCACCGGCGGCCTTGGCTTCCTCGGCCTTGGCGCCGCGGGCGAACACGCCGACGCGAACGTCCTTGCCGGTGCCGGCCGGCAGCGTCACGACGCCGCGGACCATCTGGTCGGCGTGGCGCGGATCGACGCCGAGGTTCAGCGCGACTTCGATCGACTCGTCGAACTTGGCGGTGGCGTACTGCTTCACCAGCGCGATCGCTTCATCGACGCCGTGCAGCTTGACGGGGTCAACGGTCCAGGTCTTCTGCTTCTTGGTCAGCTTGGCCATGGGATCAGCCCTCCACCACTTCGAGGCCCATCGCGCGGGCCGAACCTTCGATGATCTTCGTCGCCGCTTCGATGTCGTTGGCGTTGAGATCCTTCATCTTCGCCTGGGCGACTTCCGCGAGCTGGGCGCGCGTGATCTTGCCCGCGACGACCTTGCCCGGCTCCTTCGAACCCGACTTCAGGCCAACGGCCTTCTTCAGGAGGTAGGTCGCCGGCGGCGTCTTGGTCTCGAACGAGAACGAACGGTCCGCATAGACGGTGATGACGGTGGGAAGGGGCGTGCCCTTCTCGACGTCACCGGTCGCGGCGTTGAACGCCTTGCAGAATTCCATGATGTTCACGCCGCGCTGACCCAGGGC
>JAIYAA010000402.1 GCA_027489295.1 Sphingomonadales bacterium | reverse complement strand
TCGAGCAGGTCGAACATCGCGGCCATGTCGATCACGCCCTGGCGGATCGTGCGATACACCCAGCCGAGCATGTCGAGCGGGCGGAACAGCTGGCTGAGCAGCGTCGACACCAGCACCACATCGCCCGGCGTGAAGCGCCCGCTCGCCCAGCCGAACACCACCAGCGCCATGCCAGCGGCGAGCATCAGGTTGGTGATCAGCGCCTGGCCGATATTGAGCCAGGCGAGCGAATTCTCGCTGGTGACGGCGGCGTTCATATAGGCCGTCATCGCCTTGTCGTAGCGCGCGCTTTCGCGGGCTTCGGCGTTGAAATACTTCACCGTTTCGAAGTTCAGCAGCGAATCGACCGCGTGCGCGACAGCGCCGGTATCGAGGTCGTTCATCTGCTCGCGCAGCTTCGATCGCCAGTCGGTCACCCAGCGGGTGAAGGCAATATAGACCACCACCATCACCAGCGTGCCGACCACCAGCCACATGCCGAACCGGCTGCCGAAGATGCCGAGCACCATGCCGAGTTCGAGGATCGTCGGCGCGATGTTGAACAAGAGGAAGTAGAGCATCGTGTCGATGCTCTTGGTGCCGCGCTCGACCACCTTGGTCACCGCGCCGGTGCGACGGTTGAGGTGGAAGCGCAAGCTCAGCTGGTGGAGATGGCGGAACACGTCCGAGGCGAGCCGCCGCGTCGCGTCCTGCCCCACCCGCTCGAACACGGCGTTGCGCAAATTGTCGAACAGCACGCTGCCGAGCCGCGCGGCGGCATACCCGCACACCAGCGCGATGACGAACCACACCGCGTCGCGCGGGCCCGAGGCCATCCGGTCGATCGCGCCCTGCAGCGCGAACGGCGCGCCATAGACCTGGACCAGCTTCGAGCAGAGCACGAGCAGCAGCGCGAGGACGATTCGCACCCGCAGCCCCGGCGCATGGCGCGGCCAGAGATAGGGCAGAAAGCGCTTCATCGTGCCGAGCATCGGACGATCGGGTGCGGAGGACGGGGTTTCGGGAGGCATCCGCCCTAATCTGGGACGCGAGCACGCGCGACGCAACCACGGGAACAGCCCGGAGGTCTGTCCGTTGATTGCGGCAGGAGGTCATGTGTCATGGACCAACTGCTCTACGTACTCGCGATCATGGGCTGCACCGACGATGCGCAGGCCTGCCGCCAGGTCCGATTGGAACCCGCCCGCTACACGTCGCAGGTCGCCTGCCAGAAAGCCATGGAGGGCGCACTTCGTCGCGCAACCGACGTCGACTATCCCGTCGTCCAGGCCGCCTGCCAGCGACAGAGCCCGCAGATGGTGTCGCGCGAGACGCAGCGGCCGGTGACGGGCAGCTGACGGCCGCCCCCGATCGCGTCATCCCGGCGAAAGCTGGGATCCATTGGGGTCTACGTCGCGCTTCTTGCTGCACTGGAGTGACGAGTGGATTGCGGCTTTCGCCGGAATGACAGCTTGTTACTCGTGCGAGCGCCCGAAATCTGGCCGCGCATCGTCCTGCCCCTGGTCGATGATCGAGCGGCGGATCGCGCGGGTGCGGCTGAACAGCTCGAACAGCTCGTCGCCCTTGCCCCAGCGGATCGCGCGCTGCAGCGCGGTCAGGTCCTCGGTGAAGCGCTGGAGCATGTCGAGCACCGCCTCGCGGTTGCTCAGGAACACGTCGCGCCACATCGTCGGGTCCGAAGCTGCGATGCGGGTGAAATCGCGGAAACCGCCCGCCGAATATTTGATAACTTCGGACTGGGTGACTTCCTCCAGGTCCGAGGCGGTGCCGACGATCGTATAGGCGATCAGGTGCGGCAAATGGCTGGTCACCGCGAGCACCCGGTCGTGATGCCCCGGCTCCATCAGCTCGACATTCGCGCCGAGCCGCCGCCAGAATTCGCTCACCCGCTCCACCGCCAGCGGATCGCTGCCCTCGGGGGGCGTGACGATGCACCAGCGATGGTGGAACAGCGAGGCGAAGCCGGCGGTCGGCCCGCTATTCTCCGTACCCGCCACCGGGTGCGCCGGTATGAAGGTCGCGTTCGGCAGGCTCGCCCGCACCGCCTCGATCACGCTCAGCTTCGACGACCCGACATCGCTGACGATCGCCTCGGCCGGCAGGTCGGCGGCGAACTCCGCCGCCACCGCGCCCATCGCACCCACCGGCACGCACAGAATCACCAGGTCGGCGTCGATCACCGACGTGCCCGCGTTGTCGGCGACGTCGTCGCACAGGTCGATCGCCACCGCGGTCTCGCGCACGGCGGGGTCGGCGTCATAGCCGGTCACGCGCACGCTCGGCATGTGCTGGCGGATGCCGCGGGCGATCGACGAACCGATCAGCCCGAGGCCGAGGATGGTAACGCGGGCGAAAGGCAGCATCAGGCGCCGAGCAAGCGGCGCAGCGATGCGGCCACGCCCTTGATCTCTTCCTCGGTGCCGATGGTGATGCGCAGCCCGTGCGGCAGCCCCTGGCCGGGCAGCCAGCGGACGATATAGCCGTCCTCCATGAGGTGCTTGTAGGCCTGTTCGCCGGTCACCTCGCCCTCGAACAGGACGAGCTGGAAGTTCGCCTTGGAGGGCACCGCGCGAACGCCCTTGTTGCCCATGCTGGCGATCTCGTCGGCGAACCACTGGCGCCACTGGGCATTGTGCGCGCGGCTGTGCGCGACGAAATCCTTGTCGCCCAGCGCCGCGATCGCCGCGCGACCCGCACCGATGCTGAACGCAAACGGCGCGCGAATGCGGTGCATCGCGGCGATGATGTCGGGGTGCGCATAGCCCCAGCCCACCCGCTCCGAGGCGAGGCCAAAGATCTTGGAGAAGGTGCGCGTCACCAGCACGTTGGACTGGGTGCGGGCGAGTTCGAGCCCGCCGTCATCGTCCTCGGGATCGAGATATTCGGTGTACGCCTGGTCGAGCACCAGCAGGACGCTCTTCGGGAGTGCCGCGTGGAGGCGGGCGATTTCCTCGCGCGCCGTATAGGTACCGGTCGGGTTGTTGGGGTTCGCGAGGAAGACGATCTTGGTCTTCTCGGTCACGCACGCCAGGATCGCGTCGACATCGGTCGCATAGTCGCGATCGGGCGCCACCACCGGCGTCGCGCCGACGCGGCGGGCCGCGATGTCGTACACCGCAAAACCGTAGCGGACATAGATGATCTCGTCGCCCACGCCGGCAAAGGCGCCAGCGGCGAGGTGCAGCACCTCGTCCGAGCCGGTACCGTAGACGATCCGCTCGGGCTCCACCCCGTAATGCGCGCCCAGCGCCTCGCGCAGCGCGACCGCGCCGGCATCGGGATAGCGCTCCAGCTCGGTCGCGGCGGCGGCATAGGCGTCGCGCGCGGCCTGGGGCGTGCCGAAGGGATTCTCGTTCGACGAGAGCTTGGCGGCGGGCTTGCCCGAATCGGTGGTGGCGCGGCCCGGGACATAAGGGGCGATGGCCATCACCCAGGGCTTGGGGACGGGTGCGTTCATGGCGCCGGGGATTGGCGGAATGGCAGCCGATTGGCAAGCCGTGCGGCGGGGAAGCTTGAACGCGCGGGCCCCAGCGCCTAACCGCCGGATATGTCCGATGATCCGCGTTTCGGCCTTCGCCGCTCGGTAACGCTGCCGGGGCCGCTGCGCCTCGACGGCGGCGTGCTCTTCTCGCCCGTCGACATTGCCTACGAGACCTATGGCACGCTGAACGGCGACGCGAGCAACGCCATCCTCGTATGCCACGCGCTGACCGGCGACCAGCACCTCGCCTCCGAACATCCGGTGACCGGCAAGCCCGGCTGGTGGGCACGCATGGTCGGCCCGGGCAAGCCGATCGACACCAACCGCTGGTTCGTGGTCTGCTCGAACGTGCTGGGCAGTTGCCTAGGCTCCTCGGGGCCCGCGACGATCAACCCGGCAACCGGCCAGCCCTGGGGGATGCAGTTCCCCGTCATCACCATCCGCGACATAGTGCGCGCGCAGGCCATGCTGCTCGACCATCTCGGCGTGGACCGGCTGTTCGCCGTGGTCGGCGGGTCGATGGGGGGCATGCAGGCGCTGAGCTGGGCGGCGACCTTCCCCGAGCGGGTGCGTGCCGCGGTGGTGATCGCCTCGGCCGCGCGGCATTCGGCGCAGAACATCGCCTTTCACGAAGTCGGCCGCCAGGCGATCATGGCGGACCCGAAGTGGCGCGGCGGCGCCTATTACGAGGCGCAGGATCCCCCTGCGGCGGGGCTGGCGGTGGCGCGGATGGCGGCGCACATCACCTATCTGTCGGAGGCGGGCCTCACCGCCAAGTTCGGCCGCAAGCTCCAGGGCCGCGAGACTAAGACCTTCGGCTTCGACGCCGATTTCCAGGTCGAGAGCTATCTGCGCCATCAGGGGCTGGCCTTCGTCGACCGGTTCGACGCCAACTCCTACCTCTACATCACCCGGGCCCTGGATTATTTCGACCTCGCCGAGGAACATGGCGGCCTGCTCGCCAACGCCTTCCGCCAGTCGCAGGCCCGCTTCTGCGTCGTCAGCTTCGACACCGACTGGCTCTACCCAACGGCGGAGTCGCGGACGATTGCCCATGCGCTCAACGCCGCCGGCGCGCCGGCCAGCTTCGTCGAATTGAGCTCGCCCTTCGGCCATGACGCCTTCCTGCTGGAGAGCCCCGAGCTCGACCGCGTGATCGGCGGCTTCCTCGCGGCAGGAGACCGTGCATGAGCCTTCGCCCCGACCTGGCGATCATCGCCTCCCATGTGAACCGCGGCGCGCGCATCCTCGATGTCGGCTGCGGCGACGGTGCGCTGATGGCGGCGCTGCGCGACCAGCAGGGCTGCGACGCGCGGGGACTGGAGCTCGATCCGGTCAATGTCGCGGCGGCGGTGGGCCGCGGCCTCTCGGTGATCCAGGGCGACGCCGAT
Source organism: Sphingomonadales bacterium (assembly GCA_027489295.1). The sequence continues at coordinate 12,023 of JAIYAA010000402.1, read as the reverse complement.
ACCGATCTCGCCGACTATCCCGACGACAGCTTCGACTATGCCATCCTCAGCCAGACGCTGCAGACCACCAGGCGCCCGGACTGGGTGCTGGAGCAGCTGCTGCGGATCGGCCGTCACGCCTTCGTCTCCTTCCCCAATTTCGCGCATTGGCGGGTGCGCGCGTCGCTGCTGTTCGGCGGGCGCATGCCGGTCACAAGGCTGCTGCCGATCGCCTGGTATGCGACGCCCAACATCCACCATGTCACGATCGACGATTTCCGCGCGCTGGTGAAGGAACGCGGCATCGCCATCGAGGGCGCCTGGTTCCTCTCCGGCGACCAGCAGACCGGCTCGGGGCTCGCAAACCTGCTGGCCGAGCATGCCGTCTTCCTGTTGAAGGCCGACCGATGACCGCCGTTACCCTGCGCGCCACCCACGCCGCGTACCGCGACGATATCGGCGATCTCGTCACCCGCCGGCCGGTGCCGGGCCCCGGGCTGGAGCAGATCGGCGCGTTCCTGTTCCTCAACCATCACGGGCCGCAGACCTACGCGCCGAACAATCGCGGCCTGCCGTTCGGCCCGCACCCGCATCGCGGCTTCGAGACGGTGACCTTTATCCTCGAAGGCTCGCTCGCCCATACCGATTCGGCGGGGCATGAGAGCATCATCCGCGCCGGCGGCGTGCAGTGGATGACCGCCGGGCGCGGCATCGTCCATGCCGAGGTCTCCCCCGCCGAGTTCAAGCGCGACGGCGGGCCGATGGAGATCCTCCAGCTCTGGGTAAACCTGCCCAGCCGGCTCAAGATGACCGCGCCACGCTATGTCGGCCTGCAGGCGGATGCCTTTCCCGGGACGACGGCGGGAGACGAGGCGACGCTGCACCTCGTCTCGGGGGAGTTCGACGGCCGGACCGGCCCGATCGAGTCGCTGACCGGCGTGTTCCTGTGCTGGGCCGAGCTGGCGGCGGGCGCAACGCTGCGCTTCGACGGCCTGAGCGACCGCGACCTGTTTCTCTATGCGGCTCGGGGGAGCGTGAAGGTCGGCGATCGCAGCCTGCCCAACTGGCATCTGGCGAGCCTGTCACCGGGCGACATGCTGACGCTTACCGCCGACGAACCCGCGCTGGTCCTGTTCGGCCATGCCGCACCCATTCCCGAGCCGGTGGTCGCGCACGGCCCGTTCGTGATGAACACGGTGCAGGAAATCCACCAGGCCTATGCCGATTATCAGCGCGGGGCATTCGGCGTGGCGGAGATCGTGGCGGGCTGAGGCGTAGCGCTGCCCCCACCACCGTCATTCCGGCGAAAGCCGGAATCCATTGGGGTCGCCGTCACAGCCGGAGCCACGACCGCGTTGCGTCTGGATCCCGACTTTCGTTGGGATGACGGAGAAAAGGGGCCGCCCCCCCGCCCGCGGCGGAGAGCGGCCTCCTCACCTCAATGCGCCGCCTGCTCGCCGCGGACGATGCCGCTCTTGCCGAGCTGGTCGTCGATCTGCGCCATCAGCCGGTCGAGACCTTCCTGGCTCTTCGCCTCGGCGCGGGCGACGAGCACGTCCTGGGTGTTCGAGGCGCGCAGCAGCCACCAGCCGTCGGGCGTGTTGACGCGAGCGCCGTCGGTACGGTCGACCTCGGCGCCGTCCGCCTCGAGCCGATCGAGCACTTCCTCGACCACCGGGAACTTGCGGACCTCGTCCACCTGGAAGCGCATCTCCGGCGTGTTGACCATCGCCGGCATCTCGTCCTTCAGCTGGGTGAGCGACTTGCCGATCACGTGCACCGCCTGGATCAGGCGGATCGCGGCGTACTGGGCATCGTCGAAGCCGTAATAGTCCTGCGCGAAGAAGATGTGGCCGCTCATCTCGCCCGCGAGCGGCGCGCCGGTTTCCTTCATCTTAGTCTTGATCAGGCTGTGGCCGGTCTTCCACATCACCGGCTTTCCGCCCAGCTCGGCGATCCGGTCATAGAGCGCCTGGCTGGCCTTGACGTCGGCGATGATCGTCGCGCCCGGATCGATGCGCAGCACCGGCTCGGCGAGGATGGCGAGCAGCTGGTCGCCCCACACCACCCGACCCTGGCCGTCGATCGCGCCCAGGCGATCGCCGTCGCCGTCGAAAGCGAGACCGAAATCGAGGTTCTTCTCGGCGACGAGCTTCTTCAGATCAGCGAGATTCTTCTCTTCGGTAGGATCGGGATGATGATTGGGGAAATTACCGTCCACATCGGTGAACAGCGTATGGTGCTCACCCGGCAGCAGCTTGACGAGCTTCTCGATCACGGGACCGGCGGCGCCGTTGCCCGCGTCCCAGCCGATCTTGTACGAACCGCCGGCATAGCCCGCGATCAGCCGGCTGACATACAGGTCCTCGACATAGGCGTCGGTTACGGTCTCGGTGCCGTCGCCGTCTTCCCAGTCACCTGCCGCCGCCATCTTGCCCAGCGTCTGAATGTCCTGGCCGAAGAACGAGCGGTGCTGGAACACCATCTTGAAGCCATTGTAGTTGCCGGGATTATGGCTGCCAGTAATCTGGATGCCGCCATCCACCTCCAGCGTTGCCTCGGCATAATATAGCATCGGCGTGGGACCCATGCCGATGCGCACCACGTCGCAGCCCGACGCGGTCAGGCCCTCGACCAGCGCCTCCTCGAGCATCGGCGACGAAATGCGGCCGTCACGGCCGACCGCCACCCGGCGGCCGCCGGCGCGGCGCAGCAGCGTCGCGAAGCCGCGGCCGATCGCGCGGGCGTCGTCCGGACCCAGCGTCTTGCCCACGATTCCGCGGATGTCGTACTCACGCAGCGACGTCGGATCGAAACGGTGCGTCATTCATGCCCTCCCGAAGGTAAAGATGCGCGCCTCATCTGCGACTCGATAGGAAGTTTCAAGTCGGACGCGGCGCGGAAAGATCGATAATTTTTGCACTGCAACATGATTGCAAGTGAATTGTTACGTGAAGAGGACGAACCTCAGCGCCGGAGCAACGTATCACGTGCGAGATTGATCCGCCGCGTGAGTTCGGCGGAGCCACCACGATCGGGATGCAGCGCCGAGACGAGCCGGCGATGCGCCGCGCGGATCTCCTCCGGTCCCGCCGCCGCGTCCACGCCCAGGATCGCCCGTGCCTCGCTCTCGCCGAGCCGGGGCGGCGGCGCGGCCGGCGTCTTGGCCTTGGGCTGCAGCCAGCGCCACAGGATATAGAGTAGCGCCGCGGCGAGGAGGAACTTCGCCATCAGGCGAACAGCGGCGCGGCGATGTCGGGCAGTGCCAGCCCGGCCATCATCTCGCGCAGTTCCTGCCGTGCGGCGACATGGCTGAGCCCCATCTCGCCGAACTCGCGCGAATCGAGCATCGTCAGCCCTTGGGGGAACAGCTCGCGATAGATCACGCGCTCGGACAGGCCCGAGATCACCCGGAAGCCGACGCGCTTGGACAGCTGGTCGATCGCCTCGGAGACGCGCTTCATGTTGCGCGCCTCGATATGCTGCATGCGGTTGCGCAGCACCACCCAGTCGATCGTCTCGCCGTCGGCCTTCGCCCGGCGCTTGCGCGATTCCCAGATCATCTCCGAATAGAAGCTGGGGCGCGTTACCCGGAAGCTGTCCGGATCCACTTGGCCGATCAGATCGAAGTCGACAAAGCTGTCGTTCATCGGGGTGACCAGCGTATCGGCGTTGGTGACGGAGATGCGCGCGAACTTGTCGTCGCGCCCGGGGGTGTCGATCACCAGGAAGTCGGCGCCCTCGCCCAGCCGATCGAGCGTCTCGGTGAAGAAGTCCATGCTCTCGCCGTCGTGCGTCTCGTAAACCGGCATCGGCAGCTCGCGGCCCATCCGGCGCATCGTCGCGCGGCGGTTGTCGAGGTAGCGGCCCATCGTCCGCTGGCGGTGGTCGAGGTCGAAACAGGCGACGCGCGCGCCCTTGGATGCCAGCGCGATCGCCGCGTGGACGGCGGTGGTGGACTTGCCCGTGCCGCCCTTTTCGTTGGCAAAAACCAGCACATGCAGGCGTTTAGCGGGCTGATTCAACGCAGCAATTCCTTCACTTGATCGGGCGGCCTCCCCCCCATAGAAGACCCCGCTTCCGTTCATATCGAAAGTGCCCAAGCGTGCAAACCGTTCGCCAGATCGACGACCTTCGCAAGGCGCTGGACGCCTTCCGCAGCGAAGGCGCGCGGCTGGCCTTCGTTCCCACCATGGGTGCGCTGCATGACGGGCATATGGCGCTCGTCGAAGCCGCCAAGCGCGCCGGCAACCGCGTGATCGTGTCGATCTTCGTCAATCCGATCCAATTCGGACCAAATGAGGACTTGGCGAAATATCCGCGTCGCGAGCAGGCCGACTCGCGGCTGCTGAACGCTGCCGGCGTCGACCTGCTGTGGATGCCCACGCCCGAGGTGATGTACCCGGCCGGCTTCGCGACCAGCGTCCGCGTGTCGGGCGTCAGCGAGCCGCTCGACGGCGCCCACCGCCCGGGCCATTTCGACGGCGTCGCCACGGTCGTCTCGAAGCTGTTCCACCAGGTCCGCCCGGACGTCGCGCTGTTCGGCGAGAAGGACTGGCAGCAGCTCCAGGTGATCCGCCGCATGGTCACCGATCTCGACATGGGCGTGGAGATTGTCGGCGTGCCCACCCAGCGCGAGGATGACGGGCTCGCCCTGTCGTCGCGCAACGCCTATCTGATGCCCGAGGATCGGGCACGCGCGGTGGCCCTGCCCCGCGCGCTCGGCGCCGCCGCCAGGACGATCGGCGAGGGCGGGGATCGCGAGGGGGCACTGGCGCAGGCGCGCGAGTCGCTGACGGCCGCCGGGTTCGAGGTCGACTATGTCGCGCTGGTCGACGGCGAATCGCTGGGCGAGCCGATCGCGGACAAGCCGATGCGGCTGCTCGCCGCCGCCCGTATCGGCGGCACGCGGCTGATCGACAATATTCCTGTCCTCTGAATAACTACAGTTAAGCCGCTTAACCTTTTATTCTCCGTTCCTCCCCAAATTCGAACTCACGAAGGAGCCGAACGGGGAATGTTGCGATGGCGAGTAGTGAGAAGAGTGCCCGATTTCTGATCGAAAGCCGCCTGCGCGATGCCGCACGGGGGAGCGCCGATGCCTGTTTCGACCTGGGCGTCGTCTTTTCGAGCGGTGCGGAAGGCGTGTCGATCGATCTGGTCGAGGCGCACAAATGGTTCAACATCGCTGCGATGACCGGCAGCCTCGAAGCGCAGGCTTGCCGCGCCGATATCGCCGAGGACATGACCGCGCGCGAGATCATCGACGCGCAGAAGGCCGCCCGCGCCTGGCTGCGCGGACTGGACAGCCGCGCCGCCTGACTCAGTCCGCCTTCTGGCCCCAGCTGATCGATGCGCGGGTGCGGCCGAGATGGCTGTCCACCACGATGCGCAGGCTGCGTTCGCCTTCCTCGCCGGCTTCGTAGCTGAACGCGGTTTCACGGGCGAACTTCAGCCCCGAGGCATTGGCCTGCGCTCGCGACCAGCCGAGCACGGTCTTTTCCGGGGCGTCGGTCTGGTAGACCAGGTTGCCGCTGACGTGCCGCCCGTCGAGCCCGTCCGGTGCGGCGGTGCAGCTCAGGATCGTGGCGCCGGCATAGACCGGCACGAACGACGGCGTGTTGCTGCAATCGATCGCCGCCGCGACATTGGCCGGCATGCCCGACGCCGCCGCCGCGGCGACGTTCTGCCCCGCGGGATCGTCGGTGCTGCGCTCGCCCCGCCCGCAGGCTGCCAGTACGAGCAGTGCCATTCCCGCCGACCACCGGCCCGCACCCCTGTTTCGCATCCTGCCCTCCATCCGTTCGGGAATAGCAACGGCGGGGCGACGACTTTGCTCCCCCCACGCTGCAAAAGCGGCTGACGCTTGGCCGGCATTGGTCTAGCGCTACCGCCTTGCCAAAAAACGTGGCGCATGGGGGGATATGATCGGACGGCCTGAGCACCGCATACTGCCGGACCGCACCCTGTTGCCGCTGCTCGGGGCGTTGCTCGCCCTGCTGGTCGGCGGCGGCCTGCTCGTCTATGGATCGGGACGCGGCGTCGATCTGACCGACGAGATCTTCTACCTCGCTTGGGCGCGCGATCCCGAGGCCTATGCGCTGCTCTATCAACCCTTCGGCTATCTGCTGCACCCGCTCTACGCGCTGCTCGGCGGCGACGTGCAGCGCTACCGCCTGGCCGGCTTCGCGATCGCCGCCTGCGCCGGGGCGCTGCTCGGCTATCAAGTGGCAGCAGGTCCGGGCGAGCGCCTGCGTTCCGCGATCTTCGGGGCGGCGGCTGCGCTGGTCGTCTATTTTCCCTGGATCGTCACGCCGAGCTACAACTCCACCGCCAATGTAGGCGCAATGCTCGTACTGGCCGGCGTCGCGATCCTGTTGCGAACGGACCGTCCGCTGGCGGCTGGCGCGGCACCCGTGGTGATCGCGGTCGGGCTGTGCGCCGCCGCCTTCGCCAAACCGCCGCTGTTCGCGCTGGCGTGCGTGCTGCTGCTCCTGCTCGCCGGAGCCGCGCTCCGGCATCATCGTAGACGGAGCGCGGACCTCGTCGTTGCGCTCGCCCTTACTCCCCTGCTGATCCACCTCTTCCTGCCGCTGCACCACATCCCCGCCCTGCTCGCGCGGATTTCGGCCAGCCAGCACATCCTCGCGCTGCCCAACACGCCCGCGCACCTGCCGATCAAGGTGCTGGGCGACTGGGCCGCGGTGCCGCCGCTGCTCAGCGGCGCGGCGCTGGCGGTGGTGGCCGCGCTGGCGCTGTGGCGGACGCGCTGGTCGGCATGGGCCGGCCATGGGGGGATCGCGCTGGCGCTGCTCTATCTGGCGACGACCTTGCCCGACGCGCTGGACGGCAGCATTCCCGAATTTCCCGGCCTGGCATTGCTGCTGATCGCCACCGGCTACGCGGTCCTGGTGGCAAGGCGCGACCTGCTGCTGATCGCGCTGCTGCTCGCCGCCCCGTTCGCGGTCGCGCTGGGCACCTTCAACAACCAATGGGCGCAGCTCGATTTCAGCATGGTCTTTCCGCTGCTCGCGCTGTTCCGGCTGGCGAGTGAGGACTCGCGTCGCTGGCGGCAGGCTGCGGCCTTCGCGCTGAGCCTCGCCGCTGCGCCGCTGCTGCTGCTCGCCGCCGCGCTGTCGCCCTACAGCCTGCCCGACTCGCTGTTCGCCCAGCAGATCCCGGTGCGCCATCCGATTACCGGCAGCCGCCTGCTGGTCGATGCCGAGACGGCCGACTTCCTGAACGCCGCCCACGGCCGCGCGCAGGGCGCCTTGCTGGTCGATCTCTCGGGAACGGGCCCCGGCGTTGCCGCGGCGCTGGGCGCGAAGGCGCCGGTGCTGCTCTGGCTCAATCCGGCGACGGCGACCTGGCCGGACGTGGTCTGGGAGCGCCTGAGCGCGGCCGAGCGGGCCCGCGCCTGGTTCGTGGTGCCGGTGCTGCCGCTGTTCGCGCCGTCTGGCCCGGCACGCTGGCTGGCCGCGCATCGCGGCGCCTATTGCGCGATCCCGTTGCCGCGCATGATGTTCTGGTGGGAGGAGCGGGCGCTCGAAGTCTGGCGGCCGTGCGCCGCGCCCGCACCGGGCGCAGGCCGCTGATCGCAGCCGATCAGAACGGCACGTCGTCGTCCAGATCGTCCGGGAAGCCACCGCCGAAGCCGCCGCCGCTCGCCGCACCGCCGCTGCGCTGGCCACCACCGTTGAAGGTGTTGCCGCCGCGCGCCGCCGGGGCGCCGCCGCCGAAGCCGCCAGCAGCACCGCCACCGCCACCGAACGACTCGTCCGCACCCCAATCGTCGCCGCCGCTGCTACGGCCGCCGCCCATGCCGCCACCCTGGCCGCCGCCGGGGCCATCGAGCAGCACCATCTGTGCGTTGAAGCCCTGCAGCACGATCTCGGTCGAGTAGCGATCGGCGCCGCTCTGGTCCTGCCACTTGCGGGTCTGCAGCTGGCCTTCGAGATAGACCTTGCTGCCCTTGCGCAGATAGCGCTCGGCGACATTGGCGAGACCTTCGGAGAAGATCTTCACCGTGTGCCACTCGGTCTTTTCCTTGCGCTCGCCGCTGTTGCGATCCTTCCAGCTTTCCGACGTGGCGATGCGCAGCTCGACCACCTTGCCGCCGTTCTGGAACGCCCGGCTCTCGGGGTCGCGCCCCAGATTGCCGACGAGGATCACCTTGTTGACGCTGCCCGCCATGCTGCAAAAACTCCGATATACGATGGTGCGCCCGCGCGAAGGGGCGCTAGAAAGACTCAAATATGGCCGAGATCCTTAACCTGAACAAAGCGCGAAAAGCGAGAGCCAAAGCGACGGCCAAGGCGGAAGCCGAGGCCAATCGCGCCCGCTTCGGCCGCACCAAGGCGGAAAAGGCGCGCGATGCGGCCGAGGCCGAGCGCAAGGTGCGCGCGCTGGACCAGGCCAAGCGCGAGACGCCGGAGGACTGAGCCTTCGGCTCGGCGCATTGTCGCTGTCAAAGCGGAACGCATCGTGTACAACTGCGCACGTCCGATGCTGCCGCCGCTCCCCTACCCCGCCCTGCACGCGAGCCATTCCGGCGTGTGGATCGCCACGGCCGAGGGCACGCGCGGGCTGAGCCGGGGCGAGGCGATCCGCATCGCCGCCGATACCCCGGTGCTGCTGCTCAACGCACCTTTGGTCGGCCAGCGGCTCGGCCATCCCGAGTTGAGCGGGCTCGACCTGCTCGAGCTGTTCGCCTTTCTCCGCCCCGCCCGCTTCATGGTGCCGACTCCCAAGGGGCTGGCGCGGGCCTGCGGGCTGGCGCCGCCGACCGACGACGCGCAGGTCGCGGCCTTTCTCCGCGATGCCGCCGCCACGCTGCTGACGCTGGCGGAAGGCGACTGGCCCGAGCGCGAGGGCGCCTGGCACGGGCTGCAATCGCTCGGCCGGCTGCGCTGGCCATGGAGCGCCGCGCTCGGCCAGCGCATCGCCAAGCCCGAACGCGCCGAGCGCTGGCTGTTCTCCAAGCTGCCCGAATGGGAGGAGGGCGCCCCCCGCCCCGCCCCGCGCACGATCACGCTCGATTCCACGCAAGTCGCCGAGCGGCTCGCGCGCCTGACCGGCGCCACCGCCGAGCGTCGCCAGGGCCAGCGCGACTATGCCGAGGCCGCCGCGCAAGCCTTCGCGCCGCGCAGCGTGCCCGACACGCCGAACATGGTGCTGGCGGAGGCAGGCACCGGCATAGGCAAGACGCTCGGCTATCTCGCCCCCGCCTCGCTCTGGGCGGAGCAGTCGGGCGGGCCGGTCTGGGTGTCCACCTTCACCAAGGCGCTGCAGCGCCAGCTCGGCAACGAAGGCGAGCGGCTGTTCCCCGACCCCGTCCAGCGCCGCGCCCGCATCGTCACCCGCAAGGGCCGCGAGAATTACGTCTGCCTGCTCAACCTGGAGGACGCGCTGCAGGGCGGGTTCGCCGGGCGCGCGGCGATCCTCGCCCAGCTGGTCGCGCGCTGGGCGGCCTTCACCGCCGATGGCGACATGATCGGCGGCGACCTGCCCGGCTGGCTCCCCACCCTGTTCCGCCGCAACGGCTCGACCGCGCTCACCGATCGCCGCGGCGAGTGCATCTATGCCGGCTGTCCGCACTACCGGAAATGCTTCATCGAGCGCGCCGCCCGGGCCAGCGCCGATGCCGATATCGTCATCGCCAACCATGCGCTGGTGATGGTTAATGCAGCCCGGGGCCGCGAGAACCAGACCCGCCCCACCCGCTATGTGTTCGACGAGGGCCACCACCTGTTCGACGCGGCAGACGCGATGTTCTCGGTCGCGCTGACGGGCCAGGAATCGATCGAGCTGCGCCGCTGGCTGACCGGCCCCGAATCGGGGTCGCGCGGCCGCCGCCGAGGCCTTGCCGCCCGCCTGTCCGACGTCGCCAGCTATGACGATGGCGGCGGCCGCGCGATTTCCGAGGCGGTCGACGCGGCGCGTGCGCTGCCCAGCGACGGCTGGCTCCAGCGGCTGAACGAAGGCGAGCCGTTCGGGCCGATCGAGTCGCTGCTCGCGGCGGTGCGGGGGCTGGTCTATGCGCGCGATGCCAATGGCGCGGCGGACGCGGGCTATGGGCTGGAGACCGAGCTCACCGAACCCGATGCCGCACTGGTCGAGGCCGCGGGCAATGCCACCGTCGCGCTCGACGCGCTGCTCCGCCCGATGGTGGTGCTTGGCCGCCGGCTCGAGGCGGTGCTGGCCGAGGCGCCCGACTGGATGGACGGCCCGGCCCGCGCCCGAATCGAAGGCGCGATCGCCTCGCTCGGCTGGCGCGTCGATACGGTGGGCGCGTGGCTCGCGCTGATCGCCCGGATCGGCGGCCCGGCCGATCCCGAATTCGTCGACTGGCTCGCCGTCGATCGCGTCGAGGGCCGCGAATTCGATGTCGGGCTGCACCGTCACTGGCTCGATCCCGCCCGGCCCCTCGCCAAGACCGTGCTGGAGCCCGCGCACGGCGTGCTCGTCACCTCCGCCACGCTGCGCGCCGGCGGCGACTGGGACGTGGCCGAGGCCCGCTCCGGCAGCACCCATCTGCTCCGCCCCGCCCAGCGCTTCGAGGCGAAGAGCCCGTTCGACTATCCCAACCAGGCCGAGGTGCTGATCGTCACCGACGTCAAGCGCGGCGACATGGCGGCGCTCGCCAACGCCTATGCCCGGCTGATCGCCGCGGCGGGCGGTGGCACGCTGGGACTGTTCACCGCGATCCGCCGCCTCCGCGCGGTGCATGCCCGCATCGCCGACCGGCTGGCGCGCGACGGCCTCCCTCTGCTCGCCCAGCATGTCGACCCGATCGACACCGGCACGCTGGTCGACATTTTCCGCGACGATCCGCGTGCCTCGCTGATCGGCACCGATGCGCTCCGCGACGGGGTGGACGTGCCCGGCGATTCGCTGCGGCTGGTGGTGATGGAGGGTGTGCCCTGGCCCAAGCCGAGCGTGCTCCACGCGGCGCGGCGGCTGGCCGGCGGCGGTTCGGCCTATGACGACCGCATCGTCCGCGCCCGTCTTGCCCAGGCGTTCGGTCGGCTGATCCGCCGGGCGGACGATCGCGGCGCGTTCGTGCTGCTCTCCGCCGCCACGCCGTCGCGGCTGCTCGATGCCTTTCCGCCGGGCACGCGGATCACGCGGACCACGCTGGATGCCGCGGTCGAACGGGTTCGGCTTTCCTTGGGCACCGGGTTGCGGCATGAGGCGGAGGCAACCGCCAGCGCCACTTCCGGGGAAGCATGAAGACCCTTCTCGTCCTCCGCCACGCCAAGTCCGGTTGGGACGATCCGGTCGCCCGCGATTTCGATCGGCCGCTCAATCCCAAGGGCCAGCGCGCCGCCGTGGCGATGGGCCGCTATCTGCGCGAGCAGGGCCTGCGCTTCGATCATGCCATCGCCTCGCCGGCGGTGCGGGTGAAGGAAACGCTGGATCAGGTGTCGCAGGGCTATGGCAGCGCGGTCGAGCCGGTGTGGGACCAGAAGCTCTACCTCGCCTCGCTGCCGACATTGCTCGATGCGGTGGAGGCCCTGCCGGACAGCGCCGATGTGGTGCTGCTGTCGGGGCACAATCCGGGCCTGGAAGAGCTGGTGCTCGATCGCGTGACCGAGGACGGGCCGCTGCGCGACGAGGTCGAGCGGAAGTTCCCGACCGCCACCCTCGCCGAGCTACGCTTCGATGTTTCGGCGTGGCAGCAAGTGCCGCGCGCGAGCGCCGAACTCGTTCGGTTCGTGCGCCCGCGCGATCTGGATCCGAGCCTGGGCCCGGATGCCTGAGGCTCAGCGATCCGCTTCCAGCGCGTTAGCGAGGGAATCGCGGATCGCCTGAAGCTCGGCGGTGCGGTTCCTGCCGCGTGCCGCCTTTTCGTCCGCGAGCAGTCGCTGAACGCCGCGGATGGTATAGCCCTCTTCGCTGAGGAGCTGGTGGATGCGGCGCACGAGCGCCACGTCGTCGGGTCGGTAATACCGGCGGTTGCCCGCACGGGTGAGCGGCTTCAGCTGGGGAAAACGCGTTTCCCAATAGCGCAAGATATGCTGTGGCCTGCCGATTTCAGCGGC
>JAIYAA010000044.1 GCA_027489295.1 Sphingomonadales bacterium | reverse complement strand
TGGCGCGAGTGACGGGGCTCGAACCCGCGACCTCCGGCGTGACAGGCCGGCGCTCTAACCAACTGAGCTACACCCGCTTGCTACCAAGCGAGGAAATCTTGGACGACCAGTGGTCGCCGGATTCCGTATGGGACCTCGCCAGGCGAGTGGCGCGAGTGACGGGGCTCGAACCCGCGACCTCCGGCGTGACAGGCCGGCGCTCTAACCAACTGAGCTACACCCGCTTGAGCCAAGCGAGGAGGCGGCACCTAGCTGCGTGTTTTGGGGCTGTCAACCGGATTGATCGAGGTTCGCACGACGGCGTGCACGATTGTCCGAAGGATCGCGCACCAGCGTGCCCTGTTCGAACAGGAATCCGGCGATGTCAGGCTTGCCGGCGGCGTTGAGTACGGTCTGGATGATGATCAGCAGCGGTACCGCCAGCAGCGCGCCGGTGGTGCCCCACACCCAGCCCCAGAAGCTCAGCGAGATCAGGATCATGATCGGGTTGATGGTAAGGCGATGGCCGACGATCAGCGGCGTCACCACGTTCGCCTCCACCAGATGCGCCGCGATCATGATGATCGGCGGCACCATCGCCGTGCCGATATCGGCATAGCTCATCAGCCCACCCACCGCGAGCAGCAGCGCCGCGATCACCGGGCCGATATACGGAATATAGTTGAGCAGCGCGACGAGGCCGCCCCACATCAACGGCGTCGGCATGCCCATCAGCCACAGCGCGCCGGCGACGATCAGGCCCAGGGTGAAGTTGATCAGCGTGATCGTGCCCAGATAGGCCGAAGTGTCGTCGACCACGTCCTGGATCACCCGCGCGGTCGCCATCGCCCCGCCGAAGCTCGCCCGGCTGGTGATCGCGCGGCGACGCAGCCGGGTCCAGCCGGACAGAAAGAAATAGATGACGAGGATGGCGAAGAACATTTCGATCAGCGCGGACGGCGCCGAGGTGGTGAACAGGTCCATCAGCGACGTCGGCGGCTGGGCGGCCTGCACCACCGGCTGGCGAACCGGGGCCGAGGCGAAGTTGTTGAGCGTCTTGTTCACGAACCGCTCGAGGTTCGAGTAGAAGCGGATCAGCGGTTCCAGATTGTGCTGGATCTTCGGGATGCTCTCCGGCAGCCGCCGGATCCACTGCCAGGCCGGCACCACGATCGAGGCGAGCGCGATGTTCGCCGCGCTGAGGAACAGCAGCACGCAGACAAAGGCGGCGATCGGCGCGGGCAACCGATGCCGCTCCAGCCATTCGAGCATCGGAACCAGGGCGATCGCGATCACCAACGAGGCGGTCACCGGCAGGAAGAAGCGCGCGCCGGCCTGCAGGGCGAAGGGCAGCGCCAGCACCAGCCCCATGCCCGCGATCAGCACCAGCGCCGCCATCAGGCGATCGCGCCGGAGGTTCGGGGCGGCGCCCTCCCCTTCCAGTTCCTCGGGCAGATCGGCCGCCGTCATGGCGTCGGGCAATACCCGCCCCGCACGCTCATCGTCGCTAAATCTGCCTGTACGCTGGTCCACGCGAAATTCCCTTTCTGGTACAGTGTAGAGACGCGTCGCTGTCGCGGCAATGCAAGGCCCTAACACGGCGCAATTGCGGCGCCATCTGTTGCCAGCTAGCCTCACTTCCATGGCCGAATTGCTCCTGGTGATCGACGAGGGCACCACTTCGACGCGGGCGATGCTCTTTGCGCCATCCGGACAATGTGTTGCCAGCAAATCTGCAGAACTGACGCAGCATTATCCCGGTCCCGGTCTCGTCGAGCATGATGCCGACGAGATCTGGCGGCACAGCCATGCCTGCGCGGCGGCGATGGTGGCGCTGGCCGGCGGGCCGCAACGCATCGCCGCGATCGGCATCACCAACCAGCGCGAGACGGTGGTGTTCTGGGACAAGACGACCGGGCAGCCGCTGGCCCCGGCGATCAGCTGGCAGGACCGCCGCACCGGGCCGCTGTGCCAGGCGCTGCGCGAGGCGGGCGAGGAACCCGGCATCCAGGCGCGCACCGGGCTGCTGCTCGATCCCTATTTCTCGGGCACCAAGATCGCCTGGGCGATGGAGAACTGGCCGCAGTTGCGCGCCGCGGGCGATCGGCTGGCGATCGGCACGGTGGAAAGCTGGCTGGTGTGGAAGCTTACCGGCGGCCTGCACATCACCGATGCCACCAACGCCTCGCGCACGCTGCTGATGGGCCTGGGCAGCGGCGGCTGGAGCGACGGGCTGGTCGACCAGTTTGCGGCGCCCCGCGGGGCCCTGCCCGAAATCGTCGACTGCGCCGGCCGCTTCGGCATCACCCGCCTGTTCGGCGGTGCGATCCCGATCTGCGGCCTGGCCGGCGACCAGCAGGCCGCGACGATCGGCCAGGCCTGCCTAACCCCCGGCGATACCAAGGCCACCTTCGGCACCGGCGCCTTCGTGCTGACCAATGCCGGCACGCTCCAGCCGCGCTCGCGCCACCGGCTGCTGTCGACGGTGCTGTGGCAGCTCGGCGGGCGGCGGACCTATGCGCTGGAGGGATCGGTGTTCGTCGCCGGCAGCCTGGTCCAGTGGCTGCGCGATTCGCTGGGCATGATCGCCAGCGCGCAGGAGACAGAGACGCTCGCCCGATCGGTGCCGGACAATGGCGGCGTCTATTGCGTGCCCGCGCTCACCGGTCTTGGCGCCCCCTGGTGGCAACCGGAGGCGCGGGCGACGATCTCGGGCCTGAGCTTTGCCGCCGGCCGCGCGCATATCGTCCGCGCCGCGCTGGAGGCGATGGCGCACCAGAGCCACGATCTGGCGACCGCCTTCGCGGCCGACGGCGCGCAATGGGCGCGGCTGCGCGTCGACGGCGGCATGGTGACCAACGACTGGATCGCGCAGGACCTGGCCGACATGCTCGCCCTGCCCGTCGACCGCCCCGATTTCGCCGAGACGACGGCCTTGGGCGCGGCGATGCTCGCCGGAGTCGGCTGCGGCATGTTCGACAGCCTCGACGACGCGGTGATGATGCGCGGCACGATCCGCACCTTTGAGCCGCAGATCGAGCCCACGGCGCGCGCGACCCGGCTTGCCGGCTGGCACGACGCGATCGGCCGCGTTCTCGCGAACGACTGACGCCGCATGCGCATCGCCGCCGTCCAGTGCCGCCCCGTGTTCGACGATGCCGAGCTGGCCATCGCCACGATCGTCGAACGGCTGTGCTGGGCAGAAGCCGAAGGGGTCGACCTTCTGCTGTTCCCGGAAGCGTGGCTGCTCGGCCATTCCTACGATACCGCCACGATTTACGCACGCGCCGAGCATGCTGCGGCCGCGCTTCCCCGGCTGTGCGCCTGCGTGCGTGGCTTCCCGACAACGCTGGTGATCGGCGCGTTCGAAGCGACCGCTGCTGGTATATGCAACAACGCGCTGGTCATCGAGGCGGGCAGGATCGTCGGGCGCTATGCGAAAGCGCATCCGAACGAGCCGGGCGTTACGCCCGGCACCGCGTTCCCGGTCTTCCACCGCGCAGGGCTGCGCTACGGCATCAACATCTGCAACGACGCCAATTATCCGCAAGCGGCAGCGTCCGTGGCGGCGGGGGGTGCGGCACTGATCCTGTATCCGTTGAACAACCTGCTTCGCCCGGACACTGCAGAGCGCTGGCGGGCCCGGAACCTCGCCAACCTCGTTGCCCGCGCGCAGGAGACCGGGTGCTGGGTCGCATCGGCCGATGTCAACGGCACGGCCGCGGATCGAGTGAGCTATGGCTGCACGGCGATCATCGCCCCGACGGGCGAGGTGGTTGCGCGGGTGCCCGAGCTGGAAGAAGGCATCGCGTTGTTCGACGCCCCCGAACTGCTCAATGCACGTGCTTGGACGCAGACATCAGCGTTTCGGAACAGACCTGCTTGGCCCTGACCCAGCAGACCCGCACGGATGTGACCATGTGCAACGCCAACCGCGGGTCGCCAAAGTCGACCTCCTTCATTTCGTCCCAGAGGATCTTCACGTTGTAGGCGAACGATCCTTCCGCACCATTTGCAGGACGCGCCATCCCTTCGGGCAGAAACACCGTAACCTGGCCCATGAGTCCCTTTACAAAGATCACCGACAACATCTTGAATACAAGACGCTTCTCCGCAATCCACGTATCACCGAAATCGCGCTTCAACTGTGCGGACAGAGCTCCCCTGTCGAGGCTGGCGCCGAGCGGCGTCATTTCGAGCGTGATCAGACCCATTGATCGGGCAAGATATTGTGCAGTTTCCGCACCAATGCCGGTCCACAGCGCGCCGCGATTGGGGGGAACGAAGACCGTTTCATGCGCCAGCCGCTCGCGCCACTCCGCGAGCTTTTGCGGCCGTCTCTCTCGAGTCGAATCCATTATCATTCCCCGCCTCTTTTGCTTGCGGTACGTACCGCATCCTTCGCGCCCTTCGCCAGCGGATGTTGGCGCTGCCCGCGACACCGCGAATATACGGTAGCCGCTTCGCGCTGCCCCCTAGACCGGGACGGGTGGCGGCGGAGATCGCCCTCCCGCCTTCAAAAAAAGCCGGCCCGGGGCGAACCCCGGGCCGGCCAGTTGAGTCCTCGGGGGAGGAAGGTCAGAACTTCACGCCGATCCCGGCGAACACCGTGGTGCCGCTGCGCGTTTCGTTGTGCAGGCGGTGGTAGATGCTGTTGAACTGCACCTCGGTCTCGTTGGTGAGGTTGATCGCATCAAGCGTCAGCCGCACCCGATCGGTCACATTGAAGAATGCCGCCGCATCGACATAGACGGTGCCGTCGAAGCCGTCCTTGCTGGTCGGATCCTTGCCGTCATAGGCGGTGCGCAGGTACGACGAACGATAGTTCATCGATCCGCGGATGCCCCAGCGCTTGGTCTCGTAATAGAGCGTCGCGTTGGCGTTGGTGTTCGACAGGCCCGGGATCGGATTGTCGGTACCCTTGTAGGGCGCATTCGAATCGAGCAGCGTCAGGTTCGCCGCCATGCCCAGCTTGTCGAACGGCGCGGGCAGGAAGGTGAAGTTGCTCTGCGCGGCAAGCTCGACGCCGGTGACATAGGCCTTGGCCTGATTCACCGGCTGGGTGAACTCGTCGACATTGGTGGTAGCGGTCACCCCCGGCAGCGTCGAGAGCGGCAGCCCGGTGGCACTGAACGGCACGTTCTTCAGCGTCTGCGAGACGACGAGGTTCTGGATATCCTTGTGGAACACGCCCACCGAGACCAGGCCCACCTTGCCGAAATACCATTCGGCCGAGGCTTCGACCGAATTGTCCTTGTAGGGCTTCAGGTTCGGGTTGCCGATGCTCGCGGTGATCTTGCCGCTGTCCGCATTGGCGCTGCCCGCCGCAGCGACCGAGCTGAGGCCCGGACGGTTGATGTTCTTTGCCGCCGCGACGCGGAGCAGGAAGCTGGGCGCCACCTCGAGCGTGGCGTTCAGCGTCGGCAGCACGCCCGAATAGCTGGAGTGGGTGGTGTTGCCGCCGATCGGGGTGTCGTTGCTGTTGGTCAGCAGGCCGTTGCTGTCGAGATCGGTGAAATAGGCGCGCAGGCCGATATTGCCGCGCAGGCGCATGCCGCCCAGCGGCGCGTTCCATTCGAGCTGGCCATAGCCCGCCCCGGTCGACTCGGTCACCTTGTAGGTGTTCTCGATGTCGGTTGCGCCCGCCACCGTGTGCGCGGCGTTGTACTGGGCGAAGGCCTTGGCATAATCGCCCGCGATCCAGCTCGCCGCCTTGTTCTGGCTGAACACGACGCCGTATGCCGTCACCGGCGCGCCGGTGAACTGGTGGAACTGGCCGTCATTATACACCTCGGACCCCGAGGTCTGGTAGCGGCGATAGCTGCCGCCGGCGCGCAGCGTGAAGACCTCGTTCAGCTTGAGCGCGGCGTTGCCCACCGCTTCCTTCAGGCTGGTCTTGTTCCAGAACTCGCGGAAGTAGAATTCCTTGAATTCGTATTTGGACGGATCGGTGGTGTTCCAGCGATAGACGTTGGTCGCGTCGGTGCCGTCGGCCGAGTAGGTCGTCGTCATGCCGCCATAGGCGCGCAGGTAGAGCTTGTCGTCGTAGGGCGTGGTGTACTTCGAATCTTCGTAGCCGACATGGCCGTCGAAGGTCAGGCTGTCGCTCGCGTCCCACTTGCCGGTCAGCGCAATCTGGTTGAACTTGTTCTTGTTCAGCGAACGGCGATGCTCGCTGGCATAGGTGACGTTGTCGACGCTGATCGCATCGACGAAGTTCGTGCTGTCCCAGTGGATCGAATTGATCTTCGAGGTCGTGTCGAAGATCACCGAGCCCGAGGTGTTGTTCGGCCGGGTCGCGAGGTGATACTCGTCACGGTGGGTGGTGAACTCGCCGTGCAGCCCGTCGAGGGTGAACAGCAGATTGTCCGCCGGGCGCCACTGGGTGGCGAGGGTCAGACCCAGGCGCTCCTGCCGCGCATCCCACACCGACAGGCGGTTGCCCGAGGCGAACACCAGATCGCCCGACTTGAACTTGGCCTGCTGGTCCGCCGAAAGCGCCGAGATGTCGAGGCCCTTGGTCAGGTAGCCGGCGATCTTGCTCGCGCTGAGCTGGGTCGGCGAATAGGTGTTATAGCCCTGTTCCTCGGTCTTGCGCTTCGAATAGGCGACCGAGAGCAGGATGCCGAAGCGATCGCCCCAGTTCTGGCTGAGCATCGCAGCAACGCGCGGCTGGGCATCCTTGGTGAAGCTGTTGGTGCCGAGCTTGGCCGAGATCGCGCCGGTCAGCCCCTGCTTCTGCTCGAGCGGCTTGGCGGTGAACAGGCCGACGGTGCCGGCCATGCCGCCTTCGGCCTGCGAGGCCTGATAGCTCTTCTCCACCTCGACGCGCGAAAACAGCTCGGACGCGAAGATGTTGAAATCGAACGCACGATCACGCGAGCGCTGGCCGCGGCTGTCCATCGCCGAGTCGACATTGCCCAGCACTTCCATGCCGTTGAGCTGGACGCGGGTGAAATCGGGGCCAAGGCCGCGCAGCGTGATGCGGCGACCCTCGCCGGCCTCGCGGTTGATCGCCACGCCCGGCAGGCGCTGGATCGATTCCGCCAGGTTGAGTTCCGGGAACTTCGCCATGTCCTCGGCGACGATCACGTCCTTCATGATGTTGGACGCGCGCTTCAGCTCGCGCGCCTTGGCGAGCGAGGCGATGTAGCCGTTGACGACGATCTCGCCGTCTTCCGGCGCCTGCGGCGTCGCGTCCTGCGCGGCGGCGGCCATCGAAATGCAGCTCGCGCCGACGGCCAGCGCGGCGAGCGCCGCGCGGTAGGTGAATGCCATATTGCCCTCCCTTTTGGTGTGTGGGGGCCGGCCTGCCCTGGCTGCCCCGGAGCGGCGCCTAGGGACGCTTCATGACGCGCATGTGACATTATATGTTGTTTTATGTGGTTTTGAACGTTCTCTTGTGGGTTCTCGTTGTTCTGCAACGCTGGTAGAGTCGGTGCATGGAAAGCTTGGACATGCCCGTCAGGGCGCCTTCTGCCCGCGCCACGCAAACCGCGCGGCTGACGACGCTGCTCGAGCTGCTCGAGCAGCGCGGCCAATGCTCGATCGCCGAGCTGGCGGAGCGGTTCGACGTGTCCGAGGAGACGATCCGCCGCGACGTGCGCCAGCTCGAACAGGCCGGTCGGGTGCAGAAGATCCATGGCGGCGTGTGCCTGCCCGGCGGGGCGCTGGAGCCGCCCTATCGCCAGCGGCTCCGCGACCAGGCCGACGCGAAGCAGCGCATCGCCGAGCGCGCGCTGGCGCTGGTTCACCCGGGCATGACGCTGATGCTCGATTCGGGCACCACCACCCTGTGGCTGGCCCGCCTGCTGGGCGACCTGCGCGACCTGACCGTGATCACCAACAGCATGGAAATCGCCGCCGAGGTGCTCAAGCACCCCGGCCAGCGCCTGTTCGTCGCCGGAGGCGCGGTCGATCCCGACTATCATGCCGCGTTCGGCAGCGAACCGATCGACTATTGCCGGCAGTTCGCGCCGGACCTGACCGTGCTATCGATGGGCGCGATCGACGCGGCGCGCGGCTTTCTCGATTTCGACGTGGGCGAGGCCGCGTTCAAGCGCAGCCTGCTGCCGCAGGCGCGGCGCGTGGCGGTGCTGTGCGATGCCACCAAGTTCCACCGGCCGGGCTTCGTGCACGTCGCCCGGTTCGCGGACGTGCAGGATCTGGTGACCGACCAGCCGCCGCCGGAGGACATCGCCGCCGCAGCCGCCGCCGCCGGCACCGCGGTGCATATCGCATAGCGCCCGATCCTCCCCCGCGCAGGGGAGGATCGAGATCCGTTCACGCCGCCCGTTCGGTCACGAACAAGGCCTTCAGGTCCTTCTTGAGGATCTTGCCGTTGGCGTTGCGCGGCAGCGTCTCCTCCGAGAAGCGGATTGCCACCGGCACCTTGAACGCCGCGATGCGGTCGCGCACGAAGGCCTGCAGCTCCGCCTCGGTCGCCGAGGTGCCGGGTGCGAGATGCACCACCGCCACCGGCTCCTCGCCCAGCGTGCGGTGCGGCACGCCGATCAGCGCCGCGTCGGTCACCGCAGGATGCGCATACAGCACGTCCTCCACCTCGGACGAATAGATGTTCTCGCCGCCGCGGATGATGATGTCCTTGGCGCGATCGACGATGTAGAGGAACCCCTCCTCGTCCAGCCGTGCGAGATCGCCGGTGCGCACCCAGCCGTCGCGGAAGGTCTCGGCGGTCGCCTCGGGCTTGTTCCAATAGCCCTTCACGATCATCGGCCCGCTGGCCCAGAGCTCGCCTACCTCGCCGGCGGGCAGTTCGCGGGTACCGTCGACGTCCATGATCTTGAGATTGGCGACCGGCACCGGCGGGCCGGCGCTGGTCGGCCGGGCGAGATATTCCTCGCCGGTATGGTGCGTCACCGTCGCCATCGTCTCGGTCATGCCCCAGCCGTTGCCGGGCAGCGCGCCGAATTCCTCGTAGATCCGCTTCACCAGCTCCGGTGCGGAGGGGGCACCGCCATAGGAAATGCTCTCGAGGCTCGACAGATCATAGGCGTGTCGTTCGGGATGTTCGAGCAGCTGCCACGCAATGGTCGGCACGCCGCCGGTCTGGTTCACCTTCTCGCGCTGGATGATCTCCATCGCCTCGATCGGCTCCCAGCGGCGCATGAACACCACCGTGCCGCCGGCGGCGATCAGCGCCATCAGCCCGGCGCTGCAGGCGGTGACGTGGAACAGCGGGATCACCAGCAGCCCCACCTTGTAGGGCGGCGCCGCCGGCGGCATCTCGCCCCGGCGCAGCATCGACCGCGCGACCGAATAGCCCGAGGTGAGGATGTTGGTCATCAGGTTGCGGTGCGTGCCCACCGCGCCCTTGGGGTTGCCGGTGGTGCCGCTGGTGTAGAACAGCGTCACATCGTCGTCCGGCGCGATCGCGACCTCGGGAAAGGCGATGTCGGCAAGCTCGGCCCAGCTGTTGCACGGGCCGAGGATCGATTCGAGCGCGACCACCTCGCCCTCGAGCGGCGCACGGGCGCGGCTGACCACCACCCGTTCGAGATCGGGCAGGGCGGCATAGCACTGCTTCAGCCGCTCGTGCCGTTCGCCGTCGACGAACAGCAGCTTCGCGCCCGAATCCTTCATGCCATATTCGAGCTCGGCACCGGTCCACCAGGCGTTGAGCGGCACCAGGATCGCCCCGATGCTCACCGCTGCGAAGAAGATCGTCGGCCATTCGGGCAGGTTGCGCATCGCCAGCGCGACGCGGTCGCCCTTGGCCACGCCCTGCGCCTGCATCCACGAGGCAAGATGGCAGGTCGCGCGATAGTTCGCCTCGTAGCTGACCCGCTCGTCCTGGTAGACGGTGAACGGCCGATCGCCATAGCCGCGCGCCAGCCGGGCAAGGATGGCGGCGCTGGGCGGCGAGTTCTTCCACACCCGCGTCGGGATCCCGCGGATCTCCACCGTCTCCATTTCGAACTTGGCGCCGGGCGCGGTGAGCAGGGCGTCGACGGCGGCCAGCGGGGCTTTGGGCCAATCCGGCGGCAAGGGCACGATCGGTTCGAGGGTCAAGGCAGCTCTCTCCATCGAATTCTGAACTTTGGGTTTGGCGCAAGCACCACCCTGTCCTCACGTTAGTGTTGATTTGCCGCCCGCTCAAGGCAATAGAAAGCAGGCACCCGCGAGAAGGTGCATTGCACGCGTTTCGAACGAGAGGTATGCCGCCAGCGATGGAAGTCGACGACCCGATCGCCCATGGATTCGATGCCCGCCGGCTGGCGCGGATCGATGCCTTTGTGAAGGCGCGCTATCTCGATTCCGGCAAGCTGCCGCACGCGCAGCTGCTGATCGCGCGGGATGGCCGGATCGTGCACTTCTCGCACCAGGGTGCCGCGCGTGAGGGCGGCGCGCCCGTCGACGAATCGACGTTGTTCCGCATCGCCTCGATGACCAAGCCGGTCACCAGCCTCGCCTTCATGCTGCTGCTGGAGGAAGGGCTGGTCGCGCTCGACACCCCGGTCCACCATGTCCTGCCCGCGCTGAAGGGCGTCGGCGTCTATGCTGGCGGCGGCGAGGGGGCGGCGTTCGTGACGACGCCGACCGCCCAGCCAATACGGATGGTCGACCTGCTGCGGCATACCGCCGGCTTCACCTATGGCTTCCAGGAGCGCAGCCCGGTCGACGCCGCCTATCGCGCCGGCAAGATCGAAAGCTGGCACGGCAATCTGACGCTCGACGAATTCGTCGCGGCGCTGGGCACGCTGCCGCTGGAATTCTCTCCCGGCGAAGCCTGGACCTATTCGGTCGCGACCGACGTGCTGGGCGCGGTGGTCGAACGGCTTTCGGGCATGACGCTCGACCGCTTCTTCGCCGAACGCATTTTCGCGCCGCTGGGCATGCACGACACTTTCTTCCAGGTTCCGCAAGACAAGGTGCACCGCCTCGCCGATTGCTGGACGATGAAGGAAGGCGAAGGTCGGGTGCTGTACGATCGCGGCGAGGCATCGGCCTGGTCGCGCTTTCCCCGGCTGCTCTCGGGCGGCGGCGGGCTGGTGTCGACCGCGCTCGACTATCACCGCTTCAACACGCTGCTGCTGAACGGCGGCGAGCTGGACGGCGTACGGCTCGTCTCGCCCAAGACGATCCAGCTGATGACGATCAACCACCTGCCCGGCGGCCGCGACCTTGCCAGCCTGTCACGCGGGCTGTTCAGCGAGACGACCAATGCAGGGGTCGGCTTCGGCCTGGGCTTCGCGATCAACATGGACGTCGCCAAGACGATGATCCCCGGCTCGGTCGGCGAATTCTATTGGGGCGGCATGTTCTCCACCGCCTTCTTCGTCGACCCCGTCGAGCGGCTCTCGATGGTGTTCATGACGCAGTTTTCCCCGTCGATGCTCTACCCGATCCGGCGCGAGCTGAAGACGCTGATTTATTCGGCGCTCACCCGATGAGCGCTGCCCACCCCCTCCCGGCCGCGGCCGGAATTGCGAACTAGGGAGTTCGACGACATGTCCGTGATTACAACCAGCCGTCAGGGCGCTGTCCTGATCCTCACCTCCGACAATCCGCCCGTGAACGCGCTCGGCGCCGCGGTGCGGCAGGGGCTGCAGGCCGGCATCGAAGAAGCCAAGGGCGACGACAGCATCCAGGCGGTCGTCATCATTTGCGCCGGCAAGACCTTTTTCGCGGGCGCCGACATCACCGAGTTCGGCAAGGCGATGGCCGAGCCGTCGCTGCCGGTGCTGGTCGACCAGATCGAGGCGCTCGACAAGCCGGTGATCGCCGCCGTGCACGGCACCGCGCTGGGCGGCGGGTGCGAGGTGGCACTTGCCTCGCACTA
>JAIYAA010000208.1 GCA_027489295.1 Sphingomonadales bacterium | reverse complement strand
CGGAGGATGCGGCGGGTGGCGAGGATCGCGCTCTCGTCGTCGCGCCACACCGGGTGCGAGGACGGATCGCCCGGCACGCGCTCACCCAAACGGTCCTGCATGCGGAACTCGTCCTCGGCGTGGATCGCCACCCGCCGGTGGCCCGCTGCGAGCACGCGCGCGAGATTGGCGTCGTCGGACACCAGCAGGTCGCCGGTCGAGGCGCCCATGAAGATCTTGACGCCGGCGGTACCCGGCAGCCGCTCCAGTTCCGCCAGATGCTCGGCATTGTGATTGGTCGCGCCGACATAGAAGGCGTGGTCGCACCACATGCGATGATGGGCGCGGGCAAGCTTGTCGGCGACGGCATCGGCGCTGTCGGTATTGGGCTTGGTGTTCGGCATTTCGAACACCGCGGTCACCCCGCCCAGCACCGCCGAGCGGCTGCCGCTCTCCAGGTCTTCCTTGTACTCGAGCCCCGGCTCGCGGAAATGCACCTGGCTGTCGATCACGCCCGGCAGCACGTCCAGCCCGGTGCAGTCGATCGTCTCGCCGGCATCGCCGACATTCCCGATCGCGACGATCTTGCCGCCGGAGACGCCGATATCCACGTCCGCGGGACCGCTGGGAAGATGCACGCGACCGCCGCGCAGCTTGAGTTCGACATTCGCCATGGCTTTGCCTCTTTCGTGAGCGTTGGCCGCGTCCTACCTGTTCGGCATGGACGATACCAGCACCTGGCTCGACGACCGCGCGCTGCTGCGCCTCACCGGCGACGATGTTCGCGGCTTCCTGCAGGGGCTGCTGACCCAGGATGTGGCGCACGTCATGCCGGAGACGCCGCAATGGGCCGGCCTGCTAACCCCGCAGGGCAAGGCGCTGTTCGATTTCCTGCTCTGGGCCGATGGCGACGCGATCCTGATCGATTGCGAGGCCTCGGTGCGCGACGCGCTCGCCCGCCGGTTGACGCTGTACCGACTGCGCCGCGCGATCGCGATCGAACCCGTTGCGGGCGGCGTCCACTGGTCGCCGGAACCCCGCCCTGGCACCGACCCCGATCCGCGCCTGCCGGCGCTCGGCTCGCGCTGGTTGGGGGTGGCGGGCGGCGCCAGCGCTGCCGCGGCGTGGCGACGCCACCGGCTGTCGCTCGGCGTTACCGAGGGCGCGGAGGAACTCGGCACCGACAAGACGCTGTGGCTCGAATGCAATGCAGGCGAACTGAACGGGGTCAGCTTCACCAAGGGCTGTTATGTCGGGCAGGAGAATACCGCGCGCATGCACTATCGCGCGAAGGTCAACCGCCGGCTTGTCGTGGCACCGCTCGGCGAGACCGGCGATCGCACCCGCATCGCCTATCCCGAGTTCGACCGCATGGTCGAGTTGCGACGGGTCGAGGCGTTGGGCGATGCGCTGGTGCCGGACTGGCTGGCGGCTGCGCTGGCAGCGGACTGAGCGGCTGGAGCCTCTTCACCTTCCGTGACGACGCGATGGTTTTTCAATGCCGCAGTTACCGAGTCGTTGGCGCGCACGGTCACCCTGAAAGCGCGCTAGGCGAGTCGCTTCTGCAGGAAGAAGCGCTGATGGCCTGGCGGGAAATCATCGATCTGGCCGCAGAGCGTGAAACCCAGTTTCTCGTAGAATCCGCGTGCCTGAAACGAAAAGGTGTCGAGCCAGATGCCGACACAGCCATGGTCCCGCGCCAACGCCTCGGCGCGCTGCATCAGCGCGGTGCCATGATCGGCGCCGCGAAGCGCCTCGGGCACCGCGAGATATTCGACGAACAGCCAATCGTAGGAACATCGTCCCCATAGCCCGCCGACGCGGTTGCCGCCGTCGTCGGTCAGCAGGATGGCGATGGGCCGCGAGCGCGCATCCCCGGCATGCGCGATGTTGTGGGCTCGCAGCGGCGCCAGGATCGCTTCGCGGTCGGTGTCATCCGGCGTTGCTGGGACGATTAGGTGGAGCGCCATCGCTCGTGACGATGCGGCACTGGTACCGGCATCGCAAGGGGCCATGTTCAGCACGCAAAAAAGGGAGGCCGGTTGCCCGGCCTCCCCTCTTTTCCATCCCTTGCGGGCCGGCAGGTCTTACTGACCCGAACCCGGACCGTAGGTGATTTCCACGCGACGGTTCTGCAGTTCGCGAACACCATCGGCGGTCTGGACGCGCGGGCGGCTCTCGCCAAACGCTTCGGTCGTGATCACGCCGGTGGGGATACCCTTGCCGGTCATGTACGCCTTCACCGAGTCCGCGCGACGCTGCGACAGGCCAACGTTGTAGCTCGCCGAGCCCGAACGGTCGGCGTGGCCGGCCAGAACGACCTGGGTGTTGCTGCAATCCGCATAGTTGCTGATCGCATTGTCCAGGATGCTCGCTGCTTCCGGCGTGACGTCCGACTTGTTCCAGTCGAAGAACACGATGTACGGCCCAGGCGTGCAGACCTTGGCTTCCGGAGCCGGCGGCGGCGGCGGCGGCGGCGGGGTCTCAGCAACCGGAGCCGGCGGCGGCGGCGGCGGCGGCGGCGGAGCGACCGGCTCCGGCGCACCGAAGTTGTAGGTCAGACCCACCAGCAGGCTGTGCGAGCGATACCGGCCCTTCCACTGGTTGCCACCGATGTCCGTCAGCTTGACGTCCGGCGCGTTGAAGAAGCG
>JAIYAA010000253.1 GCA_027489295.1 Sphingomonadales bacterium | reverse complement strand
GCGGCTGCGGTGAGCGCGGCGGAAGCCGCGCGGCCGCGCATCGTCCGCACCACCTTGCGGCGCTCGGCCCGGCCCCGGCCGGTGCTGTCGCCGCTGATCACCACCTGCGAGGTCGAGCGGGATTGCGGCACTCGCGATGCGCGGGCCCGGATCGCGGGCGCTCGCGAGCCGCTGATCGATCGCAAAATGGAGATGCTCCAGGCCGCCGAGGGCCCGGCGTGCAACCGCACCGGCATGCCGGTGTGCCCCGACACCGGACACCGGATCCTGCGCCTGAACTTCTGAGCGCAGGCGCAGACGACGCTCACGCGTCGAGAATGTGCATCCACATCGGCTCGCCGGTCAGACTCTGCGAGCCGCGAAGCTTCTCCAGCGCCTGGGCGATGCTGCGCTCCGGCGCCTCGTGCGTGACGATGGCGACCAGCGCGCTGCCATCCGGGCTCACCCCGCGCTGGATCAGGCTTTCGATCGAGACGCCCGCATCGCGCATCGCCGCCGCGATTTCCGCGAGCACGCCGACACGATCGGCGACCGTGAAACGCACATAGGAACGGCCTCGCCGCTCGCCACTGTCCGCCGCCGGCTGCGCGACGAGCGCGGCGGCAGGCATCGCATAAGGCGGGCCGAATTCACCGCGGGCGATGTCGATCAGGTCGGCAACCACGGCGCTCGCCGTCGGGCCGTCGCCCGCGCCCGCGCCCTGGAACAGCAGCCGGCCAACGAAATTGCCTTCCGCCACCACGGCGTTGGTCGATCCGGTAACGTGCGCCAGCGGATGGTCGAGCGGCACGAGGTGCGGATGGACGCGCTGGAACAGGCCGTGCGCGCCGGCGTCCGCAATGCCGAGCAGCCGCACGCGGTAGCCGAGCGTCGCCGCCTCGGCGATGTCGGCCGCCAGGATGTGGCGGATGCCGCTCGCCTTCAGGTCGCCGAACGCCGGCTGGGTGCCGAAGGCGATGCTGGCGAGGATCGACAGCTTGTGCGCCGCGTCGATGCCGTCGATGTCGAAGGTCGGGTCCGCCTCGGCATAGCCGAGCGCCTGCGCCTCGGCGAGGATCTCGGCGAAGTCGCGGCCCTCGGCCTCCATCTTCGACAGGATGAAATTGCAGGTGCCGTTGAGGATCCCGTACACGCGGGCAATCTCGTTCGCGGCCGCGCCTTCGCGCAGGCCCTTGATCACCGGCACGCCACCGGCCACCGCCGCCTCGAACTTGAGCGCGACCTGCGCGCCTTCCGCCGCCGCGGCGAGTTCGAGGCCGTGATGCGCGATCATCGCCTTGTTGGCGGTGACGAAGCTCTTGTTCGCGCCCAGCGCCGCGCGGGCGAGCGCCAGCGCCGGGCCGTCCGACCCGCCGACCAGTTCCACTACGACATCGGCGTTCGCGTGGCGCGCGAGCTCGACGGGATCGTCCACCCAGTCGAAGCGCGACAGGTCGATTCCGCGATCCTTGGTGCGATCGCGCGCGGAAACGGCAACCACCTCGATCGGCCGGCCGGCGCGGCGGCTGATCAGCTCGGCATTGGCGTCGAGCAGGCGAATCACGCCGCCGCCCACTGTCCCGAGCCCCGCCAGTGCCACGCGCAACGCTTCCGCCATTCCTCGTTCCTCTTGAATCCATACGACAAGGCGGCGGCCGAGCGTTTGTCGCCCTGCCGCCGCCTCTCCGTCCCTAGCGTCTTCCCTCCCTCGAAGGAAAGACAGATTTTGTCGCGAGCGAGCGCCGCGACACGCTGTTTATTTCTTGATCAGGCCGATCTCGACCAGCCGCTCGTGCAGATAATCATGCGCGGTGATCGGCTCGGGATAGTGGTTCGGGTTCTCCGCGCTTACGCAGCCGGGCAGCGTCTTGATCAGGAAATCGGGCGCCGGATGCAGGAAGAACGGCATCGAATAGCGCGAATGGCCGCGGCGCTCGGCCGGCGGATTGACGACGCGGTGCGTGGTCGAGGGGAGGACGTGGTTGGTCAGCCGCTGCAGCATGTCGCCGACATTGATCACCATGGCACCTTCGGGCGGCTTCACCGCGAGCCACTTGCCGTCGCGATCGAGCAACTCGAGCCCCGCTTCCTCGGCGCCGAGCAGCAGCGTGATCAGGTTGATGTCCTCGTGTGCGCCGGCACGCACCTCGGGCGCGTCGGCATCGACCGGCGGATAATGGAGCAGGCGCAGCACCGAATTGCCGTCCTTCACCGCGGGGTCGAACCAGTCCGGCGCGAGGCCGAGATAGCGCGCAACGGCCGAGAGCAGCTTGTCGCCCGCGGTGTCCAGCGCGGCGAACAGCTCGAGGAACGTCTCGCGGAAGCCTTCGGGCGCAGCCGGCCAGACGTTCGGCGCCATCGTGTCGGCGAAGCGATGGCCTGCGGCCAGCTCGCGGCCGATATGCCAGAATTCCTTGAGGTCGACATGGGTCGCGCCCTTGGCGATCTCGGTCTTGAACGGCGTGTAGCCGCGCGCGCCGCCGCCGCCGGGGATGAAGTGGGCGCGCTTCTCTTCCTCGGGCAGCGCGAAGAAGGCCTGGGTGAGCGCCCAAGCGCGCGCAATTAGTTCCTGCGGCACGCCGTGATCGCGCACCACCGCGAAGCCGAAGCGCTGGAACGACTGGCCGAACGCCTGGGCGAAGCCCTCGGGGTCGCCGGCCTGCTCGTTCAGCGAAAGCACCGGAATTTCGGTGAGGGTATCCAACATCACAGTCTCCGAACGCAAAAACGCGTGGTTAGTCGTGCCACCGCGGCGCCGACAAGCTTGGGAAATTTCCCAATGGCGCCCCCCTGTCCCGAATCCGGGATCAGCGGCCGACCTGCATCAGCCCCTTGGTCTTGGCGTCGCCCTGCGCGCTCAGCTGCAGCGCAAAGGGCTGGCCATCATCGGTGGTGCCGATCAGGTTATCGTCCTTCGTCGTCACCTTGAAGCCCTGCTTGGTCATGTTGTCGCGGAACCAGTCGCGCACCACCGTGGGTGCCGCGGGGCTTTCGAACTCGACGATGACCTGGCCGTCCTTGTCGCCGGTGCCGTCGTTGACCTTCAGGTTCTTCAGCGTCGAACCGGGATAGAGCGTCACCCCGTCGATGTCGAAATTCTTCGCGTCCAGCGCCATCTTGGGCAGCGTGATCGAGCCCTGGACGCCCGGCGCCTTGATCTGGATTCGGCCATTGGCATCGGTGGAGATCACGCTGTTGCCGTCCGTATCGTTGCCGTCGAAGTTGATGTTCGCGCTGCCATGGCACGCAGCCAGCGCGATCGGCAGCAACAGGGGGACGAAAAGGCGAGTCATGCGGGGTCTCCTGCGGCGGTTGCAGCCCGCAATGTTGTTGCGCGGGCGCGCACGTCAACCGGAAAAAGGGTGACGTACGGGAAGGCTTGGGCCATGGCCCCTGCCATGAACGCCCCGCACCTGAGCACCGCCTCGGCCGGCCAGGCCCCGCTGCGCTTCGCCGAGTTCGTCACCCTCGCCGCGGCGCTGATGGCGCTGACCGCGCTCGGCATCGATTCGATGCTGCCGGCGCTGCCCGCGATCGGCACCAGCCTGGGCGTCGATTCGGCAAATCACCGCCAGTTCGTGATCACCGCCTTCCTGATCGGCTTCGGCACCGCCCAGCTGCTCTATGGTCCGCTGTCCGACCGGTTCGGGCGTCGGCCGGTGCTGCTGATCGCGCTCGGCTGCTATGTGGTGACGAGCTGGATCGCGGCGATTTCGGGCAGTTTCGAGCTGCTGCTCGCCTCCCGCGTCGCGATGGGCACGGCGGCGGCGGGATCGCGCGTCGTCACCGTTGCCCTCGTCCGCGACTGCTATGCCGGGCGCGCGATGGCGCGGGTGATGAGCCTGGTGTTCATCGTGTTCATGGCCGCCCCCATCTTCGCGCCGACCGTTGGCCAGATCATCCTGGCCGCAGGCGGATCGTGGCGGACGATCTTCTGGGGTATCGGCGCGATCGGCGGCCTCATCCTCCTTTGGTTCGCGCTGCGCATGCCCGAGACGCTGGCCGCCGATGCCCGCCAGTCGCTGCAACCCGCGCGGGTGATCGCCGACTATGGCGTGATGCTGCGCGACCGGGCGGCAGTGGGCTACACCATCGCCACCGGCCTGCTTTCCGGCGCGCTGTTCGGCTTCATCGGATCGATCCAGCAGGTGATGGCCGACGTGTTCCACCGCCCGGAACTGTTGACCACCGTGTTCGCCAGCGTCGCCGGCACGATGGCGGTGGGGTCGTTCCTCAACTCGCGCATCGTCATGCGGCTGGGCACGCGGGTGATTTCGCATACGGCGCTCACCCTGCTCACGCTGGTCGCCGCGCTCCACCTCACCATTACCGTGCTGGGGCTGGAGACGCTGTGGAGCTTCGCCGTGCTACAGGCGCTGATGATGGCGTGCTTCGGCCTCGCCACCTCCAACTTTTCGGCCATGGCGATGGAGAAGATGGGGGCGATCGCCGGCACCGCCTCCAGCCTGCAGGGCTTCGTCACCACCATCGCCGGCGCGGTGATCGGCGCGGCGATCGGCCAGGCCTTCGACGGCACGACCATACCCTTGTACAGCGGATTTCTCCTCATGGGCGGGTTATCGCTCGTGGTAGTAGCGGTGACCGAGCGCGGACGGATGTTCCGGCCCAGCTGAGTCGCGGAACGCAGCCGGGGGCAGCGCCGTTGCGCAGGTGATCCCCGGCGATTCCCGCCGGGCTTGGGAAGGAAACAGGCGATGAGCGGCATCCAGGGCCCCGGCGACGACGGCTATGACGCGGAAGGCTATGACGAGAGCCAGCGCGCCGAAATTCTCGAGGCCACCAGCGATGGTCCCGACAATGGGTCGTTGCTGACCGATCTCAATCCCGATCTCGGCGGCCGCGAGGACGACGACGACGATCTCGACGAGCTCAGCATGACCGACGACGAAATCGGCGAGGAAGACGACGATGCCGACGAGGACGAGGACGACCTCGACGAGGACGACCTCCAGGACGATTTCGACGACGAGGACGAGGACGAAGACGACACCGACGAGGAACTCGACGATTCGGACGATGTGGCGCTCCGCCCCTGACGCTTGACGGTAGGGCGCGCCGGGCGGAGGCTCTGCGCGCCATGCCTACCGATCCCCGAGTCGACGTCCATATCGACACGAGCGCAGACTTTGCGCGGCCATTGCTGGTCTGGATGCGCGCCCGGGTCCACGCCGCGGTGCCGGAGGTGGAAGAGTCGATCAAATGGGCGCGACCCGCCTTCCTCCTCGGCGGACGGCCCTTCGCGATGATGATTGCATTCAAGGCGCATGCCAGCTTCGGCTTCTGGGAACATGCGGCCGCATCGTGGAATCGGGACAGCGAAGCGCCGCAGGTCGAACAGTTTCGCCGCATCACCAGCTTCGCGGACCTGCCGGATACGGCGACCTTCGAGGCAATGGTGCGCGCCGCGGCCGACCGCTTGGCCAGCGGCGGCCGGCCGAGGCGCCCGCCCCGCCAGCCCCGGCCCGAACTGCCCGTGCCCGGGGAACTTGCGGCAGCGCTCGCCCGCGACGACGCCGCGCGCGCCACCTTCGACGCCTTCCCGCCCAGCTGCCGGCGCGACTATTGCGAGTGGATCGGTACGGCAAAGCGCCCCGAAACCCGCGCCCGCCGTGTCGAGGACGCCATCGCCTGGCTGCGCGAGGGCAAGCGCCGCAACTGGAAACATGCGTAAAGCTTGCGTCTCACGTTGCATATGTTACGATATACCATCTAAAGCGGAGGAGAGGCCATGCGCAAGTTCGTACCCGCGTCCGACCCCATGCCGATCGGCGCGATCAACGTGACACCATTCATCGACGTGATGCTCGTGCTGCTGATCGTGATGATCCTCAGCATCCCGGTGATGACCCATAAGGTCCCGGTCGACCTGCCGCAGGGCGATCCCTCCGGCGTCATGGACGACGCCAGCCACCGCCTCGCCATCGACAAGCAGGGCGGGCTGTTCTGGGACGGCGCCCGTCTCGCCGAGGCGGCCCTGCCGGCCAAGCTTGCGCGCCTGCGCACCGATGCTGCGGTGCTGGAGCTGCAGACCGATCCCGAGGCGCGCTACGAGCGTTTCGATACGGTGCTCGCCGCGATCAAGCGCGCCAACATCGTCAAGCTCGGCTTCGTCGGCAATCGGCCGCTCCAGGATTGAGGAACCCGCGCATCCGGTGACTCGTTCGCAATTCCCTAATGTGGAAGAAAACCGGATGCGCCTGATCCCCGCCTTGCTGACCGCCTGTTCGCTCGCCGCCTGCTCGTCAGGGCTGCCCCCGGCGACGAACGACACCACCGCCGACAATGGCATGACCGCCGCGTCGCCGGCCGCACCCGCCGCGACCGAGCAGGCACCGGCCAGCGATCAGCGTGCCGCCAACGACCAGCTGGAACCGCTCAACCCGCCCGCCCCCGGCCAGCCGGGCGGCCTGCCGGACGATCGCACACCGGTGAGCGAAGCCAAGTTCACGCCCGACAGCGCGCAGGGCGCGGCGAATGTCGTCCAGACCTATTACGCGCTGGTCGAAAGCGGCCGCACCGATCAGGCATGGGCGCTGTGGAGCGACGGCGGCAAGGCCTTGGGCGGCGACGCTCGCGCGTTCGCGGCCCGCCTTGCCCCCTATTCCGAATATCACGCCAATGTCGGCGCGCCCGGCAAGATCGAAGCCGGCGCCGGCCAGCGCTACGTGACCGTGCCGGTGCAGGTCTATGGACGCATCAAGGCAACCGGCAAGCCGTTTTACCAACTGGGCGAGGTGACGCTCCAACGCACCGGCGACATCGACGGCGCCACTCCCGAACAGCGGAGCTGGCACATCCGTGCGATCAAGTTCCAGAACGATACCGGCACGCTGGCGCAATAGCCCTGGCCCGGAATCGCCGCTAGCATCGCCGCCATGGCGCGCTTCTCGCTCAGCATCACCGCCGGCCCGGACGATATCGACGTCCTCGGCCATGTGAACAATGCCGTCTGGGTCGCCTGGATTCAGGACATCGCCGTCGCGCACTGGGCATCGCTGGCGACGCCGGAGGAGGAGGATGCCCTGGTCTGGGTCGTGACCCGGCACGAGATCGACTATCGCGGCAATGTCCGCGCCGGCGAGACCGTGATCGCCGAGACCTGGGTGCCCGAGCCCCCGCGCGGCGCGCGCTTCAACCGCCATGTCCGCTTCATCGGCGCCGACGGCAAGACGCGCGTCGAGGCGGTGACCACCTGGGCACTGCTCGATCGCGCCTCGGGCCGGCTGCTGCGCGTGCCGACCGAGCTGGGCGAACGATTCCTCGAAGCCGCTGCCTGACGAAGCGAGTCGCGCGCGCGACGAGCCGTGGTTCGCGCGAGGCCGGACTTGGCCTATCCTGCCGCCTTATGGTGCCTCGCCGCGTATCCCGCCCCCTTGCCGGCCTGTTGCTGCCGACGCTGCTGTCCGCCTGCATCTTCGGCAGCGGAGGTGGCGGCGAGAAGCGCCCGGCGCCCCCGCCCTCGCGCCCACGGCCCAGCGGCCCGATCACGCTCAACAGCCCCACGCCCCGCGAGACGCAGCAATGCTTCACCGATCTCAGCCGCGCCGGCGTTCGCTACAGCCCGCTGCCCGATCGCGACTTCGGCGGCGGCTGCCTGATCCAGGGCGCGGTGCAGCTGATCGACATCGGCGTGCCGGTGGGCGGCATCAAGTCGATGCGCTGCCCGCTCGCCCGCGCCTTTACCGGCTGGGTGCAATTTGCCGTGGCCCCGGCGGCGCGGCAGATCCTGGGGAGCGATCTCGTCCGGGTGGACACGTTCGGCACCTATGTCTGCCGGGCGATCGTGGGCAGCGCACAGGCCTCGAACAAGCTGTCCGAACATGGCCTCGCCAACGCCGTCGACGTCTCCGGCTTCGTGCTGAAGGATGGACGGCGCATCACCATCCTCAAGGACTGGGCAAATCCCGATCCGGCGGTACGGCGCTTTCTCGAGACAGTCCATGGCTCCGCCTGCAGACGTTTCGCTACCGTATTGAGCCCGAACTATAATTACGTCCACCGTGACCATTTCCACCTCGACATGGGCCGCGGGCCGTTCTGCGCCTGAGGCTTTCCAAGCGGCGCGGATGCGCCTAATCCGCCGGTAATGAGCGATACGAGAGTCCCGTCGCGCGTCTTCCGCCCTGCCCAGCAGGAAGCCGAAGCCGCCAACACCGCCACCGGCACGCCCCAGACCGAGCACCCCGCCTACCGGCTCGCCTTCCAGGACATGGACTTCCTGCTGCGCGAGGACCTGCGGCCGGTGCGCTTCCAGCTGGAGCTGCTCAAGCCGCAGCTGCTGCTCGACGAGGCGAACATCGCCTCCACCTTCGTGATCTATGGCTCGGCGCGCATTCCCGAGCCCGCCAAGGCCGAGGCCGTGCTGGCGCTCGCCGAAACCGAGCAGCAGAAGCGCATCGCCGAGAGCCTGGTCGCCAAGTCCAAATATTATGACGTCGCCCGCAAGCTGGGCCAGCTGGCCAGCAACTTCCCGCTCGATGCGGCGGGCAAGCGGCACTTCGTCGTCACCTCGGGCGGCGGCCCCTCGATCATGGAAGCGGCGAACCGCGGCGCCCGCGACGTCGGCGCGGAGACGATCGGCCTCAACATCGTGCTGCCGCACGAGCAGGCGCCGAACCCCTATGTCACGCCGGGACTGAGCATGCAGTTCCACTATTTCGCGCTGCGCAAGATGCACTTCCTGCTGCATGCCCGCGCGGTCGCGGTGTTCCCTGGCGGCTTCGGCACGTTCGACGAGAGCTTCGAGCTGCTGACGCTGATCCAGACCGGCAAGGTCGATCCGAT
>JAIYAA010000307.1 GCA_027489295.1 Sphingomonadales bacterium | reverse complement strand
CCGGCACCACCGCCAGTGACAGCACGAAGCGCAAGCGCGCCGCGTTCGACTGGACCTGGGCCGGGCAGGGCGCGATCCAGCGCACCCGGCTCAGCCTCTACTGGCAGCAGGCGAAGGACCGCCAGTTCTCCGCCGAGGACCGCACGACGCTCGCCGATCGCACCCGGCTCAATACCTTCGACAATCGCGTGTTCGGCGGGTCTGGCGAGATCGTGTTCGGCTATGAAACCGGGGCGCTGCGCCACCGGCTGATCGTCGGCGCCGATGCGAGCCGCACCCGGCAGGAAGGCATCCGCGACGGCACCGTGCCGCCGGCGGGCGAGACCTATCCCACCCGCGCCTTCCCGATCACCGATTTCACGCTGGCAGGTCTGTTCGTCTCGGACGAGATCAGCCTCGGCCCGGTCACCTTGTTCCCGGCGCTACGCTTCGACCATTATGCGCTCGATCCGCAGAAGGATGCGGCGCTGCCGGCGTTCAACTCGGCCAGCCAGAGCGGCTCGCGCGTCTCGCCCAAGATCGGCGCGACCTGGGCGCTGAGCCCGGACGTGAGCCTGTTCGCCAACTATGCGCAGGGCTTCAAGGCGCCCGAGCCGAGCCAGGTCAACCAGTTCTTCCAGAACCTCGCCTTCGGCTATCGTTCGGAACCCAACCCCAATCTGAAGCCCGAGACCAGCCGCAGCGTGGAAGGCGGCATCCGCTTCGGCGGCGGCGGCGTGCGCGTGCAGCTGACCGGCTTCCATGCGGATTACGACAACTTCATCTCGCAGGAAGTGGTGGGCGGCGCATTCACGCCCGCGAACCCCGCGGTCTACCAGTTCATCAACCTCGACGAGGCGCGGGTGAGCGGCATCGAAGGCCGGGTGGATGCGCAGCTCGGCCGCGGGTTCACTGCGAACCTCGCCTTCGCCTATGCCGATGGCGACGTAATCCGCAACGGCGCGCGGGCGTCGCTCTCGACGGTCGATCCGGCGAAGATCGTCGGCGGGCTCGGCTATCGCGCGCCGGACGGGGCGTTCGGCGGCCAACTGACCGTCACCCACAGCACCCGCAAGGAGCTGAGCGCGACGACAGGCGTGTGCACCGCCGCCTGCTACCGGCCGGATGCCTTCACCATCGTCGACGCCACCGCCTTCGTGCGAGTGACGGACGGTCTCACGTTGCGCGCGGGCATCTTCAACCTGCTCGACACGAAATACGCCTGGTGGAACGACGTGCGCGGCCTCGCCGCCAGCTCGACGATCACCGACGCCTACACCCAGCCGGGACGCAATGGCAGCGTCTCGATCAGCTACCGCTTCTGAGCATCGGAGGGCACATCATGAAGTTTCGACACATCGGCCTGCTGGCCCTGAGCCTTGCCGCCCTGCTGCCGGCGCTGCCGGCGGCGGCGGACGGCCCGGTCAAACCGCGCAGCGCCGCCGAGGAACAGGCCGCGTTCGCGGCCGACCGGCGCGATATCCTCGCCATGGCGGGCACCTTCAAGGTCCGCTTCGACATGCAGGAATCGACCGCCTGGCGCGCCGACTATACGCCGATCGACCGATCGATCTCCGGCGGCAACGAAGTGGTGCGGGTGATCGAGGACAGCGGCCGAAAGATCGTCCTCCAGCATCTGCTGGTGGTGGAGCAGGGCGGCAAGACCATGGTGATCAAGCATTGGCGCCAGGACTGGGACTATGAGCCCGCCCGGGTGCTCGTTTATGCCGGGCCGAACGAGTGGAAATGGGAAGCGGTGCCCGAGGCGATGCGCCGGGGCCGCTGGTCGCAGACCGTGTACCAAGTCGACGACAGCCCGCGCTATGGTAGCTGGGGCCAGTGGACCAGCGAGGGCGGCGTGCGGCGCTGGCGGTCCGGCTGGACGTGGCGTCCGCTCGCCCGGCGCGATGCGGTGCGCGGGCCGGTCTATGATCGCTATCTCGGCATCAACCGCCACCAGCCGACCCCGACCGGCTGGATCCACTGGCAGGACAATACCAAGATGGGCGTGATCGACGGCAAGTTGCAGCCGGTCGTCCAGGAATATGTGCTCAACAGCTACACCCGCTTCGACGGCTATGACGTGAAGGCGGCCGACGCCTATTGGGCGGCGACCAAGGGCTATTGGGCGGCGATCCGCGCGGAATGGGACCGCATCGCCAACGCCAAGGGCGGCATCCGCATCACCGAGGCGGCGCAGGCCGGCACGGTGATCGCCAGCCGGCTGCTGGAGATCGCCGACGAGGTGCAGGCCGGCAAGAGGACGGAAGCCGACGCGATCGCGCTGGCCAAGACGCTTATGGATCAGGCGACCAGGGCCGCCTGATCCTGCGCGCGGGCCGGGGAGTTCGAAGGCCACCGGCCCGCGCGCGAACCTTGCATCACGCCATCGCCCTGGCGCGCTCCTCCACCAGCCGTTCGAACATGGTGAGCGGCATCGCGCCGAGGCGGATCACCTCGTGGAACTGCTTGAGGTCGAACTTCGGCCCCGCGATCTTCTGCGCGTTGGCGCGTGCGCGGGTCCAGGCGATGTGCCCCAGCTTGTAGCTGCACGCCTGGCCCGGCTGGGTGCAATAGCGCTCCACCTCGCGCTGCGAGCGGGCGCGCGGGAAGCCGGTGGTGGCGACCAGATAGTCGGTCGCCTGCTCGCGGCT
>JAIYAA010000408.1 GCA_027489295.1 Sphingomonadales bacterium | reverse complement strand
GCTGGGGCCGCCGCAATGAGCCGGGTGTCGCGCGAGGTTCTGATCGAGAACCGCCGCGGCCTTCACGCCCGCGCCAGCATGGCGTTCGTCACGCTCGCCAGCACCCAGCCCTGCGAGCTGACCGTCGAGAAGGACGGCAACAGCGCCGCCGGCACCTCGATCCTCGACCTGATGATGCTCGGCGCCGCCAAGGGCGACACGATCACGATCTGGGCCGAAGGCGACGGCGCGGAAGGCGCGGTGCAGGCGCTGGTCGCGCTGGTCGAAGCGCGGTTCAACGAGGAATGACGCAGCCCTCGATTTAGGCTAGGCGCGCGCGATGCCACGCGAAATCACCGCCTATTCCAACCCCCTCATCAAGCGCATGCGGAACCTGCGCGACAAGCGCCACCGCCGCGAAGAGGGACTGTTCCTCGCCGAGGGCCTGCGCATCCTCACCGAGGCGCGCGAGGCCGGCCGGATCCCCGAATACCTCTTCTACACCGCCGAGACCGCCCGCCACCCGCTGGTGGTCGCGCTCGTCACCGCCACCGAGGCCCGGGGCGGCGAGGCGATCGAGACCAATGCCGACATCCTCTCGAAGCTCTCCGGCAAGGACAATCCGGGCGCGGTCGTCGGCGTGTACCCGGAGTTCGCGCTGGACCTCGCCGATATCGACCGCAGCACCGCGCCGATCTGGCTCGTCGCCGAGCGCTTACGCGATCCCGGCAATCTCGGCACGATCCTGCGCACCGGCGACGCGGTGGGCGCCGGCGGGCTGATCCTGCTCGACGACTGCGTCGATCCCTTCTCGGTCGAGGCGGTGCGCGCGAGCATGGGTGCGCTTTTCACGGTGCCGGTCGCCCGCGCCCGCTGGGAGGAATTCGAGCCCTGGTTGCGCGCCGGCCCCGGCCAGCTCGTCGGCCTCAGCCTCGATACGGATCACGACTATCAGGCCCCGCGCTACGCCGCGCCGACCTTCCTGCTCACCGGCAACGAGGCGCAGGGCATGCCGCCGCATATGGAAGCCGCCTGCGATCTTCTGGTAAAGATCCCCATGCTCGGCAAGGCAGACAGCCTCAATGCGGCAGTGGCAACGGCGGTGATGGCCTATGAAGTACGCAACCAGTTTCGTCGCGGCTGAAGCGCCCCGGGCCCTGCGCCCAGCCGCGCGCGCGGTGCGGCGATGGGCGCTGGCGGGCGCGCTCGCCTGGACGCTGGGCGCCGCCCTCCCCGCGCCCGCGCAGACCGCCGAGCCCGCCCCCCCCCGCGACCAGCGCCGCACCGAGACCCCGCGCCTCGACGCCGAGGAACAGCTGTTGCTGGGCGACTGGCGCATCACCGGCATCGAGGGCCACCCGGTGGTCCCCGGCAGCCGCGCCCGGCTGAAGCTGGAGGGCCTGCGAATCAGCGGCTATACCGGCTGCAACGCGCTGGGCGGCAACTACCGGGTGGAGCGCGGCTACCTCACCACCGGCGGCGTGATCACCACCCGCCGCGCCTGCTCAGCGGCGCTGAACGCCCAGGAAAAGGCACTGCTCGGCCTGCTCGACCAGCGCCTAGCGGTCCGCCAGAGCCACCGCGGCCGGCTGCTGCTGACCGGGCGGGACGGGAAGACACTGGTTTTGGTGCGGGTGGCGGGGCGGAACTAATAGAGGCAGTTAAGCCCGCGGTCGATTGAGTGGAAAGTATAATCTAGGGATATGGTCGACCGACCAAATACTAGCAATTGCGCCAGCCTCCTCGCCATCAATTAGTTCTGTTGAAGTTCGGTATTCAAGATCACGGACTCTATCCAATATTTCTTTTCTTGCTGCGATAGTGAACGGCCCCAAACCTGGTTGCCCGCTTCGTCTATGAGGCCAGCGACGATTTGGATCATTTCTTATTTCGATTAGCCAAGAACGAAACGAAAAAAATGGAATTAGCTCACTATACCCAGATTTGATCAATTCAGCACCAGATCGATCTTTACGAACAACGGTGCAGGTCCAACATCCAAATCGACCCGAAGCACATGGTGCTGAGTTTGGAGCCTTGATTACCGGACATTCGCCGGAAGCGTCTCTATAAAGCTCCTCTAATGCACGTGGCTTAAGACATTTTGGATCCGCCAATCCGAACACCGCATCCCATACCTCTGGGACGCCCATTTCAACAATTGGCAGAAATAAATCGTATTCTCCAACACCTTCCCGCTGTTTTTGCCAGTAAAGATCTTCGCTCCTTTTGAGGGAACGATCTCTTTGTGGACTCTCTGCTTTCCGAAGTCCGAGTACCAGAACAGTATCTTCGGGCTTATGAGCTCTTACAAACTGAGACACTGGTCTTATACGCATTCCAGTAGTGCACCAGCGAAACGTATTGGTAGGTGGAGGATATCCGCGCCCGATCATGCGGACGAAGAATCTATCCTGCACCGGCGCCTTCAATATTTTTATATCGATCGGAATATCAGAATCCGAGAATTCGACCTTCATTGAAGCCAAAACTCTTTTGACATAAGCGTCAAGAATCGGATTCTCTACTCCCGTATCGCAATATATCAGAGATATATTGCTCGGTTTATACTTAGCACGCTTGTAGGCCGATATGAAAACCTTAAGCGCCGCCGATGAGTCCTTACCACCAGAGAAAGCAAGCACCCAATGAGCGTCTGATCTAGACGAGATAGCGTTAGCGCAAACGTCGATCGCATTTAACACAGCGTCAGTCACGAAGCTTACTCATTGCAGATAAGACTTCAGACTTTTTCATCTGTTCAATATAATCTAATTGATAAGCTCCCAGCTTTACATGAACCAACTTCGACCGCCACTGCATTGTCAAAGATATTATCAATACGACTAGTAACAAAGCCGCCGCCCTAATGGTATCGTATCCAAAAAAACTCAATGCAAAAGAAATCGCCAGCAGCAAAAAACTAATAGCTGTAAGATCAGCGAATGACGTCATGAGCGCACCGTTGAACATCACATCCTCGGAACGCTTCTCAAGAGACTTGTCACCGTCGACTATAGAATAAAACGCGTTGCGTACCCTTCCCCATGAAAACTTTTCATGGTCATCGGGCAATTCACTAATTAGGACCAATCGCGCGCGGATTCGTTCATT
>JAIYAA010000118.1 GCA_027489295.1 Sphingomonadales bacterium | reverse complement strand
TATGTCGACCTGCACCTCAGCCAAGTCGCGCCGCTCGCCTGGGAGGGGTTCCTCGGGGCGCTCGACGTCGCGGTGGTCGAGGTGGCCGGCATCCGCGCGGACGGATCGCTGATCCCCTCCACCTCGGTCGGCAACAACAAGACCTGGCTCGATGTCGCCAAGCGGGTGATCCTGGAGGTCAACAGCTGGCAGAACCCGGCCTTGGAGGGGATGCACGACATCTATTACGGCACCGCGCTGCCGCCCAACCGCGTGCCGATCCCGCTGACCGCGCCCGACCAGCGGATCGGCCAGCCCACCCTGCGCTGCGATCCGCACAAGGTGATCGCGGTGGTCGAGACCAACGCCCCCGATCGCAACCTGCCCTTCGCAGCCCCCGATGCGAGCGCGGTCGCGATCGCGCAGCACCTGATCGAATTCTTCCGCCATGAAGTGGGCAAGGGCCGCCTGCCGCCGTCGCTGCTGCCGCTGCAATCGGGCGTGGGCAACATCGCCAACGCGGTGCTCGCCGGGCTGATGACCGCGCCGTTCGAGAACCTCACCGCCTATACCGAGGTGCTGCAGGACGGGATGCTCGACCTGCTCGCGGCCGGCAAGCTGCGCATGGCGAGCTGCACCGCTTTCTCGCTGAGCCCCGCCGCCGCCGAGCGGCTCAACCAGGATCTCGACCGGTTTCGCGATCGCATCCTCTTGCGCTCGCAGGAGATCAGCAACCACCCCGAAGTCGTGCGGCGGCTCGGCTGCCTGGCGATGAACGGGATGATCGAGGCCGATCTGTACGGCAACGTCAATTCCACCCATGTCATGGGTTCGCGCATCCAGAACGGCATCGGCGGATCGGGCGACTTTGCGCGCAACGCCTATATCTCGATCTTCATGTCCCCCTCCACCGCCAAGGGCGGGGCAATCTCCTCGATCGTGCCGCACGTCTCCCATGTCGATCACATCGCGCAGGACGTGCAGATCGTGGTGACCGAACAGGGCCTCGCCGATCTGCGCGGGCTCGCGCCCCGCAAGCGCGCCGAGCAGGTGATCGAACGCTGCGCCCATCCCAGCTTCCGGCCGATGCTGCGCGACTATTACGAACGCGCGCGGGCAGGCAGCTATGGCCAGCAGACGCCGATGCTGCCGGGCGAGGCGCTCGCCTGGCACCAGCGGTTCCTCGATACGGGGTCGATGCTGTAAGACTACCTAGGGTCGGTTCCACGGGAGGAACCGGGCCGGCCACATCGCTATAATGTTCTTGCGCCGTGGCGGCTAGCGCTGCGGGCAGGGGTCTGCAGGCTGGTGAGCAAGGAACCGATCGAAGAGCCTCGACGCGATCCGCTGGAAACCGCGCTGAGGCTGCGCGTCACGGCAGCATCCGTGACCGTGATCGCCATGATGCTCGCGCATCTGCTTCATCCCCTCGCCCACTCGCGGGATGCACAGCTGATCGATGGCGCCATCGAATTCGGCGGCGCTGTCATCGTGCTGCTCCTGCTGATGCTCGGCGGTCCGCAATCGATCCGTGCGCTACGCGAACGTCGCCAGGATGCCGAGCGCGCGCATGCCGAACGCAAGCAAATCAACCACCTGTTCCGCATGACCGAAATGCTGCAGAGCGCCGACGGCTATGCGGATGCGAACGCGGTGCTGGGCGCGACGATCGACTCGCTGCTCGCCGGGTTCGGCGGCGCGCTCTACGTGTTCAACA
Source organism: Sphingomonadales bacterium (assembly GCA_027489295.1). The sequence continues at coordinate 5,029 of JAIYAA010000118.1, read as the reverse complement.
ATTCGCGCGATCGGCTGGAGCTTTCCGCCAGCTGGCACTGGCCCGAGGCCGATACGCTGCGCCCCATGCTCACCCCTTCGCAGTGCTGGGCGCTGAAGCGCGGCAAGCCGCATGTGAACACGGATAGCCGAGGGGCGCTGCGCTGCGACCATCACCTCGGCACCGCCACCGCGCTCGAGCTGCCGATGACCGCACATGGCGAGATCCAGGGCATGCTGAAGATCGCGACGACGCTGCCCGATGCAGCCGCGCAGCTGGAACGCATCCAGCCGCTCGCCACCGCGATTGCGGACGCGATGTCGCTGGCGGTCTCCAACATCGCGCTGCGCGAAAAGCTGCGCACCCAGGCGCTGCGCGATCCGCTGACCGGCCTGTACAATCGCCGCTACATGGAAGACGCGCTGAGCCGCTATGCCAGCCTCACCGAACGCAGCGGCACGCATCTCTCCGTCATCATGATCGACCTCGATCACTTCAAGAAGCTCAACGACGCGTTCGGCCATGCCGTCGGCGATTCGGTGCTGCGCGAGACGGCCGCACAGATCATGGGCGCGCTACGCGCCTCCGACGTCGCCTGCCGCTATGGCGGCGAGGAGCTGCTGGTGATCCTGCCCGAGTGCGGACTGATCGAAGCCACCGCCAAGGCCGAGGTGCTGCGCGAGCGGATCGAGGCCCTGTCCGCCACCCACGATGCCAGGATTTCCGCCTCGTTCGGCGTCGCGGCGATGCCCGAAAGCACGCGGACCGTCGCCGATCTGCTCAACCTTGCCGATGCCGCGCTGTACCAGGCGAAGGAAGGCGGCCGCAACCGGGTCGTCGCCGCACCCGGGCGCGAGGCGCCGCCGCTGTCGATCGCGGCCGAATAGCCAACGCCTCAGCCGTCGCCGACGCGCTCGATATCGGCGCCGACGCCCTGCAGCTTCTCTTCCAGCCGCTCATAGCCGCGGTCGAGATGGTACACCCGGTTGACCTGGGTCTCGCCCTCGGCGGCGAGGCCGGCGAGGATCAGGCTCATCGAGGCGCGCAGATCGGTCGCCATCACCGGCGCACCGGTGAGCTTGGGCACGCCGCGCACGATCGCGGTGCGGCCATGCACCTCGATGTCCGCACCCATGCGCGTAAGCTCGGGCACGTGCATGTAGCGGTTCTCGAAGATCGTCTCGGTCAGCGTGCTCGCGCCGTCGGCCTTGCACAGCATCGCCATGAACTGCGCCTGCATGTCGGTGGCGAAGCCGGGGAACGGCGCGGTGTTGAGCGTCAGCGGGCGGATGCCGTTGTCGGCGGCGATGCGCACGCCGCTGGCGGTTTCCTCGACGGTGATGCCGGCCTCGACCAGCGCATCCAGCGTCGCGCGCATGTCCTCGGCCGAGGCGCCGAGCAGTTCGACGTCGCCGCCGGTGATCGCCGCGGCGCAGGCATAGCTGCCCGCCTCGATGCGATCGGGCATCACGGCATAGGTCGCGCCGTGCAGCCGGTCGCGCCCATCGATCTCCAGCGTCTCGGTGCCGATGCCGCGGATCACCGCACCCATCGCGACCAGCAGGTTGCACAGGTCGACGATCTCGGGCTCGCGCGCCGCATTCTCCAGCACGGTGGTGCCGCGCGCGGTGGAGGCGGCCATCAGCGCGTTCTCGGTTGCCCCCACCGAGACGACGGGGAAGCGGAAGCGACCGCCCGAAATCCGGCCGCCCGGCGCGGTCGCCTTCACATAGCCGGCGCTCAGCTCGATTTCGGCGCCCATCGCTTCCAGGGCCTTGAGGTGGAGATCGATCGGGCGGTTGCCGATCGCGCAGCCGCCGGGCAGCGACACCGTCGCCTCGCCTTCGCGCGCCAGCAGCGGGCCCAGTACCAGGATCGAGGCGCGCATCTTGCGGACGATGTCATAGGGGGCGACTGTCGAGGTCAGCCGGCTGGCGCGGACCGAGAGCACCCGACCGAATTCGTTCGGGCGCGTGCCCTCTACCGAAGTCGATGCGCCGAGTTCATTCAGTAGATGTCCGAAGCTGTCGACATCTGCCAAACGTGGCAGATTTCGCAGCGTGAGCGGCTCGTCGGTGAGCAGCGCACACGGCATCAGGGTGAGGGCGGCGTTCTTCGCGCCGGAAATCGCGATCTTGCCGGCAAGCCGATTGCCGCCACGGATGAGGATACGGTCCATGGCGAGCTTCTAGCCGCTCTGCGCGTGCGCGCAAGCGGTGGGCTGCAGGGGGGGCTTGATCGATTTTAATGCACTGATTTCGTTGCGCTGCTTTGCACGACATGTCCGGGGGAAAGTGCAGAGCGTGTCATCCAGTTGTTTTGCCGATGTTTTGAGCGAGTTCATCACGCTAACGCAACAAGAGCGCGAGGCGTTGGACGCACTCGAGATACGCCAGCGCCATGTCCGGCGCGGGGCGATTTTGCAGCGTGAGAACGAGCCTTGCGGAGAATTGTTCATTCTCCGCAAGGGATTGATGATGAGCTATGTGCTGCTGGACGACGGCAGCCGGCAGATCCTCCGATTCCTGTTCCCGGGCGATATGCTCGGCATCTCGTCCGCCATCTATCACGAGGCTCCGGAGACGCTCTGTGCCCTTTCGGACACGGTGGTCTGCCCGTTCGATCGGGCGGCACTGTCCGAAATCATGCAGCAGCACCCGCGCCTCTCGGCGATGATTCTGGTCTACAGCCAGATCGAGCGGGTGGCGCTTACCGATCGACTCGCGGCGCTGGGCCGTACCAGCGCCAAGGCGCGCGTGGCCGCCCTGCTGCTCGAATTGCGCAACCGCCTGCGCGCGACCGACAAGTCGATCGACCGCGAATATACGCTGGGTCTGACGCAGGAGGAGATCGGCGACGCCACCGGCCTTACCGCGGTGCACGTCAACCGCATGCTGCGCCAGCTCGAGGATGAAGGGATGATTGCGCGCGAGGGCGGACGGGTGACCCTGCTCGATCGATCGGGGCTCGCCGGCGCGGCCAACTATGTCAATCGCTACGAAGGGCTCGACCTGCGCTGGCTGCCGCCGCCGCGCTGAGCGGTTGGCAGGAACTATCTCTCACCCACTCCAACCATCCTTCCCGCGAAGGCGGCAATCCATTTGCCAGGCCGCGTGGGGAACGAACCGCAAGCTCAGCGCCGATGGGTCCCTGCCGTCGCGGGAAGGGCGGCGGAAACAGACGAGGAGCGCGCTTACGCCTTCTCCAGCGTGCACTGCAGCGGGTGCTGGTTCTGCCGGGCAAAGTCGATCACCTGCGAGACCTTGGTCTCGGCAACCTCGTAGCTGAACACCCCGCACACGCCCACGCCGCGCTGGTGCACGTGCAGCATCACCTGGGTCGCTTCCTCGATATTCATCCGGAAAAAGCGCTGCAGCACGAGCACGACGAATTCCATCGGCGTGTAATCGTCGTTGAGCATCAGCACCCGGTAGGGCGTCGGCTTCTTGGTGCGGGTACGGGTGCGCGTGGCGATGCCGACGGCGTTGTCGTTGCCGCGATCATCCTGGTCGCCGTCTTCGGCCATCCGGATCTGAAGTGTACGAAGCTCGACCATAGGGAGCGCAAAATATGTCGCACCGCCCCCAAGGGCAAGGCGTTGCGCGGGGCAGGCTGCATTTTGTGGGCATGAAAAAGGGGCAGTCGCCGAAGCGACCGCCCCAATTCGTTGTTTCGCCGTTCGGCCGGGCCGATCAGGCGTTGGTCTTCACCTTCTCGACCGCAACCGCGAAGCGGTTCGAGATCGGCTGCGCGGCGTCGCCGGCGAGCTTGATCATCGCTTCGGTGTGCTTCGAGGCTTCGGCGACGTACGAGTCGAACGCGCCACGCAGATAGTCGCTCTGCAGCTTGAAGAATTCGGTCGGCGACTTCACCGACGACATGCTCTTCAGCGCGGCGGTCGCGCTCTCGAACGAGCGGCGGCTATAGTCGGCGGCTTCCTGGCCGAGCGTCTCGAGACCCTTGGCGGTGATGCGACCCGACTCGACCAGGGCTTCGATGTTGCCCTTGGTGAACTCGTTGGCCTCCTCGACCAGCTTGGTCGACTTCTCGACAGCGGCCTTGGTGCGCTCGTTCATGTCAGCGAAAACGGTGTGAGCCTGGGTCGACGCGTTTTCGAAAGTGGTAGCCATGATAGACGTTTCCTTCGCGGTGCTGGTGGTGACCGCCGGCGCGACGGTCTCTGTGGCTTCGATCGCTTCCTCGGCAACGGCCTGGGCCGCTTCCACCGGGGCGGCGATCGCTTCTTCGATGTGAGTCTTCACTTCCTGCGGTGCAGCGGCTTCGACCGGCGCAGGTACCAGCGCCGCGGCCGGGACGATCGTCTCGGCTACGGGAGGTACGGGCACCGGCTCCGCCGCGGCAGCATCGGCCAGAATCGCGGGCTTTGGGGCCCCACGTGCCGCCGTTTTGGCGGCGGGTTTGGCCGTCGTCTTGGGTCCTTTGCTGGACATGTGACTAGCTTCCCTGCCTATTGCTGCACTGCAGCATATATAGGCTTGGCGTTGCTTTTGCAAGGCGTCATTGTGCAGTGCACAAAAACTCGCGAAGCCGCTAAAATTCGGCCTTCCCGTCAGCGCATTCGAACATATTCTCCCGGCGCTTCCGCAATTGCACAAAGGTTTCCACCCCCCGGAAGCCGCGCACCGTTCACCGCGACTTTTGCACCGCTCAACGCAGAGAGCCAGTCAAGCCAGTCCGGCCACCAGCTTCCGGCATGTTCCGTCGCGGTTTCCACGAAGGATTCGAGCGACTCGGCGGGATCTGAATTGGTCCAGTATTGGTACTTTTTTGCAGATGGGGGGTTTATTACGCCCGCGATATGGCCCGAGCCGGCGAGCACGAACTTGTGCGGACCGCGAAAATGCTCGGTGATCTTCCACACGCTCTTTGGCGGGGCGATGTGATCTTCGCGGCCGGCCTGGATATAGGACGGCGTTTCTACCTTCGACAGGTCGATCGGGGTACCACCGATGCTCAGCGCGCCCGGCGCGATCAGCTTGTTGTCGCGGTAGAGGTCGGTCAGGTAGCTGAGGTGCCAGGTCGCCGGCAG
>JAIYAA010000075.1 GCA_027489295.1 Sphingomonadales bacterium | reverse complement strand
TGGCGCTAGCACCCGGCGATGGATACCCCCAAGCTCGCCATCCCGCGCTCGCTCTTCGTCTACGCCATCCTCTATGGCGGCATGGTCTGCATGGCGGGCGTGCTGGGCGTGAAGCAGGTAGCGCTCGGGCCGCTGGCGGTGGAGGCGGGGATCTTCGGCTTCCTGATCCTCGTCGTGCTGTCGAGCGCGGTGGCCGAGCTGCACGGCCAGGCGATCGCCACCGGGCTGGTACGGCTGGGCTTCGTGCCGCTGCTCGTCTCGGCCGCGCTGATCCAGCTGGTGCTGATCCTGCCGGCCGACAAGGGCATGTATCCGCCCGCCATCGCCGCCTTCCCGATCGTCGTCGGGCAGGGGATGCGGATGATGCTCGCCGGGTTCATCTCCTACGGCACGTCGCAGACGCTCAACGTGTTCATCTTCAACAAGCTGCGCGGGCAGGCGGGGCCGAGCGGGCTGGTCTGGTTCCGCGGCATGGTGGCGAGCGTGGTATCGCAGATCGTCGACACCGTGCTGTTCATCAGCATCTCGTTCCTCGGCGAGCGGCCGATCCTGGAGCTGATGGCCGGGCAGATGCTCACCAAGGTGGTGCTGTCGATCGTGCTCGTGCCGTTCCTGATCACCGGCGCGGTGGCGCTGGGGCGCGCTCTCGATGGACGTGAACGCTAAGCGGCACTAAAGGGCCGCGGATGACCGACCACGCTCCCCATCCCGCGCTGCTCGCCAAGGCCGAAACCCTCACCGAGGCGCTGCCCTATCTGCAGCGCTATGCCGGTGCCACCTTCGTCGTGAAATATGGCGGCCACGCCATGGGCGACCCCGAGCTGGCGCGCGATTTCGCCGAAGACGTGGTGTTACTGAAGGCGGTGGGGATCAACCCGATCGTCGTCCATGGCGGCGGCCCGCAGATCGGCCGTATGCTCAAGCGGCTCGGCGTCGAATCGACCTTTGTCGGCGGCCTGCGCGTGACCGACAAGGCGACCGCCGAGATCGCCGAGATGGTGCTGGCCGGATCGATCAACAAGGAAATCGTCGCCTGGATCGCGGCGGCGGGCGGCCGGGCCGTGGGCATTTCCGGCAAGGATGCCGGGCTGGTGCGCGCCGAGAAGGTGCAGCGCAGCGAGGCCGATCCGCTGCAGGGCATCGAGCGGCATGTCGACTTAGGGTTCGTCGGCGAGCCGGTGGCGGTGGACATCTCGATCCTCCAGTCGCTGGCGGCATCGGGCTTCATCCCCGTGGTCTCGCCGATCGCGCTGGGCGCGGACGGCCACACCTACAACATCAACGCCGATACCATGGCCGGCGCGATCGCCGGGGCGTGCGGCGCCAAGCGCTTCTTCCTGCTCACCGACGTGCCGGGCGTGCTCAGCAAGTCGGGCGACCTGCTGACCGATCTCGATGCAGCGCGGGTGCAGGCGCTGAAGGACGACGGCACCATCTCGGGCGGCATGATCCCCAAGGTGGAGACCTGCGTCAACGCGGTGGCGGCGGGCGTCGACGCGGCGGTGATCCTCGACGGGCGCATCCCGCACGGCATGCTGCTGGAAATCTTTACCCGCCAGGGCGTAGGCACGCTCGTCCATAGCTGATCCATCGGCGGATTGTCCGCCGGCGGATCCATCCTATATCGCTCCTGAAACGGTGTCGCGGAGAGAGACTTGACCCAGATTGGCCTGATGCTGCTGTCGATCCTGCAGGTGGTGCTGAATATCGTCTGGTGGATCATCGTGATCCAGGCGGTGCTGTCGTGGCTGATCCAGTTCAACGTCATCAACACGCACAGCGATTTCGTTCGTGCGGTGTGGAACGCGCTGCACCGGATGACCGAGCCGCTGTATCGCCCGTTCCGCCGCATCCTGCCGGATTTCGGCGCGCTCGATCTGTCGCCGCTGGTCGTGCTGCTGATTATCTACATCCTGCAGACGATCGTGATCCCGCGGATCGCGATCATGATCGCCGGCGCCGCGCTCTGAGCGGAGGCGGTGCCCGCCTGGCGGCCTAGCGCCACCGGAATCGAGATTGCCGTGCGCGTGACGCCCCGGGCGTCGCGTGACGTGCTGGCGGCTGGGACCGAGGAGCATTTCGCCGCCCGTCTCGCAGCGCCGCCGGTGGAGGGCGCCGCCAATGCCGCGCTGGTGCCGCTGGTTGCCAAGACCTTCGGCGTGGCCAAGCGCGACGTGACGCTGATCTCGGGCGAGACCGCGCGGCTCAAGCGACTTTCGATCGCCGGCGACGGTGCGGCGCTGGAACAAATCGCCCGCAGCCTCTATGGCGAGGCGCATGACGGCTGAGATCATCGACGGCAAGGCATTTGCCGCGGGCCTGCGCGCCCGCATCGCGACCCTGGTTCCTGCATTCGAAGCGGCGGCGGGGCGCGTGCCCGGGCTCGCCGTGGTGCTGGTGGGCGAGGACCCCGCGTCCGCCGTCTATGTCCGCTCCAAGGGCAAGCAGACCCGCGAGGCCGGCATGGCGAGCTTCGAGCACAAGCTGCCCGCCGATACCACCCAGGCGGACCTGCTCGCGCTGGTCGACCGGCTCAATGCCGATGCCAGCATCGACGGCATCCTCGTCCAGCTGCCGCTGCCCAAGCACATTAACGAGCAGGAAGTGCTGCTGCGCATCTCGCCCGAGAAGGATGTCGACGGCTTTCACCCGGTCAATGCCGGCCGCCTCGCCACCGGGCTGGAGGGCTTCGTGCCCTGCACGCCGCTCGGCTGCCTGATGCTGCTGCAGGACAGGCTGGGCAGCCTGTCTGGCCTCGACGCGGTGGTGATCGGCCGCTCGAACATCGTCGGCAAGCCGATGGCGGCCTTGCTCACCAAGGCGAGCGCGACGGTGACGGTGGCGCATTCGCGCACGCGCAACCTGCCGCACTACCTGAAACATGCCGACATCGTCGTCGCGGCGGTGGGCATCCCGCACTTCGTCAAGGGCGAGTGGCTCAAGCCGGGTGCCACCGTGATCGACGTGGGCATCAACCGCACCGAGAGCGGGCTGGTCGGCGATGTCGACTTCGACGGCGCGGCGAGCGTCGCGGGCGCGATCACGCCGGTGCCGGGCGGCGTCGGCCCGATGACGATCGCCTGCCTGCTGCGCAACACGCTGGTCGCCGCGCACCGCAATGCGGGGGTTCCGCTCGAGGCAGACGCGATTTGATCGAGCTGTTCGTCTCGTCGCTGGTCACGTTCTTCGTCATCATCGACCCGCCCGGCTGCGCGCCGATCTTCGCGGGGCTGACGGCGGGGACCAACGCCGTGCATCGCCGCGCGATGGCCGTGCGCGCGGTGATGGTCGCCTCGATCATCCTGCTCGGGTTCGCCCTGTTCGGCGAGGCGCTGCTCCACGCGCTGGGGATCAGCCTCAACGCCTTCCGCATCGCCGGCGGCATCATGCTGTTCCTGATCGCGCTGGAAATGGTGTTCGAGAAGCGCACCGAGCGCCGCGAGGACCGCGCCGAGAAGGTGAAGGCCGAGGATCCGGTCGACATCTCGATCTTCCCGATGGCGATGCCGATGATCGCGGGGCCGGGGTCGATCGCCTCGGTGATGCTGCTGATGTCGCAGAGCAACGGTATCGAGCAGTCGGCGATCGTGCTGGCGGCGATGCTGAGCATCCTGCTGCTGACGCTGGTCGCGCTGCTGGCGGCGGGGCCGATCATGCGGATCGTCGGCGCGAAGATCGAGGCGGTGGTCTCGCGCCTGCTCGGCGTGCTGCTCGCGGCGCTGGCGGTGCAGTTCGTGATCGACGGCATCCGCGCCGCGCTGGCGGCGGGCTGATCCACCCGTTCCTCCCCCGCCAGGGGGAGGAACCGCGCCGTTACCGGTCGTACCGGATCTTCCACAGCTTGTAGGGTGAACCGTCCGCCAGCGGCACCGGCTCCAGCCAGTCGGGCACCTGGCCGCGGGCGAGCTGGGTGTAGAAGCCCAGCGGGTTGCGCGCGCGATAGACCGTCGTCTCGGCCATGTTCGGGCAGAGCAGCAGATAGGCGGCCCGGTGCCGCGCCGCGATCGGCCGGAAGCCCTCCGCCGTGCCGGTGAAGGCATGGTGGACGTCGAGGATCGCCTGGCCGTTGCGGTGATAGGGGCCGGCCACCGCATTGTGATGCGTCACCACGATCAGCCGCGGGCCGAGATCGACCTGGGTGAACATCGTCGCCGCCGGGATCGCGTCGAGCGTGCGCAGCTGCGAGGTGCGGGTGCAGGCGATATTGGCCTGGCGCACCTTGTCGCTGCCCGGCTTGCTGGCGTTCTTCGCCGCCCAGGGCATCTTCACCCCGCTGGCGGCGATGCCGACCCCGGCAAAGGCCAGCAGCGCGACGCCGATCCGCGCCCAGAGCGGCCCGCGCCGCACCAGCAGCGGCACCAGGATCCAGATCAGCGCGGTGATGCCCGGCACGGCGAGCAGCTGCGCGCCGGGCGCCGCACGCATCTGCCAGAGCAGCATGGCGCCGGCGAAGGCGGTGAACAGCGCGATCGCCGTCCAGCCGACCAGCATCGGGCTGCGCCGCGCGGTCCACACCGCGAGCAGCGCGCCGAGCAGCCCCAGGCCGGCGACGATCGCCACCGGCACCGCGATGTCGGCCGGGTGGCGATAGATCGGCCGCGCCTCGCGCACGTTGGACAGCCAGGTGCGGTAGAGTTCGTCGGAGACCTGCTCGGGCCGGCCCAGGCATTGCGGGAAGAAATGGACGAAGCCGGCGACGATCACGCCGCCCGCCGCCGCCGCCAGCGCGAGCCGCACCAGCCGCGAGGCCGGGTTGGCGAGCGTCAGCGCCACCAGCAGCGCGCCCGCGGCGACCAGCACGCTCAGCCATACCGGAGTCAGCGCGTCGCAGCGCATCGCCTGGTTGGCATTGGAGGCGAAGGCCGCGAAGCCGATCGC
>JAIYAA010000225.1 GCA_027489295.1 Sphingomonadales bacterium | reverse complement strand
GCATAGAGCTGGGTCAGCGGCGCTTCCTCGCCGAAGAAATAGGCGATGTCGGCGACATGCGTGCCCTGCTGGAGCAGATAGCCGGTGCGCGCGAGATACTCGACCCAGGGCCGCGCCAGCCGCGCCCAGCTTTCGTGCCGGTTGAAATACTGGCCGAAGATCGCGAGGCTGAGGCCCGGCAGCTTGTCCTCGTCGGGCGAATGGACCGAGGTGTGGATCACCGGCCGGTTGATGCCCAGCGCGAAGGCGAGATCGGCGACCGGCCGCAGGTCGTTCGGGGCGAAGGCCCAGGGCGCGAACGCCGCGGTGAACATCTCGGCGGCGACATAGGGCCGGCCATAGACATGCGCGACCGACGCCGCGCCGAGATCGTCACCGATCATCGTCGGGCGCGGCTTGCCGCCCTCGCCGAACGCCCACATCGCCGCCATCGGCACATCGGCATGCGACCGCATCGCGATGTCGTTGCCGAGCTGGGGCCGCCGGTCCTCCAGCGCCTCGCCATAGACGCGCATGCCGCGGGCATGGGCGATTTCGGCCAGCGTGCCGTAATGTGCGCTGGCGAGCAGTTCGGCGAGGGTCTGGCGATAGTCGAACAGGAACGCATCGCTGGCCGCCCGCGTGCCAATCACCATGCCGCCCAGCACCGGCAACCACGGCGTGGGATCATAGCCGCGCCGCGCCTTGAACTCGGCGAGCATCGCCGGGGTCCAGTTCGCGTCGCCGGCCTCGATGCTGTCGGTGAGCAGCGCGTCGATCTTGCCGCCGCCCCCCAGCGCGCCGGCATAGCTATCCAGATAGTGCTCGAAATAGCGGCGCACAGCGCCACCGTCATATTTGTCCACCTCCAGGCCGGTCGCATCGGGGGCGGCCGGATGGTTGGTGGTGCCGAGCAGCGACCAGCCGAAGCGCAGCACGCGCCAGCGGCCGGGCGGCGGCGTCCAGTCGAGCGTGCCGTCGGCGCGCAGCCTGCCCGTCAGGTCGATCACCGCGTCGGGCGCAGGCGCCTCGGTCGCGGGCAGCGCCTTGTCGAGCGCGTAATAGTCGGGGACGGTGGCGAAGCCCGCCTTGGCCTCGAACCGGTCGACCCGCGGCGCGGCGGAGAGCGACAGCGTCGCCAGCCGGATCTGTCCGGCCGGCCCACCCCCGAAGATGTTGACCATCTCCGCGCCCGGCGCCGGCGGCTCCATCGCGGGCGGAGTGGCGGGGACGAAGCCCGGCAAGCGCAGGCGGAAGCGGCGCGCGGTGACGGGCGCGAAGGCGACCGTGGTCGGCACGTTCGCCATCGGCAGCGTCGCCACCGCCTGCCAGCCGTTCGCGGTCTCGGCCTCGAGCGTCGGCAGATAGGGCGGCGCGCCGAAGGGCGGGACGCCGCCGGGGAGGAAGACCGTCGCGGTCTGCACCGTGCGCGGCTGCGGATAGGCGAGCGTCACCGCCACCGCCTCGCCCTTGCCGTCGAACGACAGGGTTAGCGCGGTATCCTCGCGACCATCGACCAGCGCCGCGGCCTCCAGCGCCCTGCCGTCCGCCCCGGTCGCCGCCGGCAGGAGGGCATCGTCGCCCGCCCTATCCGGCACCGCGAGCACCGCGATCGTGCCGCCGGCAGAGGGCGGCGGTGGCGGTTCGGCACCCGTCGTCGCAGCGAGCGGATCGTGGAAGGGGGCGGTGCCGAACGGGCCGGTTGCCGTGGGCGGCGGCGCCAGCGGGCCGGCGAAGCGGTGCCCGCCCGCGACGAGCGTGCTGCTCCACACCAGCTTCTTCATGCCGTCCTGTGGTGCAACCCAGGGGCCGCCGGACTCGCTCCAGCCCGGCGACCCGGCGATCGCGAATTCCAGCCGCTGGGCGTGGGCGACCCGCACAGCATGGGCAAAGGCCTGCTTCCATTCGGGCGACATATAGGAAAGCCGCTTGGCCACGATCTGCGGCGTGCCGAGCGAGGCATCGAAATTCTGCACCCCGCCCAAGCCGATCGCGGCCATCCAGGCGAGATCCTTGTCGATCCCGGCCTCGGTGACGTTGCCGTTGAGCCAGTGCCACCAGCTGCGCGGGCGTGCCTCCTGCGGCGGGTCGCGAAAGCCTGCCGCGAGCGGATCGGCATCCTGGGCCAGCGCCGGCAGCGGCGCGAGCAGCGCGACGGTGGCAAGCAGCCAGGCTTTCACAGCGCGTTGCGCCGCGCGATCCCGCCGAGCACGCCGGCGCTGGGCTTCGGCGTACGGGCGAAGGTCGTGCGATCCACCGTGAACAGCCCAAGCTGCGCCTTGTACCCCGCCACCCATTCATAATTGTCGAGCAGCGACCAGTGGACATAGCCCAACACCGGCAAGCCGTCGGCCATCGCCTTGTGCAGTTCGGCCAGCGCGTCGGGGATCAGCTTGGCGCGGATCGTGTCGTCGGCCGTCGCCACGCCGTGTTCGCTGACCAGCACCGGCACCTGCGCCACCGAATGCGCATAGCGGCAGGCATTGGCGAGCGAGGCGGCATAGACCTCGCCGCCATTCTGGTTGCGCACCGCCCCCGCAGGCGGCGGGACGCGCCCCTCCGGGCCCCACAGCACGCGCTCGTAATTCTGCACGCCGATGAAGTCGTCGGCGCGCGCCGCCTCCAGCCACATGCCGTAGAGCTGGCGGCGCATCGCATCGCGCTTCGCCGGCGCGCCGACCGCCTCGTCGTCGAAGATCGCCAGGGTGAGGCCCACCGGCAGAT
>JAIYAA010000183.1 GCA_027489295.1 Sphingomonadales bacterium | reverse complement strand
GTAGAAGAAGAAGACCGCCCACTTGCCCTTCACGTCGGCGTCGGTGACTTCGACGAACTTGCCTTCCTTGTAGGCCTGTGCGGTGAACGGCTTGATGGTGCTGCCGATAAGAGCCATGATTGTTGTTCCTCCAGAACGGGGGTTGCTGTTGCGAGACGGCATATAGGCGGCACGATGCCTGCTGTGAAATGGGAAGACCCGTTTGGTCTGATCGAGTGTATCACTCAATGGTTCAGGTTTGATCGATGCTGGCAAGAAAGGGATGGCATGGGGCGTGAGGCTTCGACATATGCCCGGATCGGCGCGGAACACGGCGCGGTGACGGCCCTGCTGGAGGCGGAGGGTATTATCCTGCGCGGTGCGATGCGGCGCCGATATCCGCGTGGGGACCTTGCGACGGTGCGCGCCGAAGACGGCGAATTGCGGTTCGAGTGCGGCGGGGACGCGGTTGCGCTGGTACTGGGCGAGCCGGCTGCCAGCCAGTGGGCGGCGGCGATCCGCAAGCCACTGCCTTCACTGCGGGAGAAGCTGGGCGTTCGCGGCCCTGTGCTGGTGATCGGCAATTGCGATGATGCGGCGCTGCGCGCTGCCTTGGCGGAAAGCACGACCGAGGATCCGGTGGATGCCGGCATGATCGTCGCCGGAATCGATTCCGAACGGGATCTTGCCGCGGCGCTTGCCGTGCCCGGGCGGCTGCCGATCTGGGCGGTCTACCGCAAGGGAAAGGGCGTCCTGTTCGGCGATGCGGCGATTCGGCAGGCGATGCGTGCGGCGGGGTATCGCGACAGCAAGTCGTGCGCGGTGTCCGAGCAATGGACGGCGACGCGCTACAACGCCGCCGCTTCCTGAAGGCGCGCGTCAGGCCGCCAGCGTTGCCGGGCGGGCGTCGCGATCGCCGACGGGCGGCGAAGCGGCAGATGCGGGTACGGGAATGCGCGCGCTGATGCGCGACACCCGCTTGCGCACGGCGCTGCCCGCGGGCGCCTCGATCCAGCGATAGGTCAACGCGGAGAGCAGTATCACCGCCCCCAGGATGACGAAGATCATCAGGTCTGGCGCGAAGAGAAGTATCTTCACGGTGCCCCCGCTGCCGAAGCGGGTCTCGATCAGCGGGCGGTGCAGCATCCTGCCGACAACCGACAGCATGTCCAGGCTGCGCGCGATGACCAGCGTGTGGACCATGTAGATCGAATAGGAGAGCGTGCCGAGCAGCGCAAACGGGCGCAGCCTGAGCAGCCGGCTGACAAGGCCCCGTTCGGCCGCGAACAGGATCACGGTGCCGGCGAACACCAGCGGCGCGAGCAGGGGCGCGGTGCCAGCAGCAACCGTCGCGCAGCAGCTTGCCACCGCGACAAGCTCCAGCACCGTTGCGCGCAGCGCTCCAAGCGTAGGCCTGCCCAGGGCGGCGACGAGCATCCAGGCGAGGACGCCGAGCGAAAACCCGAGAACGCAGCGCGCAAAGGCATAGGCGGTCGCGGGGTTCCAGGCCGACGGGCCGGCAAGCGCCAGCACCAGCCCGGCCGCAACCGCCAGGCCGGTCGCCACGACACCCGTCCGGCGGGGCATGGCGCGGACGAGCAGCGCGATCAGAAGATAGGTCCAGACTTCCGCGGCGATGCTCCAGCTCGGGCCGTTCCAGACGATGGACGGGAAGCCGCAAAAAATCTGCGCGAGCGCGAGCGTGCCGGCAAGCTCGCCCGGGGTACGCGGCTCGGAGAAGGGCGCGCGTGCGCTGAGGCCCGCCGTGCCCATCACCATGCCGGCGACTTCCAGCGTGACGAACAGGGCAAGGATGGCGAGGTGGAGCGGATAGACCCGGCCCAACCGCAACAGCATGAATGTCCGGATCGAATAGCCCTCGCGCAGCCGCTGAAGATAGCCACAGGAGATGACGAAGCCGCTGAGGACGAAGAAGAAATCCACGAACATCCAGCTGTTGTGCAGCAGGGCGGAGTTTGTGACCTGGCCGGTAGAGCGTAGATGGTAGAGCACGATCATGCAGGCGCAGATGCCACGCAGGCTATCCAGTACGGCAAACCTTGGTTGCGGGTGGAGTTCAACCGTGCCGGTCCCGATATTGCCTGCCATCGGTGCTGCCCCTCAGACGCATCGCCCAGTGCAGTAATTTCATCTTTGTGCTTTGAACAAAATGGGAACTGCCGCCAGAATGAACGTTTTTACCGGCGAAGGGTGGCTCCTGCGGCGCAGGCGCAATGGCCTGAAATGGGCGGCAGGCAGCGGTCTCGTTCGCGATTCTGCCGGGCTTGCGCCTAACGGCGAACCGGCCGGTATCGGCGCGTTCAGCCGGCCAATGCCTTCTCGCCGGCAGGAACCGGGCGGAGCCGCGCGCCGAGACGCTTGCCGAACCGCCACGCTGGGCGCTCTACCAGCAGGTACGTGCCGGCAGCGATCAGGACGATCAGCACGGCGAGCGCCGGCATCAGCAACGGCAGCAGCGCAAGCGGCACGCCCTCCACGAACGCGCGGCCGTCGACGAAGAGCAGGTTGAGCAGGATTCCGTGCAGCAGATAAATGCCGAAGGAAACCTCGCCGATCACCACTGCACCCGGCAAGGCAAGGACGCCGCCGAAGCGATTGCCCGCGGCCGCGCAGAAGAAAAACAGGGCGAAAGCGGGAAGCGCGGGGCCGAACGGCGTCGCGGTGAAGACCACTGCCAGCAGCATCGCGGCCGCGGCGATCACACCTGCCGTCCGTCCGGTCAGCCATACGCGGATCGGTTCGCGCGCGCACAGTTCGTAGGCGAGCATGCCGATGGCGAACAGCGGCCAGTAGTGCGCCGGGCTGTTCGGTGCCAGCGCACCCGCGGCGAGGCCGAACAGCAGAAGCGCCGCGGGTACCGTCCAGCTCGGGACCTTGGCCAGCTTTGCGGCCTGGTGGCCGAGCGCGACCAGCGGCAGCACGAAGGCGTAGAAGATCCATTCCTGCCATAGCGACCAGAGCACGAACGCGTTGACGTGGCCGCTATCGCCATAGCCCATGATCGGAATTTCGCGGTGCGCGCTAATCCAGTGGAATGCCGCGCTGAGATAGTCGCTTTCGGGCCGCGCGCCCGTGCGCAGCGCGATCACCAGCGACACCAGGCCGAAGGAAACCGCAACGAGCGGCACGATTCGAAACACTCTGCCGATATAGAGCGCCGGCCATGACACGCTGCCCATCCCCTTCAGCGCCGTGGGATAGAAAACCAGGCCGGTGATCATGAAGAACAGCCCGACAGAGCCGGCGCCCAGTTGGTTCGCAAATGCAAGCGTGGCGGCCGACCAGGGCTCGCCGAACCGCACCAACTGCGTCCAGATCCAGAAATGATGGCAGACCACCGAAATTGCCAGCAAGCCCCGCAGGGCATCGACGCTGCCGAATCTCAGGCCCTGAGGCACGGGAAACGCGACTTTGCGAAGGACCAACCCGGTCAGAACCGCCGCAAGCAGCGTGACAGGGTACAGCAGCACGAATGCCGCACCGAAAGATTCTAACGCGAAACGCAACTGGAGTTACTCCGCACCAGAACGCCGGTGCGGAGTAACATCTACCATGATTTTAGGGGCTTGCCTCGTATCTTGAAACTCGGGCGACCGCCAAAAAGGATCAGCCCAGCGCGCGATACAGGCTGAAGGCGCTGGTCGCGGTCAGTACCACGCCCACCAGGCTCAGCAGCAGCCGGACCGGCATGCGCTTGGCGAACATCGCGCCGAACGGCGCCGCGACCACGCCGCCGATCAGCAGCCCCAGCACCGGATGCCAGAAAGCGGGCGTGAACCCCTGCGTGCCGATGTGAAACAGGAACGTTGCCGAGATCGTCAGCGTCAGGAAGAACTCGGTGGTGTTGACGGTGCCGATCGTCGTGCGCGGCTGCGCGCCCTGGACGAGCAGGTTGCTCGTCACCACCGGCCCCCAGCCGCCGCCGCCTGCTGCGTCCAGAAAGCCGCCCGCCAGCCCCAGCGGCTCGACGATCTTCGGCTCGCGCTGGCGCGGCGGGAAGCGGATCGCGCGGAACAGCAGATACAGGCCGATCGCCGACAGATAGGCCATCACGAACGGCCGCGTCACCGCGGCGTCGAGCGACGTCAGCACATAGGCGCCGAGCACGCCGCCGATCATGCCGGGAATCAGCAACCGCGCGAACAGCCGCCAGTTGACGTTGCGATGGAGGACGTGGCTGAGGCCGGACACCCCCGTCGTCATCGTCTCTACCAGATGCACGCCCGCGGAGGCCGTTGCGGGGGGAATGCCCAGCACGCTCACCAGCAGGGTGCTCGAAATGACGCCGAAGGCCATGCCCAGCGCGCCGTCCACCAGCTGGGCGGCGAAGCCGACGGCAACATAGGGCAGCATCTCGGCCAGCGTGATTCCTGCGAACATCCATGCCCCTGTTGCGATTGGCCGGGGGCGTGAGATGGCGGCTTTCGGGAATGCCTACAAGCCCGATAGTGTTTCCCGCTTCTTGCCTATTGCCGCGGGGCGCTGGAAATCCCGCGCATGCCCTCCTATTTCTCGGCGGATAAAGGGGTCCGGCCATGTACCAGCGTCTGAAGGGCTATCTCGATTCGATCCATGCGCGCGACCCTGCGCCACGGAGCCGGCTGGAGATTCTGCTCTATCCCGGCGTCTGGGCGCTCGGCTATCACCGCATCGCGCACGCGCTGTTCCGGCGCCGGCTTTTCTTCCTCGCGCGGCTGGTCAATCACTGGTCGCGCTGGATGACCGCGATCGACATCCATCCGGGTGCCACGATCGGCCGCAACTTCTTCATCGACCATGGCTTCGTCGTGATCGGCGAGACCGCGCTGATCGGCGACAACGTCACCATCTACCAGTGCGTGACGCTGGGCGGCACCAGCCCGGACAATGGCGTGGGCGGCAAGCGCCACCCGACGCTGCTGGACGGCGTGATCATCGGTTCGGGCGCGCAGGTGCTGGGGCCGATCACGGTGGGCGAGCGGGCACGGATCGGCGCGAATGCGGTCGTCACCAAGGATGTCGCGCCGGGCGCGGTGATGGTCGGCATTCCGGCCAAGCCGACGCTGGTCGAGGCGGTGGCGTGGCAGAAGGACTTCGTGCCCTATGGCACCCCGTGCAGCGACGTGTTCGATCCCTCGACCCAGAAACTCGAGCTGATGCGCTGCGAGATCGAGACGCTCCGCAAGCGGCTCGACACGATGATCGCCGAGCGCGATGCCGATGCAGAGCGGCGCGACCGGGCCTGATGGGAACGGTCACGCCGCTTCCGATCAGCCGTGCGGGGCAGGTCGGGTTCGATCGTCTCGAGCTCAATCGGATCCTGGATCTGTACGGTCGCATGGTCGCCGCCGGGCATTGGCGCGATTATGCGATGCAGTTCGAGAAGGACGTCGCCGTCTTCGCCGCCTTCCGCCGTGCCGCGGAACGGCCCGAATTCCGGATCGAGAAGCGGCCCTCGCTGCGCAACCGGCAGGGCATGTGGGCGCTGATCAACGAAAGCGGTGCGGTGCTCAAGCGTGGGCAGGAACTGGGCCCGGTGCTGGCGCCGGTCGAGCGCCGGCTGATGAAGCTCGTGGAAGAATAAGAAGCGTTATCCTCCCCCGGTGCGGGGGAGGATAGGCGGTTCGATCAGGCCAGCGCGCCCTGCTGGGTCGGCGGCAGACGCCGGGCCAGATCGCCGAGCACCCCCACCGCGGCGCGGCGCATGCTGTGCCAGAAGGCGGAGAGCGACAGCAGTGCCGATCCGATCACCAGGCCGGTGAAGGCCGCACTCAATTCCACCGCGCCGCTCTGGTGGAACAGCGAGTAGAGTGCCCACAGCACATAGGCGAGGCTGGAGACGAGCAGCGCCCGCCGGTCCACCGCCAGCGCCACGAAGGCGAAGAACAGGTAGAGCGCGAAGACCAGCGCGGCCATCGGCGCGCCGATCTCGCCGTCGAACACGCCGAGCATGTGGAACACCGGGTGCGCGATCAGCGGGGCGGCGGCAAGATGCAGCCAGAAGGCGACATCGGAGCGGCGGGTGCGGCGCTCCAGATCGGTCATGTCCCAGCGCATCGCGGCGATGAAGGTGGCGATGCCGCCGACCAGCAGGATCGCGTTCACCCAGTCCTTCGCGGCGGGGATCAGCGAGGTGATCAGCCCGACCGAGACGCCGACCACGGCGAGCGCGCCGGCAGCGACGGTGATCGGCACCATGAAACGGCGCCAGTGCAGCCAGGCCGCGGCCGCGGTGAGGCTGCCGGCGACCGCTGCGATCGCGCCGGCAAGCCGTTGCTGCTGAACGTCGGTGGTGATGTGCAATGCATCGGTAAGCCATTGCGCGTTGATGACGAACAGCCCGGCGATCGTCGCCCCGGCGCCGCCGACAAAGCCGAGCAGCAGCAGGATCGAGGGCAGGGCAAGGCGTTTGCGCGCCGTGAAATACTCCGCCAGCATCCAGCTGGTCGCCGCCACCGCAGCCCCCCCGCCGATGAGGTTCGCGCCGATGACGCGCGGTTCGGTGCCGCCGCCGGTGAGCATCTCCACTAGGCTGCCGCCCAGCTTGCCGATCGCGAGCAGGATCAATGCCGCCGCGATCGTGACGAAGATGTCGTTGAAGCCGCTCAGCAGCCGGAAATGCTCTTCGTCCACCGCCGGGGTCGCCCGGCTGGCGGCAACATGGTTGCGGAATGCCGTCGCGGCCTCGGGGGTGATCGCCCCGGCCTCCACGGCGCTTGCCAGTTCGCTCTCGCTGTACATCGGCCATCCTCCTTCGAAGCCAAAAGGATGTCACATGTGTATTGCTGATGCAATACGGTGCAGCACGGAGGTTCAGTGCTGCAATTTGCTCAGGATCGCCATGGTCTGCTCGGCGCCCGAACCGGGGACGATTTCGCCGGTGCGATCGGTAATCTGGGCCCATTGCGCGGCGACGGCTTCCGGCGTGGGCTCGGCCAGCACGGCGCCCTGGGTGAGGGTGATGTAGGAGGCCTGCACCACCCCCGCGCCGGCGCCGACGATCATGTTGCTCGGCGCCTCCTCCGAGACCAGGAACAGCGCCGCCGGCGCCACCTGCTCGGGCGCGAAGGCGGCGAAGGCGGCTTCGGGGAAAAGGTCCTCGGTCATACGCGTGCCGGCGACCGGCGCGATGGTGTTGACGCGGATGCCGTGTTTTGCCCCTTCGAGGTGCAGCGTCCGGGTGAGGCCGGCGAGGCCCAGCTTGGCGGCGCCGTAATTGGCCTGGCCGAAATTGCCGAACAGGCCGGAGGACGAGGCGGTCATCAGGATGCGGCCATAGCCCTGCGCGCGCATCGTTTCCCACACCGCCTTGGTCGCGTTGGCGGAGCCGAGCAGGTGGACGTCGACGACGAAGGCGAAATCCTCTGGCGTCATCTTGGCGAAGCTCTTGTCGCGCAGCACGCCGGCGTTGTTGATCAGGATGTCGATCCGGCCCCAGCGGGCCCTGGCGGCATCGGCCATGGCAACCATCGCCGCGGAATTGGTGACGTTGCCACCGTCCGCGATCGCCTCGCCGCCCAGTGCCTCGATTTCGGCGACCACGGCGCGGGCGGCATCGGAATGGCCCGATCCGTCGCGGCTGCTGCCGAGATCGTTGACCACCAGCTTCGCGCCGCGCCTCGCGAGTTCCAGCGCATAGGCACGTCCAATGCCGCCGCCGGCACCGGTGACGATGGCGACGCGGTCGTCGAAACGGATGGTCATGGGCGGGGCTCTCCAAGTTTGCTTTGGACAAAGCCTTACGGGAGGGCAGCAGGGCTGCCAATCCTGTCCCTCCCCCGGCCGGCGGGGGAGGGCAGGGATCTAGCGGCGGGGCTTAGCGGCCGCCGCGCTGGCGACAATGATCCTTCACCGTGCGCGAGCATCGCGGGTAGCTGGCGGGATCCGAAGGCGGCGGCGCGGCGGCATCGGCGGCCGGCGGTGCCATCGCGGCGCTAGCTGGCGGCGGAGGCGGAGGCGGCGGCGGAGCTGCCGGCGCCATTGCGGTGCCAGGAGGCGGCGGCGGTGGCGGCGCAATGCCTGCGCCCGGTGGGGCCGGCGGGGGCGGCGGCGGCGAGGCTTCGCCAGCGCCGGTGGTGCCGGGCATCGGCGCAGGTGGGGGCGGTGCGGCCGGATCGGTTTGCGGCGTGGTCTGGGCGGGCATCGGCGGCTGCGCCTGAGTCTGGTTCGGCGTCGTCTGCGCGGGCATGTCCTGCGCGATCGCGGTGCCGCCAAGGGCGAGCGCCGAGGCAAGAAGCATCCATTTCATCTGGTGCACTCCTTCTACAAGAAAGATGAAGTGCGAACGTCCGCGGTGGCGGATTGTTGCAACGACGTTTCCGTGAAGAAGGCAATCGGACGCGGCGGGGTTGCCCCGTCGCGTCCGGAACCAGGCTCAGTTGCCTGCGTCGAGCGCGTAGCCGGCCGAGCGCACCGTGCGGATGATGTCCGGCCGGTTGCCCTTGTTGATCGCCTTGCGCAGGCGGCGGATGTGGACGTCGACGGTGCGCGATTCGATGTCGCTGTCATGCCCCCACACCGCATCGAGCAGCCGCTCGCGCGAGAACACCCAGCCCGGATGCTCGAGGAAATGCTTGAGCAGGCGGAATTCCGTCGGCCCCAGCTGGATCACCTCGCCGCCGCGGCGGACCTTGTGGCCCACCGTGTCCATCTCGATGTCCGAATAGGTGAGCGCTTCGCCGGCCAGCGCCGGGCGTACGCGCCGCAGCACCGCACCGACGCGCGCGACCAGCTCGCGCGGCGAGAAGGGCTTGGTGACGTAATCATCGGCGCCGGTCTCCAGCCCGCGCACCCGGTCTTCCTCTTCGCCGCGCGCGGTCAGCATGATGATCGGCACGTTCGCCGTCTCCGGCATGCGGCGCAGGCGGCGGCATACCTCGATGCCGGAGAGCCCCTCGACCATCCAGTCGAGCAGCACGATGTCCGGCGTCGCCTC
>JAIYAA010000119.1 GCA_027489295.1 Sphingomonadales bacterium | reverse complement strand
AGCCCCGATGCCAGGGCAACCACGCCCCACACCGCGCCCAGGAGTGTGAAGGCGATCGCCCCCATGCCCTCCCAGTCGCCGGCACGCACGGTGCCCCGATAGATCAGCCACCATGCCAGGAGCGGAAGGATCGCGGCGAGGCCCACGGCCAGGACGGGTCTTGCCGTCCACCAGCGCGGGGCGCGGTACCCGGACACGGCGGCGGCGACGCACAGGATTGCGAGAAGGAGGATGGCCATGCGACTTCCCGACATGCCCCCGGCAACGGTGGAGGCAGCCGCACGATCTAGCGACGGGTAGCTCGTCTGCATAGGGCGGGTGCCGCCGTCGAACGGGTAGCGATCCACCACCGCGCCGGTCGCAGTCCCGGCCAGGCGCGGGGCGACACGGCTATTCCTTCCACGGCGCCGCGTCCTCCACCTCCATCGGCGGTTCGATCACCCCGCGATAGGGCAGCGCCTCCTCCCCCACCCGGATGAAATGCTCCTCCGGATCATCCTCCAGCGCGTCGATCGCCGCCTCCCCGCCGCGGTCGATCTGCGCGTCTGCCGCCGCCTGCCGTGCCGCGCAGGCCTCCAGCGCTGCGGTAATCGCCGCCTGCGCCTCGGCGTCCAGCGTCACCCCGGCGAAGGATTCCAGCGCCGCCGCCGCACGGTCGTCACGCACCGCCGCGCTCTCGCCGCCGCCGCCATCGCCGGTGATCACGGTCCGCACCGTCGTGGTGCTCGCCGCCGCGCCCGCTTCCCCCGCACCCGCCCCGGCGGCCGCGCGGGCGGAGAAATAGTTGATCGTCGTGCGCTTGCCGTTCGCGTCCTGGCCATAGTGGCGCAGGCAGAACATCAGCAGCGCGTCGTTGCGCTTGCGGCGATAGCCCATCAGCTTGCCGCGATCGAACACCGGGATCAGTTCGCCTTCCAGCGCGCGGGTGAACGCCTCGTCCTTCAGCCGCGCCAGGCCGAAATCGAGCGCCGCATCCCAGGCGCGGCGAAAGCTCTCCGCCCCGGCGGCCCGGCGCAACGTATAGGCATTGGCCTGCGACATGTTCACCATCCGCGCGGCGCGGCGCACGGAGCCCGTGTCGGCCAGCGCCGCGATGAACGCCTTTTGCCGCTCGGGCGTCCAGCCGTCGTGGCGATTGGTCTTGCGCGGCACCGGCTCGAAGTCCGGCAAGTCGCGCGTCTCGCGCGGCACGGGTACGCGGTTTTGCATCGTCCTGCCTCCCGGAGTGTGGGCAACCGGACGACGCCTATCCGATTCAGCTGGTGTAGGACAGCAATAATGTTCCTATTTGGTTCGTATTCCCATCCTCACACCACCGCTTCGGCGAACTGGTCATAGGCCCGCAGCGCGTCGGCGGCGTACATCAGCGCCGGGCCCCCGCCCATATAGACGCACATCGCCATCACTTCGGCGACCTCGGCCCGGGATGCGCCCATGCCGACCAGCGCTTTGGCGTGAAAGCCGATGCAACCGTCGCAGCGCTGGGTGACGCCGATCGCCAGCGCGATCAGCTCCTTGGTCCTGGCGTCGATCGCGCCGTCCGCCCCCGCCGCCTTCGCCAGCGCGTGGAATCCCGCCATCGTCTCCGGCGCCAGCTTGCGCAGCTGTGCGGTGTAGGCGGCAATATCCTGGGTGAGCGCGCGATAATCCTTGGCCATGGGAATTCCTCTTGATTTGTGTATTCATGAATTGATATATCCATGGAATGAACGCAAGCCCCCTCGAAACCCCTCTCGCGAATCCCCTGATGGAGGCGATGGCGCCCAAGGCCGCCGGCGCCGCCGCCTTGCTCTCCGGCCTCGCCAATCCGCACCGGCTGATGATCCTGTGCGCGCTGGTCGAGGGCGAGCAGAGTGTCGGCGCGCTGATCGCGGCGACCGGCATCGCGCCGACCTCGATGTCGCAGCATCTGGCCAAGCTCCGGCAGGAAGGCATCGTCACCGCCCGGCGCGAACACCGCACGCTGTTCCATGCGATCACCCACCCCGCCGCGCGCGACCTGATGGCGGTGCTCCACACCCATTTCTGCGGAAAGGACGATGCATGACCGCGACGATTTCGGCCCCCGAGGCCCGGCGCCTGCTCGCCAGCGGCGCGGCCGTGCTGATCGACGTGCGCGAGCCCGACGAGTTCCGGGCCAGCCACATCCCCATCGCCGTCTCGATGCCGCTGGGGGCGCTGCCGGCGCTGCTCGCCGATGCCGATCTGCCGGCGGATCGGCTGCTGATCTTCCAGTGCCAGAAGGGCGCGCGCGGCGGACAGGCCTGTGCGCTGGCGGGCCGCATGCTGGGCGATCGGGTGCGCAATCTGGAGGGCGGGATCGAGGCCTGGGCCGCAGCCGGGCTGCCGCTGGCGGGCGGCGCCGCGCCGCGCGTCTCGATCTTCCGCCAGGTGCAGATGATCGTCGGGCTGCTGGTGCTGGCGGGCACGCTGGCGGGGCTGGCCGGGTTCGCGCCGGGCTTCTACGCGGCGGGCTTTTTCGGCTTCATGCTGGCGTTCGCCGGGGCCAGCGGCTGGTGCGGGCTGG
Organism: Sphingomonadales bacterium; assembly: GCA_027489295.1. The sequence continues at coordinate 16,679 of JAIYAA010000119.1, read as the reverse complement.
GGCTGCTGCTCCAGCGCATGCCGTGGAATCGCGTGGCGGCCTGAGCCCCCACCGAAAAAGCCCCCGCCGTTGCCGGCAGGGGCTCTTTTCTGGAACGTCCCGAAGGATCAGTCCGCGGCCTTCGCCCGGCTGGCGCGCTTGCGCTCGTTCGGGTCGAGGTAGCGCTTGCGCAGACGGATCGTCTTCGGCGTCACTTCCACCATCTCGTCGTCGTCGATGTACGCAATGGCCTGTTCCAGCGTCATCTTCTTCGGCGGGGTCAGGCGGATCGCGTCGTCCTTGCCGCCCGACGCGCGGAAGTTGGTCAGCTGCTTCGCCTTCATCGGGTTGACCTCGAGGTCTTCCGTCTTGGCGTTCTCGCCGATGATCATGCCCTCGTACAGGGCCTCACCATGGCCGACAAACAGCACGCCGCGCTCTTCGAGCGGACCCAGCGCATAGCCCTGGGCTTCGCCGGCGCCGTTGGAGATCAGCACGCCGTTCTTGCGGCCTTCGATCTTGCCCTTGTGGGGCCCATACTTCTCGAACAGCCGGTTCATGATGCCGGTGCCGCGGGTGTCCGACAGGAACTCGCCGTGATAGCCGATCATGCCGCGCGACGGGGCGGAGAAGGTGATGCGGGTCTTGCCGCCGCCCGACGGACGCATGTCGGTCATCTCGGCCTTGCGCAGGTTCATCTTCTCGACGACCGTGCCCGAATATTCCTCGTCCACGTCGATGATGACGGTTTCGTACGGCTCGGTCTTCTTGCCGTCCTCGTCCTCGCCGAACAGCACGCGCGGGCGGCTGATGCCCAGCTCGAAGCCTTCGCGGCGCATCGTCTCGATCAGCACGCCCAGCTGAAGCTCGCCGCGGCCGGCGACTTCATAGCTGTCGCGGTCGGCGGCCTCGGTCACCTTCACGGCGACGTTCGACTCGGCTTCGCGGAACAGGCGGTCGCGGATCATGCGGCTGGTCACCTTGGTGCCCTCGCGGCCCGCCATCGGCGAGTCGTTGACGGCGAAGCGCATCGACAGCGTGGGCGGATCGATCGGCTGGGCGTGCAGCGGCTCGGTGACCGAGGGATCGCAGATCGTGTTCGACACGGTGGCGACGGCGAGGCCGGCGAGGCTGATGATGTCGCCTGCCTTGGCTTCGTCGACCGGCACGCGCTCCAGCCCGCGGAACGACAGGATCTTCGACGCGCGGCCGGTCTCGATGACGTTGCCGTCATTGTCGAGCGCGTGGATCGGCTGGTTGAGCTTCACCGTGCCCGAATTGACGCGGCCGGTGAGGATACGGCCCAGGAAGTTGTCGCGGTCGAGCAGCGTCACCAGGAAGGTGAAGGGCACGTCCTCGACTTCGACCTTCGGCGCCGGCACGTGGCTGACGATGGTCTCGAACATCGGGATCAGCGTGCCTTCGCGCGCGTCCATGTCGGTCGAGGCATAGCCGTTGCGGCCCGAGGCATAGAGCACCGGGAAGTCGAGCTGCTCGTCATTGGCGTCGAGCGACACGAACAGGTCGAACACTTCGTCCAGCACTTCCTGGATGCGCGCGTCGCTGCGGTCGACCTTGTTGACGACGACGATCGGCTTCAGGCCCAGCGCCAGCGCCTTGCCGGTGACGAACTTGGTCTGCGGCATCGCGCCTTCGGACGAATCGACCAGCAGGACGACGCCGTCGACCATGCTCAGGATGCGCTCCACCTCGCCGCCGAAATCGGCGTGGCCGGGGGTGTCGACGATGTTGATGCGGATCGCTTCGTCGGCGCCCGGCGGAGTCCAGTCGACCGAGGTCGGCTTGGCGAGAATCGTGATCCCGCGCTCCTTCTCGAGGTCGTTCGAATCCATCGCCCGCTCTTCGACGCGCTGGTTATCGCGAAACGTGCCGGACTGACGGAAAAGCTGGTCGACGAGGGTGGTCTTGCCGTGGTCGACGTGGGCGATAATCGCCACGTTGCGGAGGTTCATGCGATTTCCTGATTGGCGCGGGAGCGCGGGTACCGGCGCGCCCATAGCCGAATTTGTGCGTCGCGGGAAGAGCGGTGCTGCCACCCTAGAATCCCGGTGTTGAACATCGGCGACTGCAGATTTCTGCACCTATGTGCGACGGAAACCCCGACGTATTGCCGCTTGCAGGCAAACGCCTTGATACAAATTCCTACGAAGTTGAGACGTAGCGCCAACGCGGCATGGCAATGTCGGTGCGATACCCCGGATCGCAGATGAACCATAACAAATGCAGGTCCGCCATCTGATCGGTTATGCGAAATTTGCCAGGGGAGTATGATGTTAAAGTATCTTTCTACGAGCGCAGCACTCGTGGTCTGTGCCTGCATGGCAACTGCAGCCAGCGCGCAGACGATCAATTTCGAAACGGTCAATCTCTCCCATCACGATTGGCCTAGGCTCGATGGTTTCTATGACGGAGGCTACACGGCGGGCCGGGTCGGGCCCAACTACGGCGTCACCTTCCAGGAAAAGGCCTGGGACGTCGCCTCCAACTTGGGCTCAAACGGGTCGATCTTCGCCTACACCCTGACCAGCTCTAGCTGGATCTCGGCGCGCAACGGCTTCACCAAACAGATCACGTTCCGCTACGGCGCATTCGACGACACCAACTTGTTTCTCTACGACGGACTGGACGGCACCGGCACCCTGCTGGCGCAGCGGTCGCTCAACATGAATTCTTCGAACGATTCCGGATCGGTCAACTGGGACTGGGCGACGCTGGCCTTTTCGGGTCGGGCGCGTTCGGTCGTGTTTCAGAGCACCGCAGGATCCTTCGGGATTGACGACATCACGTTCGGCAGCGGCCCGAGCGGCGTTCCCGAGCCCGCAAGCTGGGCGATGATGATCGGCGGTTTCGGCTTGGCGGGGACGGCATTGCGCCGTCAGCGCGCGTTCCGCGTTCGCTACGCGGTCTGAGCTGCCCGATCCTCGGGGGACACGGTCGCACCAGCGCTCGGCCTCCCCCGACGTTCGCGTGCAAAGCATGCGAAAGTATGCGGCAGACCGGGATCCGCCCAATCTCCATCCGGTCCGCACGCCTCCGAATGCCGCCAGCGGCGCTTCGTCACGTTGAACTCCACGGTGCCATAGCTACATGACACACTTGCGGGATACGTGCTTCGCCTGCATGGTTATCCCACGGAGTTGGAGAGAGAGCGACGATGGCGACTGTGACTGAAACCGCCGAACAGGGTCTGGTGCTCACGCCCCCGGATCCCGTCCCTGCCGTGGCGCCGGAAAAGGCCGCCGGGCTGGTACCGGTGGAGGACACCAAGAAGTCCGAACTCGACAAGCGCGTCACCGGCTTCATCGACGATCTTATCGCGCAGGACGTGAATTCGCCCGAATTCGGCAAGCGCGTCGATGCGATCGCCGCGATGGGCCAGAAGGAAATCCGTGACGCTGCCGGCCAGTCGAATCGCTTCCTCGATCGCCCGGTGCGCGCGATGGGCAGCGACAGCGGCGTCGGCGCCGACCTGCTCGCGCTGCGCAAGACGGTGGAAGAGCTCGACCCCTCGCGCAACGGCAAGCTGATCGGCGGCAATGACGGCTTCCTCTCGAAGCTGTTCGGCGGGGGCGCGCTGACCAACTATTTCCGCAAATACCAGTCGTCGCAGAGCCATATCAACGCCGTGCTCAAGAGCCTGTCGAACGGCAAGGACGAGCTGCTGCAGGACAATGCCGCGATCGCCACCGAGCGCGCGAACCTGTGGAACGCGATGGGCAGGCTGGAGCAGATGATCTATCTCTCCAAGGCGATGGACGAGAAGCTCGAGGACAAGGCCAACGAGCTGGATCACACCGATCCGGCCAAAGCCAAGGCGATCCGCGAGACCGCGCTGTTCTACGTGCGCCAGCGCACCCAGGACCTGCTCACCCAGATGGCGGTGACGGTGCAGGGCTATCTCGCGCTCGACCTGGTCAAGAAGAACAATGTCGAACTGATCAAGGGCGTCGACCGCGCCTCGACCACCACCGTCTCGGCGCTGCGCACCGCGGTGACCGTCGCGCAGGCGCTCAACAACCAGAAGCTGGTGCTCGACCAGATCACCGCGCTCAACACCACGACGGCCAACCTGATCGACTCGACCGGCCAGCTGCTCAAGAGCCAGACCGCGGCGATCCACGAACAGGCGGCGAGCGCCACCATCCCGGTCGAGACGCTGCAGCGCGCGTTCCAGAACATCTATGACACGATGGATGCCATCGACACCTTCAAGCTGAAGGCGCTCGACAGCATGAAGGTGACGGTTAACACGCTGTCGAACGAGGTCGAGAAGTCGAAGGGCTATATTGCCCGCGCCGAGGGCGCCGAGCAGAACCGCCTGGGCGGCCCGAGCGACGGCTTCAAGCTGGAGGCGATGTAAGCCGCGATGCCGAGTGACGTGGACCGCCTGCTCGCCCGCGGCGAGGAACTGATCGAGCGCTCGCGTGCCCGCACCGAAGGCGCGCTCGCCACTCGCACGCGCAAGCGGCGCGAGGCGGAGATTCTCGCCCGGCTCGGCCGGATCGCGGCGGCGGACGCGGTGATCATCCTTGCCGCGATCGTGATCGGCATGTTCATGCCGCTCGGCATGTTCGGTGCGCTGGCGGTGATGGCGCTGCTGACCCTCGCTACGTTCGTCTTCGCCAGCCTGCCGGTGAGCAGCGCCCCGCGCGTCGAACAACTGGTCCAGGTGCCGCTCAAGGCGCTGCCCGCCACCACCGAGCGCTGGCTGGAGACGCAGCGGCTGGCCCTGCCGGCGCCGGCGCGTACGCTGGTCGATTCGATCGGGGTGAAGCTGGAGACGCTGGCGCCCCAGCTCGCCCGGCTCGACGAGGCCTCACCAGCGGCGAATGAAGTCCGCAAGTTGATCGGCGAACAGCTGCCCGAGCTGGTGAACGGCTATGGCCGCGTCCCCGAGCCGCTGCGCACCGTGCCCCGCAACGGCATGACGCCCGACCAGCAGCTGGCGAAAGGACTGCAGGTGATCGACGAGGAGATCGCCGAGATGACCGCGCAGCTCGCGCAGGGCGACCTCGACGCACTGGCAACGCGCGGCAACTTCCTGCAGATCAAGTACAAGGACGACGAGCTGGGCTGAGCGCTCAGAACAATCGGACGAGGTAGTGGATCAGATCCACGATCCCGTCGGCGCTGACCGGCAGGAGCAGCAGGATCATCGCGTAGACCAGGAACATCCGCGTCAGGAATCGCTCGCGCTTGCCCGGTGGCGCCGGCATGGGGCGCTGCGGCTCCGGCCTCGGCCAGACGCGATTCTCGTCGAAGAACATCGTGCGTGAAGGTGCAGCATCGCAACCCCGCCTGCAACCGCCCCTTGGGCCAGCAGGACAGCCGTTGCGATCGGCCGAGCACCCCGGGGGATTTACGTAGAGACCGCTGCGCGCGCCTATGGCACGCAATCGGATCAGACCTGATCGATGACTGCGCCTTCTTCCCCCGCACGCCCCAGCGTCCTGCTCGTCGAAGATGATGATGGCGTGCGTCGGTCGACCCAGTTGCTGCTGCACGGCCAGGGCTATCGGGTGCGGGCGCACAGCGTCGCGACGGCCTCGCTTGCCGATCCCGCTGCGCTCACCGCCGACTATCTGGTGGCCGATTATTGCTTGCCCGATGGCGACGGCATCGCGCTGCTCCGTGCACTCCTTGCGCGGGGTTGGCGCGGACGCGCAATTCTGATGACCAGCTATCCCAGCCCGGCGCTCGCGGTGGAGGCGGAAGCGACCGGCTATGCCGCGTTGCTGGAAAAGCCGCTGCGCGCGCATGAATTGCTCGGCGCGCTGGCCGATTAGCCCGGCACCACCACTTCAGCGTCCTCGCGCTTTTCCGGGCGGATGTAGATCGAACTGAGCTGCGGCAGCGCGGCCTTCAGCTTCGCCTCGATCCGCTCGATCAGCGTCTCGGCCTCGCCCATCGCCAGGCTGTCGTCAAAATCCGCGCTGATCGCCACGAACACGCGGTCCGGTGCGGTGTGGATGGTGCGGACGTGGTTGACGCCGGTAATCCGAGCCTCGGCCTCCAGCATCGCGCGCACTTGGGCGATCAGATCGGGATTGGCGCGCTCGCCAATCAGCAGACCCTTGGCTTCGCGGGCCAGCAGCATCGCGACGCCGCCGAGGATCATGCCGATTACGATCGAGGCCGCGCCATCGATCCGCGGGTCGCCCCACGCATGGCTCGCCCACACGCCGAGCGCTGCTACGAGCAGCCCGGCAATCGCCGCCGAGTCCTCGAACAGCACGATGAACCCGGCGGGGTCCTTCGATTCCCGAATCGCCTTCCACCAGCCGCAATCGCCCTTGCTCTGGGCGAACTCGCGGACCGCAATCACCCAGCTGGTGCCCTCCATCACCGTCGCGACACCCAGCACGAGATAATTCACCAGCGGATCGCGCAGCGGCTCCGGATCGATGATGTGGAGATAGCCTTCATAGACCGAGACGCCCGCCCCCAAGCCGAAGATGAGGATCGCGACAACAAAGGCCCAGAAATAGAGTTCGCGGCCATAGCCGAAGGGATGTTGGGCATCGGGCGGCCGCTTGGCGCGACGTTGGCCATAGAGCAGCAGGATCTGGTTGAAGCTGTCGACCAGGCTGTGGACGCCTTCGGTGAGCATCGAGGACGATGCGGTGATCGCCGCCGCGACAAACTTCGCGACGGCGATCCCGATATTGGCGGCAAGCGCCGCATAGAGAACGAGATTGGCGCGCCAGCCCGACGCGGGAGACGCAGCCATCCGTTTCTGCCTCAGTCTAGGCCGAGCTTGTGGAGCGCCTTGTCCACCAGCGTCCGGTCGGGCTTGTCGCCCGCTCGCTCCGATTCCGCCTTGGGGTCATAGCCGGAGCTGTCCGGAATCTGGTGGTTGTGGATCGGCTGAGTCGAGGCGGGGGGGTCGGATGCGTCCATCGACTCGTCCAGCGCGCGGTCGAGCCGGGCATCCTTGCTAGCCGGATCGCGGGCAAGCCGTTCTTCGATCGAACCGTCTGTGCCGGCATCGGCGGAATGGACGGGACTCTTGGCCTCGTCGTCCGCAGCCTTGGGATCAGGGGCGACCGACATCCGGTCCATCGCAGGGTCGAGGGGGTTGTTGGTCATGATGCACTCTCCTGAGCGTTACCCAAGGAAAACGGCTCGGCGGGCGTCCGCGTTCCGTTTTCGGCGCATGCCCCGAAAACAAAAGGCCCGGCGGATCGCTCCGCCGGGCCATTGTGCATATCCTTCGTCGCGCAAGGATCAGTTGCGCGAGGAGCCGAACAGGCGAAGCAGGAACAGGAACATGTTGATGAAGTCGAGATAGAGGTTCAGCGCCCCCATGATCGCGACCTTGCCCTGCTCGCGGGTGCCAGCGACATAGGCGTAGATGCTCTTGATCTTCTGCGTGTCATAGGCGGTGAGGCCGGCGAAGATCAGCACGCCGACGGCGCTGATCACCAGGCTCATCACGCCCGACTGCAGGAACATGTTGACGATCGAGGCGACGAGCACGCCGACAAGGCCGATCAGCAGGAAGGTGCCGAAGCCCGACAGATCCTTCTTGGTGATGTAGCCGTAGAGGCTCAGCGCACCGAAGCCGGCGGCAGTGCCGAAGAACACCTGCGCGATCGACATGTCGGTATAGGTGGTGAAGATCGTCGAGAGCGACGCACCCAGCAGGCCGGCATAGGCGAAGAACAGCGCCTTCAGCGTGCCTTCGGACATGCGGCTCTGGCCGAAACTCATCGCGAACACGATCGCCAGCGGCGACAGCATCGCCACCCAGCCGAGCAGCGTCGGCTGCAGCGACAGGCCGCGGCTGGTTTCCACCACCTGGAACAGCAGCGCCTGCAGCGACGCGATCTTGCCGAAGGCAAGTGCGACGATGCCGGTCAGCAGCACGCCGGACAGCATGTAGTTGTAGACCGACAGCATGTACGACCGGAGCCCCGCGTCATGCGCCGCGGCGCGCGCACTCGCGGTCGCGAAGGGCGACTCGCTCGTGCGGGGATCGGACCAGTTAGCCATTCGAAAAACTCCTTTGACCGGCGCAATGCCGGATGCTTGGAATATCGGCCCCGCGCGAAGTCTTTTCAAGCGAAACCGGCTGGAGCAACGTTTCGATACACAGCCCGGATCGACTTTGTCCGCCCGTTGAACCAATTAGCCGCGTCTGGCCGGAGGGACATAATGCACCGTCTGTTCGTAGGTTTCCGCCCGCCGGCAGCGATTCGTGCACAATTGCAGGCGCTCGCGGGCGGAGTGGCGGGCGCACGCTGGCAGAGCGACGCGCAGCTCCACTGCACGCTGCGCTATATCGGCGAGGTCGAGCGGCCGGTCGCAGAGGACGTAGCGGTCGCGCTCGGCAACGTCCGCTTCGCGCCGTTCGAGCTGGCAATCGCCGGCGTGGGCGAGTTCGATTCGCGCGGGCGCCCTAACGCCCTCTGGGCCGGCGTGCGGCCGCATGAAACGGTGTCGCAGCTCCACCAGAAGATCGACCAGGCGCTGGTGCGGATCGGGCTGCCCCCGGAACGCCGCGCCTATCTGCCCCACATCACCCTCGCCCGGATGAACGTGGCGGCGGGCGCGACCGCACGCTTTCTCGAAAGCCATGCAGGGCTCGCCAGCGCGCCCTTCCCGGTCGACACCTTCCTGCTGTTCGAAAGCCATCTCGGCCGCGACGGCGCCAGCTACGAGGCGATCGAGCGCTACCCGTTGCGCGGCTGAGCCCCGGCGATCCCGTCCGCCACCAGGCCAACCGCGGCGGTGACGACGCCGTCCTCGGCCGGCAGCTTGCCGTCGAGCGCGAGCGTGGCAAGGCCGTGCACCACGCCCCAGGCCGCCAGCGTCGCTGTGCCCGCCGCACCGCCGGCGAGGCTGGCGACGCGGCGCGACAGGATGGCGAAGGCTTCGCCATACGCCTTGGGCGGCGCATCGCAGATCGGCATGCCTCCGAACATCAGGCGGAACAGCGCCGGGCGGGCCTGCGCAAACCGGAAATAGGCAAGCCCCTGCGCGACGAGTGCTGCCTTGCCAGTCGCGCTTTGATCGGCTGCCGACAGCACGGCGGCAAGCTCCGCAAATCCTGTTTCCGCGACGGCCGCCAGCAGCGCCGCCTTGTCGGGAAAATGCCGATACGGCGCCATCGCCGAGACACCGGTCGCCTTGGCAAGCCCGCGCAGCGTCACCCCCGCTTCCCCGTCGCGGTCCAGCAACCCGACTGCAGCCTCGATCAATCGTGGGCGCAATCCGCCCTCGGCAACTTCCATCTTGTTTACACCGTAAACCTGCTTTACCGTGTACATTGTAAACAAGGAGACTCGCCATGCAAGCCAAACCGCGCCGCGAAACGGTCGATCTCGCTGCCTATCCCGAACTGATTGTCGTGATTCTGGGCTTCAAGCTGCGCCGGCTGCGCGCGCTTCCCGCGATGATGCGGATCGGCCGTGGGCTCGCCGACATCAAGAAGAACCCGCCGGACGGGCTGCTGGCCGAGGACGGGATGCTGTTTGGCTGGAACCATGTCGGCTTCCGCCAATATTGGCGCGACCTGCCCAGCCTCGAGGCCTTCACCCGGAGCGCCCCGCACAGCATCTGGTGGCGCGATTTCCTGAAGGATCCGCAGGGCGCCGGCTTCTGGCACGAGGCCTATAGCGCCCGCGGCATCGAGGCGGTGTACGTCAACTTGCCAGGCCAGCGGCTCGGGCTCGGCATGTTTGCGCCGATCGCCGAGCCGGTGGGGACGCTGCTGTCGAGCCGCCAGCGCCTCCACGCCCATGCCGGGGTGGAGGGCTGAGGCGGCGGGGCGTCGTCAGAACGACGCCCAGTCTCCCTCTGCCATCGCACGGGCAGGCGCGGGCCGGGCACGCGATGCCGGGCGCTTCGATAGGTCCGGCCGGCGCAGCGGCAGGCTCATCCGCGCATTGTGGCCGCCCTCGACCGTGAAGGCTTGCGCCTGACGCTGGAGCGCTTCGACTTCGCCGCTCAGGTTGCGTGCGGCGGCCGAGGTCTGCTCGACCATCGCCGCATTCTGCTGCGTCGCCTGGTCCATCACCGAAATCGCCGTGCTGATCTCGCCGATCGAGGAGGCCTGCGCCTGGTTGGCGGTCGCCATGTTGCCGAGCAGGTCGTGCACTTCGCGCACATCGGTGGCGATCGCGGCGAAGGCTTCGTCAACCCGCTGCACCATGCCCACGGCGGCGGTAACATCGGCCTGGGTGGTGGTCAGCTGGTCGCGGGCACGGCCGGCTTCCTCTTCCGCGCGCATCGCGAGCGCCGAGACGAGATCGGCGACGACCGCGAAGCCGCGACCCGCCTCGCCGGCACGCCCCGCTTCGACGGCGGCGTTCATCGCGAGAACGCGGGTCTGGAAGGCGATCTTGTCGAGCCCCTCGATCACCGCGTCGATGCCCTTGGCGCTTTCCGACACGCGGCCCATCGCGGAAACCGCTTCGTCCGCCACGTCACGGCCGGCCTGGACCGACGCGATCGCGCCATCGGCGCGCGACACCGTCTGGCTGGCGCTGCCGGCAGTGCTGCGCAGTCGCTGGTCCATCTCGCTGATCGAGTGGACAGTCTGCTGCAGGCTCGCCGCGGCGCTTTCGGTGCGGCGGGACAGGTCCTCGGACGCGCTGGCAATCTCGCGGGATCCGGTGCTGATCGTCTCGGCCGACAGTGTGACCGAGCGCACAAGCTCGCGCAGCGCGGCCAGCGCCTCGTTGAAGTTGGTCTTGAGGATGGCATTGGCGCCGGGTACCTCCGCCGTCACGTCGGCGGTCAGGTCGCCCTTGGCGAGCCGTTCCAGCGAGTGACCGAGCACGCGGACTACCTCTGCCTGCTGTTCCGCCGCCCCCTTCTGCGCCACCGCCGCATCGCGGAAAACGAGCATCGCGCGCGAGATGCGGCCGATACAGTCTTCATAATTGGTGTGCGCGATCGGCGCCTGCAGATCGCCGGCGGCAAGACCCTCCATCCGCACGACGGTCGCAACATAGGGATCGGCGATCATACGGCTGAACATCCGCGTCATGCCAAAGGCGACCGCGATCACCAGCACATTCAGCCCCAGCATCACCCAGTGCGGCAGCACTAGGTTGAGCACCGCCAGAAGCGCCATGATCCCCAGGATCGCCCCGAACGCGACCTTCAGCTTCTCCCGAATGGGAGCCTTCACTTCGAACCAATGCAGCATTGTCGTCCCTCAATGCGGGGCGCAATGACGCGGCAGCGTCTGTCGCCCTCTTAGCTCACCCAAGGCGCATTGTAGGACGACGCGAGAACGTTTGGTCCGATTTGACAAATATTAGAAACAACCTGTCCGAAGGACCATCGGTATTGGTACGGGGCCGTTTCAATCTCCTCAGCCAAGCCCCGGATCGATCAGGAACTTCTCACCCGTTGCCTTGCGCTCGTACGCACGCACCACATCGGGCTGCAGCGCTTCGGCAAGGCCGATGGTGCGGGTGTAGCGACTCGCGAAAGTGGTGGACAATTCGGCCAGCACGCGGGTGCGCATCGCTGCCAGCGTCTCCATCCCGGCCTTGCGGAAGAATGGCAGCAGCAACCAGCCGGAAACGCTCCACTGGAAGCCGAAGGACAGTCGATTGAGCGTGGTCGGCGCAAGATCGAGCGCGCCGTAGATATAGAGCTGCTTGAACTGATCGGATCCATATCGGCTGTATTCGGCCATCTTGCGTACCGCCGCGGCCTCCATCGCCTGGAGGATGTCGCTGCCGAGCGTGCCGCCGCCGATCGCGTCGAAGGCGATCGTCGCGCCGGTTTCGGCCACCGCATCGGTCAGCTTCGCGCGGAAATCCTCGTCACGGCTGTTGACGACATGGGTCGCGCCGATGCCCTTCAGGATCGCTGCCTGCTCCTCGGACCGCACGATGTTGACCAGAGGAACGCCGTCGGCGAGGCAGATCTTCTGCAGCATCTGGCCGAGGTTCGACGCGGCGGCGGTATGGACGATCGCGCTGTGCCCTTCCCGCTTCATCGTCTCGACAAAGCCCAGCGCAGTCATCGGATTGACGAAGATCGCCGCGCCCTCGGCCGCGCTCGTCCCCTCCGGCAGCGGCACCACATCGCGCGCCTTGAGCGTGCGATAGTCGGCGAACATCGCCCCGCCGATCATCGCGACACGTTTGCCGATCAGCGCCGCCGCGTCGGCGCCCGCCGCGACCACCGTCCCCGCGCCTTCATTACCCACCGGCATCGACTGGCCGAGCCGCGCCTTCATGCTGGATAGCCGGCCCTTGGGCACGTCGAATGCGAGCACCGGCGCCTCAGCGCTGCCCTCCTCGCGCAGCGTGTCGACCTGCGCCGGCCCGAGCAGCAGTCCCAGATCACTGGGGTTGATCGGCGCCGCCTCGATTCGGACGATCACCTCATCCGCAGCAGGATCGGCATAGTCGACGTGCTCCAGCGACAGGCGCAGCGTGCCGTCTTCGGTGAGCGTCGAGCGCAGTTCGCGTCCGGTAAGGGCCATGGTTCCTCTCCTTGTGTTCGTTCAACGGGTTTGTACGAGTTCCTCGACCAGCCGATCGGCTGCGGCGCGCACCTCGTCCCAGGTGCGGTCGAATCCATCGGGGCCGCCATAATAGGGGTCGTCGACCGCGCGCCCTTCCCAGCCGGGCACCGCATCGAGCAGGAGCCGGAGCCGGGCACGGCCGCTTGCGGGCGCGATCCGACGCAGATCGGCGAGGTTCTGGGGATCGAGCGCGAGGATGTGATCGAAGCGATCGAAATCGGCGCGTTCCACCTGGCGCGCACGCTGGCCCGAAATGTCGATACCGTGCTGCGCCGCAACCGCGATCGAGCGGCGGTCGGGCTTCTCGCCGGCGTGCCAGCCGCCGGTGCCCGCCGAATCGGCGATCACCGAAACCCCTGCATCCTCCGCCGCCGCGCGACACGCCGCCTCGGCCAGCGGCGAACGACAGATATTCCCCAAGCAGACGAACAGGAATGCCGGGTCGGCCATCGTGCGATTCATCCTTTCGTAAAACGGGTACGCTCTGCTAGCCTCGCTGGCAACGGCACGAACCAAGCCGAAGGAGAGGATATGGCCAGCTTGCCCTCCACGCCCGATGGGGCGAAGGCATCCCCCTATGCCTGGTATGTGCTGTCGCTGCTGTTGCTCGTCTATATCCTGAACTTCGTCGATCGCCAGATCGTTGCGATCCTGGCCGACGACATCAAGCGCGACCTCGGCCTGCGCGACCAGGACATCGGCTTTCTCTACGGCACCGCGTTCGGCGTATTCTACGCGCTGTTCGGCATTCCGCTGGGCCGACTGGCCGACAACTGGCACCGGGTGCGGCTGATGACTGCCGGCCTTGCCCTGTGGTCGAGCATGACGGCGCTTTCCGGCTTCGCGCGCACCGGCTTGGTTCTCGGTCTCGCCCGGATCGGCGTCGGCATCGGCGAGGCGACCGCGAGCCCTGCGGCCTATTCGCTGATATCGGACTGGTTTCCGAAGCGGCTGCGCGCCACCGCGCTCGCGCTCTATTCCTCAGGCATTTATTTGGGCGGTGGCCTGTCGCTGTTCATCGGCGCGGTGATCGTGCAGCGCTGGAACCATGCCTATCCCGCCGGCGGCCCGCTGGGGCTGGTCGGCTGGCAGGCGGCGTTCCTCGCAGTCGGGCTGCCCGGGCTGCTCGTCGCAGGCCTGGTCTTCACCCTGCGCGAGCCTCACCGCGGCCTGTCCGAGGGCATGGCGACACCGACGCATCCGGCCCCGTTCCACGCCTTTTTCGAGGAGCTGCTGACGATCGTGCCGCCGTTTACGCTGATCGGCGCAGCACGGCTGGGCCCGACGGTGCTGGCGCGCAACCTGGCGGTGCTGGCCCTGGTCGCCGGGCTGGTGGCACTGCTCGTGGCCTTCGGCGAGCCGCTGGCGCAGTGGACCGCGGTCGGCACCGGTGCCTATGCGGTCTACAGTTGGGCGACCGCGCTCAAGCGGCGCGATCCGGCGACCCATGCGCTGATCGTCGGCACACCGGCCTTTCTGTGCGTGGTGCTCGCCTATGGGCTCAACACCTTCCTGTCCTATGCGATGGCGGGGTTTGCGCCGAGCTTCCTGCGGCGGAGCTTTGCGATACCGCCGGAGCAGCTGGGGGCGCTCGGCTTCTGGATCGGCGCGCCGGTGGCGCTTGCCGGGTTCCTGGGCGTGACCCTGGGCGGGCGCATCGCCGATGCGCTGCGGGCGCGCGGCCCGGTGGGGCGGATCCATGTCATCCTGTTCGGATGCCTCGCGCCGCTGGCACCGATCGCCCTGTTCTTCACCGCACAGAGCCTCGCCTTCGCGCTGTGGATGCTGCCCCTGGCGCAGTTCCTCATCTGCGGGCCGCTGGGCGCCGCAGCGGCCACGACGCAGGATCTGGTGCTGCCGAGGATGCGGGGAACGGCGACCGCTGCCTTCTTCATCGGCACAACGCTGATCGGGCTCTCGCTCGGGCCCTATATCGCAGGACGGATCGCAACGCTGACCGGCGATCTGGCGACCGGCGTGCTGGCGCTGTTCGCCAGCGTGCCGCTGGCGCTGCTGTCGATCTGGGGTGCCTATCGGCTGCTGCCGGCGGCGGAGGCGAGCAAGCTCGCCCGCGCCCGCGCCGCCGGCGAAGCGGTCTGAGCGGTCAGACCGTCTGGAATACGCCGCAGGCGATGCGGCCGCCGCTGTTGCCGGCAGGATCGGTCTTGTAGTCATCCTCCCCGGCATGGACGACGAGTGCGGCGCCGTCCTGATCCATCAGCTGCTCGAAGGTGCCGCCGGCGAGCGTGAAGGTGATGTGACCATGGCCCTTCTCGTCGACCTTCATGTTCGGCAGGTCGCCGGCATGCGGGCCCATCGGGTTTTCCTTGCCGTGCTTGGTGGCGGCGGGGTTCCAGTGACCGCCGGCGCTGGCGAAGTCCGGCGGGGTGCAGGCACCGACCGTATGGACATGCACGCCGTGCGGCCCCGGGGTGAGCCCGTTGGCGTCGACCAGCACGCGGATCGATCCCTCGACCTGCTCGGCAACCGCCGTGCCCACCACCTTTCCGGCGGCGTCGTGGAGCTCTGCCTGGGCGCGGAAACGGCCGGCCATGTAGCGATCATTCTGCGCCTTGGTCGCGCAGCCCCCCAGCATCAGCGCGACGCCGGCCGCGCCCGCTGCGATTGCCCAAGCCTTCATATCCTGTCTCCAGCCGTATCCCTGAACAAGCGTAATGGCCCTTCGCGCGCCCGGTTCCAAGAGGCAAGCAACGCAAGTCCGCTGCGTTGGCCCGCTTCACGGTATCGGTCGCTCGGCTCGCCGCATTGCGGCACGTCTCGTCGCAGCTTTTACTTTTCATTAATGTTGCTTTACGAAATTTAGGGGGCCGACGTAGCGGCAGGGCCGCGCGCGGAAGACCACAGGGGATCATCATCATGCACCGGCTCGCCTGCGCGATGCTCGTCTTGCCCATGCTGGCGGGCTGCCATGCCGGCAGCGCCGAAACGGGTGTGCGCCCGACCGCCATCGTCGAAACCGCCCCGCCACCCCCCTTGTGGCGCACCCGTATCGCCGACGCCGACGTGTCGCGGCTGGAGAGCCTGCCCGCCGACTGGCGCCAGCTCTATGACGGGGTACGCGCGCCGGTGCGCAAGCTGCAGGGCGCCGTGCTCGATCCGGATGCCGGCCAGCCGCATCCCGCGCTGCCGCCCGGCTCCTATCGCTGCCGCACGCTGCACCTGAAGCGGGGCCCCGCCGGTCGCGCGCTGGTGCAGCCCAGCCCGGCCGGATTCTGCTACATCTCCGCTGCGACCGAGGAGGCAGACGACGCCCCGCTCGGCCTCGCCAAGCAGACCGGAACCGACATCGTCGCCGGCTATGTGTTCCCGGACGGACGGCGCTACGTGTTCCTCGGCGCCCGCCAGGCAAAGGCCGGCGCCAACGACATCGGCTATGGCAATCCCGGCGCGCGCGACGTGGTGGGCATGGTCGAGCGGTTCGGCGCGTTCCGCTGGCGGCTGGCGGTTCCCGGGGCGCTGCCCGGCAGCGTCGACCTCTATGAGTTGACCCCCGTGCCGCCCGAAGGCCAGCCCAAGGGCTGAATCGCGGCGCCGTTCATCCCGGCGACAGAAACCGTTGCTGCAATGCAACACTTTCCACGGAAAGCTTCCCGGGGACGCAACCATGTCCCCGGCCCGGGCATTAACCGCGCATCTCCAGCCACCCGACCTCATGTCGCGGAGCCGCTGAAGATTAGTGTTTCAACAAGCGTCGAGGTTCTCCCCCCATGCGTAAATTCATCGCCGTCGCGGCAGCAACTGCCGCGCTCCCCTTCGCCGTCCCGGCCTTCGCGCAGGACACCACCACCGGCGCTGGCACGATGGCGACCACGTCCGCCGACACCACCACCACGAGCACGACCAGCGCACAGGACAGCGAGACCCCGCGTTCGCCCGACGGCTCCAAGGCATTCGGCATCGAGCCCTATTTCGGCGTACTCGGCGGCTGGGAGCGTTTCGATCGTCAGCCCAACGCCGGCATCCCGATCCCGCCGAACAAGTATCGCCTCGACGGCGCGCTGGTGCAGGGCGTGGTCGGCGTGAACGTGCCGCTGGGCCCGGTCTTCGTCGGCGCCGAAGGTAACGTCGCCAAGGGCGTGAGCGGCGACATCGATTGGGAATATGGCGCCGCCGGCCGCTTCGGCTTCCGCGCGGGCGACAGCGGCCTGATCTACGGCAAGGT
>JAIYAA010000342.1 GCA_027489295.1 Sphingomonadales bacterium | reverse complement strand
AGTGCTCGTAGGACTGCTCGTAGAACCCGAAACTTCCTGCACCACCAACGCCCTCGTCAAAGGCGGCAAGCATCCCGGCTATCGACGATGCCGCAAGGCGGCCTGCAGACCGCGCTTACCGCTTAATGGACAGAGACAACGAGCAAACGCGCCGCACGCGGGATTGAAGCGATCTCGAGCAGGGGTGGGGCTTTTACGCGCAGAGAAGTGGAGGGTTAGGATGTCAGCGATTGGCAGGTTCGCACTCGCAATGAGCGAAGGCGCGGAGCGAGCATCGAAAAGCAGGACGGCACCAGGCACCGCCGCCACCGCGCCGGTGAGCAGGCTGCGCGCGCACAACGTCACCTATACGGACGCCTATGCGATCTTCGGCGAGGCGACCTATCGCGTAGGGCCTGTGTTCAGCCTGACGGGCGGCCTGCGGGGGACGATCGAGCGCAAGCGCTTCACCTTCGACAACAAGGTCATCGACGACAATCGCCAGGTCGTCGCCCAGTCGATCCCGGGGAGTGCTGCCGATACGTGGCGGGCGCTGACCCCCAAGGTGTCGCTCCAGGCGCAGTGGTCGCCGGGGGTGCTGCAATATCTGAGTTTCGCGCGCGGCTTCAAATCGGGCGGGTTCGACAATCGCGCCACCCGGCTCGACCTCGCGACATTGCCGTTCAACCCGGAAAAGGTCTCGACCTATGAAGGCGGGCTGAAGGTGACGGCGCTGGCCAAGGCGCTGCACAGCAACCTGGCCATATTCTACAACGACTATCGTGACCTGCAGGTGTCGTTCTACGATCCCGCCTATGTCGGTTCGCGGCGCGGCAATGCCGGCAAGGCGCATAGCTGGGGGATCGAGCTGGAAAACGACCTGCGCGCGACCTCGCGCCTGTCGTTCCAGGCCTCGGGCGGCTATCTCAAGGCGAAGTACGACGAATATAAGGGTGCTGGCGGCGCGGGCGTGAATGCCGATGGCAACCCGCTGGTCAATGCGCCCGAATGGAGCTTCTCGGGCGGTGGCACCTACACCTTGCCGCTGAAGGACACCGCGAAGTTGCGCTTCGCGGTCAATGCGCAATATCAGAGCAGCTTCTATACCAGCGCGCTGCACCGCCCGCAGGACCGGGTGCCGGGCCAGACCTTCGTCAACGGCGCGATCACCTGGGTACCGAAGGACGATCGCTTCCAGATCGCGCTGGAGGGCAAGAACCTCCTCGGCGCCGACGCGCCGGTGGGAACGAGCTACACGCCGTCGACCGGCATCTATTACAAGAACTATCCGGATCCGGCGACGGTGCTGCTCCGGTTGCGCCTGACCCGATAGCGGGTGGCGCGCCGGCGGTAGCCCAGCGGGGCGATTGAGCCCAGCTAATATGCGGCCAAGCAATCCTCCTTGGAGCGATCTAATGCCTATCGTTACAGTAGGCATTGAATCGAGGTGTTCATGTCGTCTGCCGGTCCCCTGCTTCCGCCCCCGTCGCGTCGCGCCGCCCTGATCGGGCTGGGTATGCTGACCCTTGCCGGGTGCCACGGCCGAAGCGCGGCGAGCCCGCTGCGGGTATCGATCACCGGCAAGGGGGATGCCGATTCCCGGCTGGCGTTCCGCTCGGCGGGCATCCAGCCAGACTTCCCGATCCGCTACAGCGAGTTCCAGGCGGGTAACCTGGTTGTCGAGGCGCTCAACGGCGGCTCGCTGGACCTCGGCTCGATGAGCGAAATCCCGCCGATCTTCGCTGCGGCATCGCCGATCCACAGCTTCCGCCAGATCGCCGTGCTGCGCGGAGACGTGAACAGCCAGGCGGTGCTGGTGCCGCGCGGATCGGCGATACGGTCGCTTGCCGATCTCAAGGGCAAGCGGGTTGGCTATGTGCGTGCCACGACCACCCATTATTTCCTGATCCGGATGCTGCAGTCGGTCGGGCTGGGGTGGCGGGACATCGAGCCGATCGCGATGAACGTCAGCGATGGCGCGGCGGCCTTCTCGCAAGGTGCGCTCGATGCCTGGGCGATCTATGGCTATCCGATCCAGCGGGCGGTGGCCAAGGACGGCGCGCGCGTGCTGAAGACCGCGCTGGGATTCCTGTCCGGCAACTATATCATCACCGCACACGAAAATGCGCTCGAGGATCCCGAGCGTGTCGAACAGATCGGCAGCTATCTGAAGCTGCTGCGCCAGGCCCGTAGCTGGACGGAGACGCACCGGGCCGAATGGGCGAAGATCGTCGCCCAGGCGGTCGGCGTACCCCTGCCGTTCGTCGAGGATGCGCTCAACCACCAGAGCGAGCCGATGAAGCTGCTGCCGGTAACCGAGGCCGCGATCCAGTCCCAGCAGCAGGTAGCGGACACCTTCGCCGCCGCCGGGCTGGTCCCCAAGGTCGATGTCCGGCCGCTCTGGGATACCCGATTTCACGACCTGCTCGTTCAAGGAGCCTGACCATGGCAACGCTTGCCCTTGCCCCCGAGATCGCCCCCGGCCCGGTGCCGCAGGAGGTGCTCGATCGCGTCACGCGCACGCTCGCCGAGCATGCCGAGGCCTATGACCGCAGCGGCGAATTCCCGCGCGCGGGCTTCGACCTGCTGGCCCGCGAGGGGCTGATCGGGCTGACCGTCGCGCCGCATCTCGGCGGGCGCGGGGCCGGCTATGCCGAGGCGCTGCGGGTGCTCGGCGCGGTGTCGAAGGGCGATCCCTCGGTCGGCCTGATCCTGTTCATGACCTTCAGCTTCCATGCGGGCAAGGGGAACAGCTGGCCGCCCGAGCTCTACGCCCAAATTGCCCGCGAGGCAGCCGAGGGGCGGGGGCTGATCGGTTTCTTCCGGGTCGAGCCGGAGCTCGGCACGCCGGTGCGCGGCGGCATCCCCGCCACCACCGCGCGGCGCACCGCGGAAGGCTGGGCGCTCACCGGCTCCAAGATCTATTCGACCGGCTCGACCGGCCTCGACTGGTACGGCGTCTGGGCCAGGACCGACGAGCCCGAATCGCGCGTCGGCACCTTCCTGGTGCAGGCCGGCACGCCCGGCGTGACGATCCACACGGTCTGGGACCATCTCGGCATGCGCGCGACGGTGAGCCACGAGGTCGAGTTCAACGACGCGTCGATCCCTGGCGCCTACGCGGTGGACGTGCGCCGGCCCGAGGACTGGGCCCCCAAGCCGGGCGACAGCGCGCTCTTCCTGTGGAACGCGCTTGCCATCTCGACCATCTACGACGCGGTGGCTCGCGCCGCGCGCGACTGGCTCGCCGGCTATCTCAACGAACGGGTGCCGAGCAATCTCGGCGCGCCGCTCGCGACGTTGCCGCGCGTGCAGGAGAAGTTCGGCGAGATCGACGCGCTGCTCCAGGTCAACGACACGCTGGTCCGCACCGCGGCGCAGGCGGCGGATGCGGGCAGCCCGCCCTCCGCGATCGAGGCGAACAACATCAAGTTCGTCGCCACCGCCAACGCGATCCGCGCGGTCGAGATCGGTCTGCAGCTGACCGGCAATCCGGGACTCACCCGCCGCAACCCGCTGGAGCGCCACTATCGCGACGTGCTGTGCAGCCGTATCCATTCGCCGCAGGACGATACCATCTTGGTCGCCGCCGGCCGCGCCGGGCTGGGCATCGGCCGATGAGCCTGGTGATCGCCAACCAGCTGGGCCCCGAGTTCAGCGCGCTGCTCGCCGCCCATCCGGTCGCGCCGACGATCATCGACGTGCCTGAGGAGCGACCTTGGGAAGCTGCTGCGGACGCGGACGTTCTGATCGTCCGGCCCGCGCCCGCCTGGCGCGCGGCCCCCGCGGACACCAAGCCTGCGCTTTGGCCGGGCCGGGTGCGCTGGCTCTGCGTCGCCTCGGCGGGGGTGGATTTCTATCCGCCCTGGCTGCTCGATGCGCCGCTGGTGAATTGCGGGCGCGGCGTCACCTCAGAAGAAATCGCCGACTATGTGGTCGCCGCCATCTATGCGCAGGCCAAGGATCTGGTCGGCGCGGCAGTGACCGATGCCAGCCAATGGGGGCCGCGCCGGCTGGGGCGGGTGAGCGGCAGCACCGTCGGCATCCTCGGCTTCGGGGCGATCGGGCAGGCGCTGGCACGCCGCGTCCTCGCACTGGGCGCGCAGGTTACGGCGGTGCGGCGCCGGGCGAAGCCCGCGGGCGTGTCCGGCGTGCAGCTGCTCGGCAGCGCTGCGGAGGTGGTCGCCTCCGCCGATCATCTGGTGATCGCGGTGCCGGCGACGGCGGAGACGCGGCACCTGGTCGATGCCGCGCTGCTCGCGCACGCGCGGCCGCACGCCCATCTGATCAACATCGCGCGCGGCTCGATCGTCGATCAGGACGCGCTGCTCGCCGCGCTGGACGCGGACCGGCTGGCCTTCGCCACGCTCGACGTGACCGATCCCGAACCGCTGCCCGCCGGGCATGTGCTCTATACCCACCCGAAGGTGCGGATCACGCCGCACATCTCGTCCAATTATCTGGCGGTGCGGCACCTGCTGGCCGACAAGATCGCGACCGACCTGTCCCGCTTCGCGCGGGGAGAGCGGCCGTCCGATCTCGTCGATCCCGTGCTGGGCTATTGAGGCGGCGCGCGGTCAGGCGGCCGCACGCACCCCCTCCAGCGCGGCCAGCACCGTCTTCGCCTCGGTGCGCGCCAGCCAGTCCGGGCTGACGTCGACGAAGCGGACGGTCGCGTCGCGGTCGAGCACCACGATCGTCGGCTGGGGCAGCGTCCAGCTGTTGGTGCCGGTTACCGCACCGATCCAGCTGGTGCCGGGGGCGACGGCAGGCTTCTCGCTCGGCTCGAAGGTGATGCCGAGCGCATCGCCCAGCTGGTTGTCGGGGTCGTTGGCGACGATAAAGGCGAGGCCGTGCCGGTCGCGGATTTCGCCGAGCCGTTCGGGGATTTGCGGGCTCAGCGCGATCAGGCGGATGCCGCGCGCTTCCAGTTCTGGGCGCAGCGCACGATCATAATAGGGCAAGGCGATGTTGCAGGCCGGGCAGCCTGCGAAGCGGAAGAACACCAGCGCAATCGGGCCTTTCGCGAGCAGCGCGTCACGGGTCAGCGCCTCGCCGGTGGCCGCGATCAGCGTGAAGGGTTCGACCGTCTCGCCGATCTGGACGTGGTGGCGTGGATCGTAGCGTTCGACCAGTTCGGCGCGCTGCGCGGCATTGGCCTGGAGCTGCGCCGGCGCCCAGCTCCGTGCGCGTTCGGCCTGGAGTTCGGCAAACAGGGTGGCGAGCTGCGTCATGAGAGACCCTCCGATAGAAACAACGGAAGGCTAGGCGCAGGGCGGTGGGCCCGGAAATGAAACCGGCTGCGGCGCCGTTGAGGAATGCTGATAGGTCAGTGCTCGGCGACCAGCGCCCGGGTCAGCGTGGCGAGGCGGGTGCACGCCTCGTCGAGCAGCTCCCCGCTCTGGACGATGCAGGCGACCTTGGGCAGCGCGGGCAACCGCGCATCTTCCGCTTCGGTCAGGTCGCTTAGGAACAAATGGGTGCGGCAGGTGATGCCGAGCCCTGCCTGCACCGCCGCGCGCAGGGTGGAGAGGTTGGGCGTCTCCACCGCGATCCGGTAGCGCACGCCGGCATCCTCCAGCGCGCGCATCGCCGCCTCACGGAAGCGGCAGGGCGACTCCAGCACGGCGATCGGCAGCACTTCACGATCGAGCAGGTCGGTGGCGCCGAACCAGGCCATCGGCGTCACCGCCAGCGCATCGGGGGCATCGGCAGCGGCGAATCCCACAATCACGTCCAGCTCGCGCCGGCCGAGTAGCTCCTGCAGCTCCGCCGTGCCGGCGACGCGCGCGAGGATCTCTGCCTCCGGGTGCAGTTCGGCGAAGCGGGCGAGGAGGCCGGTCAGCATCGTCTCGGCAAAATCCTGCACCATGCCGACGCGGGCGGGGCCGGCGAACTTGCCGGCACTGACGGCGGCCACCGCTTCGTCGTGCAGGCTCAGCACGCGGCGGGCATAATCGAGCAGTACGCCGCCTGGTTGGGTGAGGACCAGCCGCAGGCCCTCGCGGTGGAACAGCGGCTGCTGCACCAGCTCTTCGAGCCGCTTGATCTGCAGGCTGAGCGCGGACTGGGTAAGGAACACCTGCTCCGATGCCTGCAGCATCGACCCCGTATCGACGATCGACACGAAACTGCGCAGGATATTGGTCGGCAGGTTCACCGGCATCGAGTTCGCCCTCCCTCAAGCGAATGCCTAGTTATGCAGTAGGAGTATCGGCGCTCAACAAAGCTTCTCTCCTGCAGGCTGCAAGCGCGGCTTGGCCAAGCTCCGCTTATATGAACCCGTGTAAAACTCGATTGTCTTGATGGGAATTGAGCGCAGGATTGCCGCTCACACGGACGAGGGGTGTCATGTCGAAGCTATCACGCAGATTGGGATGGGGCACAGGGGCACGCTGGCTGTCCCCGCTCGCCTTCCTGCTGGTCTGGGAAGCGGGGTCGCGCACCGGCATCATTCCCGCCCGCACGCTCGCCGCACCCTCGACGGTGCTGTCCACCGGGCTTGAGATGCTGTGGAGCGGCGAGCTGCCGTCCAACCTCCTCGTCTCCTTCTGGCGGATCGCGCTGGGGCTGGGGTTCGGCATCAGCGTCGGCATCGTGCTGGCGCTCGCCGCCGGCCTGTCGCGCAAGGGCGAGATCGCGCTCGATCCGCTCATGCAGATCAAGCGCACCATCCCCACGCTGGCGCTGACGCCGCTGTTCATCGTCTGGTTTGGGATCGGCGAGACGCCCAAGGTAGCGCTGATCGCCTTCGCCTGCACCTTCCCGGTCTATCTCAACCTCTATAGCGGTATCCGCAGCGTCGACGTGCGGTTGCTCGATGCCGCGCGCAGCTTCGGGCTCAGCCGCGCCGAGCAGGTATGGCACGTGATCCTGCCCGCCGCGTTGCCCTCGTTGCTGGTCGGCCTGCGCTATGCGCTGACCATTTCGATCCTGGTGCTGGTGGTCGCCGAGCAGATCAATGCCTCGGCCGGCCTGGGCTACCTCGTCAACAATGCGCGGGACTTCATGCGGACCGACGTCATCGTCGTCTGCCTGCTGGTCTACGCCGCCCTTGGCCTCGCCGCCGACTGGCTGGTCCGCGCAATCGAAGGCCGGGCACTCGCCTGGCGCCCCAACCTGGTGGAGCAAGCCGCATGAGCATCGCCGAAATCGCCCGTGAGATCGACGTTCCCGTCGAACCTGCCGTAGAGGATGTCGCCGAGCCGGTGGTGCGCTTGCGGGGCTTCGTACGTCGCTTCGGCCAGACGGAAGTGCTGCGCGGCCTCTATCTGGACATCGCTCCCGGCGAGTTCGTCGCGCTGCTCGGCCGCTCCGGCAGCGGCAAGACCACGCTGCTGCGCACGCTGGCCGGGCTCGACGATGCGCGTGCGCAGGACGTGACGGTGCCCACCTCGCGCGCCGTGGTGTTCCAGGATGCCCGGCTGCTGCCGTGGAAGCGGGTGTGGCGCAACGTCGCGCTGGGCTTGAAGGGCCCGCAGGTGCGCGAGCGGGCGCAGGCGGCGTTGGTCGAGGTGGGCCTCGGCCACCGGCTCGAGGCTTGGCCGCTGACGCTCTCCGGCGGCGAGGCACAGCGCGCGGCATTGGCCCGGGCGCTGGTCCGCGAGCCTAGCCTGTTGCTGCTCGACGAGCCGTTCGCCGCGCTCGATGCGCTGACCCGCGACCGGATGCACGATCTCGTCCTCGCCCTGTGGCGCACCCACAAGCCGGCGGTGATGCTGGTGACGCACGACGTCGACGAGGCAATCGCGCTGGCCGACCGGATCGTGGTGCTCGATTCCGGCCGCATCCTCGCCGAGGAGCGCATCGCAGCACCCCGTGGCGAGCGCGCGAGCCTGAACGCGGCGCTGCGCGAGCGGCTGCTGTCGCTGCTCGGCGGCGAGCCCGCCGCGGACGTGGTGCCTTTTACCAAGGCGGCGCGGCCATGAGTCTGGCGGCGATCTCCGCGCAGCCGCGGCCCAATCTTGCGCGGCTGCGGCGTTTCGTCGGTGCGCTGGCCGAGCTGATCGACCGCGAACGCGACGAGGCGGTGCTGCTCGGATCGGGCGCGTCGCTGCTGGCCGCGCTGGTCGCCAGCGACGACTGGCTGCCCGAGGCCTATGCCCGGCCGCACCCCGATCGCTACCAGCAATATCTGCTCCATTGTGATGCGCGCGAGCGCTTCTCGGTGGTCAGTTTCGTCTGGGGGCCGGGGCAGCGCACGCCGGTGCACGATCACCGCGTCTGGGGGCTGGTAGGGGTCTTGCGCGGACGCGAGCGGGTGCAGGGCTTTGTCCGCCGCCCGGGCGTGCTGATCCCGCAGGACCCGAGCGCGAGCTGCGCGCCGGCGAGGTCGAGCATTTCTCGCCCGCGGACGGCAACGACCTGCACCAGGTGTCGAACGGCGTCGCCAACGGCGTGTCGGTCAGCATCCATGTCTATGGCGCGAACATCGGCGCCGTCGAGCGCGCCACCTATGGCCCCGACGCCGAGCCCCGGCGCTTCGTCTCCGGCTACGCCAACACCGATCTCCCCAATCTCTGGGACCGTTCCGAGGAGCTTCGATGACCACGCCTGCCCAGATACGCCGTGCCCTGCTGACCAACCGCGAAATCGCCCTGATCGACCTGCGCGAGGAAGCCGAGTTTGCCCTCGGCCACCCGCTGTTCGCCGCGCAGATCCCGCTGCGCCGGCTGGAGGTCGAGGCCGAGTGGCGCCTGCCGCGCCGCGACGTGCCGGTGGTACTCTACGACGATGGCGACGGGCTGGTCGAGCCGGCCATCGCGACGCTGCGCGGCCTTGGCTACACCGATGTCCATGCGCTGGAAGGTGGCCTCGCCGGCTGGCGGGAGGCTGGGCACGAGCTGTTCGAGGATGTGAACAGTTACTCGAAGGCGTTCGGCGAACTGGTCGAGCATCGCCGCCACACGCCCTCGCTGCCGGCCGAGGAAGTGCACGCGCTGATCCGCGAAAAGGCCGACATCGCCATCCTCGATGCCCGCCGCTTCGACGAATATCGCACGATGAGCATCCCGACCGGCGTCAGCGCGCCGGGGGCCGAGCTGGTGCTCGCGGCCAAGGCGGTGGCGCCCGATCCCGATACGACGATCATCGTCAACTGCGCCGGGCGCACCCGCAGCATCATCGGCGCCCAGTCGCTGATCAACGCCGGCGTGCCCAATCCGGTGTTCGCGCTCCGCAACGGCACCATCGGCTGGACGCTGGCGGGGCAGGGGCTCGATACCGGCCAGACCCGCCGGGCGCCCGAGCTTCCGCTGGACGGCGCCGACGAGGCGCGGCTGCGCGCCCGCAACGTCGCTTACCGCGCAGGCGTGAAGCGGATCGGCCTCGCCGATCTTGCCGAGCTGGAGCGCGACATCATCCGCACCCTCTACCGCTACGACGTGCGCCAGCCCGCCGCGTTCGAGGCCGGGCATATCCCCGGCTTCCGCAACGCCCAGGGCGGCCAGCTGGTGCAGGAGACCGATCACAACGCGCCGGTGCGCGGTGCGCGCATCGTCGTTGCCGACGATCTGGGGCCGCGAGCCGACATGACCGCCTCCTGGCTCGCCCAGTTGGGCTGGGAGGTGCTGGTGCTCGACGGCGGGTTCGACGGTCCGCTGGAGACCGGCGGCGACGGTGCGCCCCCGCCGCGCGGTCCCGAGGGCCGGTACAAGCGCCCCTATGAGGGCACCGACAACAAGGCTGCGGCGATGCAGGCCTATCTCGACTGGGAATATGGCCTGGTCGACCAGCTCGCCCGCGACGGCACCCACGGTTTCCACGTCCTCTGAGCTTCAGGAGCAGTCCCATGTCCGTCAAGTTCATCGGTTATATCGGCTTCAACGATCACTCGGAGATCCATGCCGCCACCCGCTCGCGCGCGCTCGACAAGACCTATGTCGAGGCGGCGGCCAAGGCGCAGGAGGAAGGCGGGTTCGACCGGGTGCTGATCCCGTTCGGCTCGTCCTCGCCCGAAAGCCAGATCGTCGCGGCGCATGCGGCGGCGATTACCACCACGCTCGGCTTCCTCGTTGCGCACCGGCCCGGCTTTACCCAGCCGACGCTCGCCGCGCGCCAGCTTGCCACGCTCGACCAGCTGAGTGGCGGCCGGGTGGCGGTGCACATCATCACCGGCGGGGCCGATGAGGAGATGGCGCGCGACGGCGATCACAGCATCAAGGCCGATCGCTACGCCCGTACCGACGAATATGTCGCCTTGCTCAAGCAGGAATGGACCGCCGCCGGACCGTTCGACCATGACGGCCGCTTCTACCATCTGAAAGGCGCGTTCAGCGCGATCAAGCCGGACAATCTGCCGGTATTTTTCGGCGGCGCCTCGCCCGAGGCGATCGACGTCGCCGGGCGCCATGCCGATGTCTATGCGCTGTGGGGCGAGACGCACGAGCAGGTGCGCGAGATCGTGTCGCGCGTCCGCGCCTCGGCGGCGCGCTACAATCGCCGCCCGGGCTTCTCGCTCTCGCTGCGCCCGGTGATCGCCGATACCGAGGAAGCCGCCTGGAAGCGCGCCGACGAAATCGTCGAGCAGGTCCGCGCCGCCCGCGCCGCCGCGGGCCTGCCGCTGACCGGCCACCAGCCGGTGAACGACGGTTCGCGCCGCCTGCTGGAGACAGTGAAGTCGGCGCCGCGCGACGGCCGGCTGTGGACCGGCGTCGCCGCGCTCACCGGGGCGCAGGGCAACAGCACCGGGCTGGTCGGCACGCCCGAACAGGTCGCCGATGCGCTGCTCGACTATTACGATCTCGGCATCGACCATTTCCTGATCCGCGGCTTCGAGCCGCTGGCGGATTCGGTCACCTATGGCCGCGAACTGCTCCCGCTCGTGCGCGAGAAGGTTGCGGCGCGCGAAGCCACCCGGGAGGTCGCGCTTGCGAGCTGAGACTACACGGCGTGGCTTCGTCACCGCCGCCGGGCTAGGGGCACTGGCGCTGGTGGCGGGATGCAGGGGGAAGGGCGCGGACGGCGGCGTCCTCAAGGTCGCCAACCAGAAGGGGTCGACCAAGGCGCTGCTGACCGCCTCGGGCGTGCTTACGGGCACGCCCTACACCATCGAGTGGTCCGAGTTCCCCGCCGCGCAGAACCTGCTCGAGGCGGTGGGCAGCGGTGCCGCCGATGTCGGGCTGGTCGGCGATGCGCCCTTCGTCTTCGCCTATCGCAACGGCAGCCCGGTCAAGGCGGTGTCGGTGCAGCGCTCGGCCGGCGGCCGCGAGGCGCTGGGGATCGCGGTGCCGAAGGAATCGCCAATCCAGAGCCCGGCCGATCTGATCGGCAAGAAGATCGCGACCACGCGCGGCTCGATCGGCCATTATCTGGTGCTGGAAGTGCTCGAACGCGCCGGCATCGCCTATGACCGGGTGCAGGTGACCTTCCTGTCGCCGGCCGACACCAAGAGCGCGTTCGATGCCGGCTCGATCGATGCCTGGGCGACCTGGACGCCCTATCTCACCCTGGCGCTGAACGGCGGCGCGCGGCTGATCGCGGATGCCGAGGATTACAGCCCGCTCTACCGCTTCGAGGTCGCCAACGAAGCGGCGATCCACGACAAGCCGGACCTGCTCCGCGACTTTCTGGCGCGCGAGGCCAAGGCGCTCGACTGGTCTGCGGCGCATCCGCATGAATGGGCGGTGGCGCTCGCCCGCGAGACCGGGCTGGCACCGCAGATCGCCGAGCAGGTGGTCCGCAAATTCCGCCACGCGCCGGCCGCGCTCGACACCGGCCTTGCGGGGCATCTCGACGCCGTCGCTGCCCGCTTCGTGCGCGCGGGCCTGCTCAAGACGCCCAGCCGCCCGGCGGCCGAGGTGTTGGCCCCGCTGCGATGACCCCCTTTCCCCTGTTTTCGGAGTGAACCCATGGCCACCGTGCTCGAACGCCCGCTACCTAAGACCATTTCGGATGCCGAATGGCAGGTCCGTGTCGATCTCGCCGCCTTCTATCGTCTGTCGGCGCTTTATGGCTGGGACGATCTCATCTTCACCCATATATCGGCGCGGGTGCCGGGGCCGGACCATCATTTCCTGATCAACCCCTATGGCCTGGGGTTCGACGAGATCACCGCCTCCAGCCTGGTGAAGGTCGATCTCGACGGCAACCTGATCGAGCCGGGCGAATACGGCATCAACTATGCCGGCTATGTGATCCATTCGGCGATCCACGCCGCGCGGCCGGACGCGCAGTTCATCGCGCATTTCCATTCGGCGGACGGGATGGCGGTCTCCGCCCATGCCGAGGGGCTGCTGCCGCTCAACCAGAAGGCGCTCGCGATCCTGCCGCGGCTCAGCTACCACGACTATGAAGGCGTCGCGCTCAACCTGGACGAGCGCGATCGGCTCGCCGCCGACCTGGGCGACACCAAGATCATGCTGCTGCGCAACCACGGCACGCTGGCGCTGGGCGAGAGCGTCGGCGAGGCGTGGCTCAACATCTATTCGCTCGAATCCGCCTGCATCGCGCAGGTGCGCACGCTCTCGATCGGGCGCGAGCACGTCCTGATCGCGCCCGAGGCCGCGCAGGAGGAAGTCCGCCGCCAGATGACCGAACGGCGCGGCATCGATCGCAGCGGCGCGCGCAGCACCCACCAGTTGGTCTGGGAAGCGGCGCTGCGCAAGATCGACCGCTTTCTGCCCGGCTACGACCGCTAGTTCGCCCGCCCGCGCCTTCGCGGTAACCTCGGGGCGAGCGCTTCGGCGCTCGCCCCACTTCTTTTGCCGCGTGGCTTGAGACCTTCTCATCAGCGGATCAGCCATTCGCATTTCCCGCGCTTCGCACGCTCCCATAACCTTTCCCCAATCTTTCAGGAGCACCGCACATGAGCGATCGGCAGTTACGGCTTGGCTTCATCCTGCACGGCGTCGGACCCGGCTGGGACGATTGGCGGCATCCCGATGCGCAGGTGGATGCCAGCACCAATTTCGGCTTCTACAAGCGCCAGGCGCTGGCCGCCGAGCGCGGCAAGTTCGATTATCTGTTCGTCGCGGACAGCGTTTCGATCAACGCCCGTTCCAGCCCGCATTATCTCAACCGGTTCGAGCCGATCACCATCCTGTCGGCGCTCGCCGCCGTCACCGGTCGGATCGGCCTCGTCGCCACGATCACCGTCAGCTATACCGAGCCGTTCAACATCGCCCGCCAGCTCGCCTCGCTCGATCATCTCAGCGGCGGGCGTGCCGGCTGGAACGTGGTCACCTCCTGGCTGGAGGGCAGCGCCGCCAATTTCGGCAAGGCCGAGCATCTGGCGCACGATGCCCGCTACCGGCTCGCCGCCGAATATCTCGATGTCGTGCAGGGGCTGTGGGACAGCTGGGAAGACGATGCGCTGGTCCGCGACAAGGCCACCGGCCAGTTCCTCGATCCCGACAAGCTGCACGAACTCAACCACAAGGGCGAGTTCCTGTCGGTGAAGGGGCCGCCCAACCTGTCGCGCTCGCCGCAGGGCCAGCCGGTGATCTTCCAGGCCGGCGCCTCGGAGGACGGGCGCAACTTCGCGGCGAAGCATGCCGAGGCGATCTTCGTCGCGCATGAAGGGCTGGAAGATGCCCAGGCCTATTATGCCGATCTCAAGGCGCGCGCCGCCGGCTTCGGCCGCGATCCGGAGAGGGTGCTGATCGTCCCCGGTGCGCGGCCGGTGATCGGCTCGACCGAGGAGGAGGCGGATCGCAAATATCGCGAGCTGACCGAACTGGTGACACTGGAGAGCGCGCTGCGCGCGCTCGGCCGCTCGTTCAACGACCATAATTTCAGCGTCTACGACCCCGACGGCCCCTTCCCCGAGCAGGTGATCGCCGAGGGCCTGCGCAGCAACCAGAGCGCTTCGACCCGCATCGTCGAGACCGCCCGCCGGGAGAAGCTGAGCCTGCGCGAACTGGCGCTGCGCTTCGCCACGCCGCGCTCGCCCTTTGTCGGCACGCCCGAGCAGGTGGCCGATGCGCTCCAGCACTGGTTCGAGGCGCGCGGCGCGGACGGGTTCAACACCTTCGAATCGCTGCCCGGCCAGCTCGACCTGTTCGTCGACGAGGTGGTGCCGATCCTCCAGCGCCGCGGCATCTACAAGCACGACTATCCCGGCCAGACCTT
>JAIYAA010000387.1 GCA_027489295.1 Sphingomonadales bacterium | reverse complement strand
TATCGTAACGGAAATATCGGGAAGGATCCGTCTGGTCGCCAGATGCGCGCACGTCGCCGCCGGCCGCCCGCCGGCCGCCCGCACGGCTGGATTTTTCTTTCATGTATGTCGAGTTGTCCCCGCCGCCGCGCGGGGCGCTGAAGCCTTTCGTTCACGAGCAGGCAGCGCGATCGATCGCGGAGCTGTGCTGGACGCTTGCCGCGTTTCTCGCTGGCGTGGCGATCGGCGCGGTAAATCCGCTGGGCCTGGGCTGGGTCGTCGCGGTGCCGCAGGGACTGATCGTGACGCGGCTGTTCATCCTGATGCACGACCACGTCCATGGCGCCTATCTGCGCCGGCGCCGCTGGGCCTCGCTGCTGTTCTCCGGTGTCGGGCTGTTCACGCTGTCGCCGGTCAGCGTCTGGCGGCAGAGCCATGGCTTCCACCATCGCCATACCGGCTGGCAGCGCAGCGCCCATATCGGGTCCTATCCCGTGTGGACGGTGGCGAAGTGGCGCGCCGCCTCCCGGGCTGCGCGGCTCGGCTATCGCTGGATCCGCCATCCGGGTAATGCCGTGCTCGGTGTCTTCACGGTGTTCGCCTATGGCATGACGCTGCGCCCGCTGTTGCAGCGGCCGCGCGCGCATGCCGATGCGGCGGCGGCGCTGGCGTTGCATCTAGGACTGATCGGGCTGTGCGCCGCGGGGGGCGCGATCGTCGGCTGGACGCGGGTCGTGCTGCTGCCACTCGCCGTCGCGTCTTGCTTGGGGGCGGTGCTGTTCTACATCCAGCACAACTTTCCCGGCGTCCGCTATGTCACCAGTGATCGGCAGGCAGGGCACCGCGCCCAGATCGGCTGCTCGTCGCAGCTCGATGCGCCGCGTTGGCTGCACGTGCTGCTCGCCAATATCGGCTATCATTCGGTACATCATCATTACGAGGTGATCCCCTTTTATCGCCTGCCGGACGTGTACGCCGCCTTCCCGGTCTTCGCCGCGACGCCTCGCGTCCGGCTGAGCCCGGCGGGGCTGCGCGCCTGCTACGCGCTAGGGCTCTGGGATGAATCCGCCCAGAAGATGCGCACCTGGAAAGAGGTTTCCGCACTGTCATGACCATCGATGCTGTTCTCCTCGGACCCGACGACCTTGCCGAGGCGGGTGCGCTCCGTCACCGTTTCTTCGTGGTCGAGAAGGGGTGGGTAGGGGGCTCGGAGGGCGAACCCGAACTCGACGCCTATGATGCCCACGCGGTGCATTTCGGCGTCCGCCGCGACGGCGCGTTGGTCGGCTATATGCGCGCGCTGCGGGGCGACTGCCCCACCGGCTATATGCTCGATCATGATTTCCGCGCCTGCCTTGGCGCGGACCAGCACGCGGCGCTGGAGCGCGCATACGGCGTCGAACTGTCGCGCCGGGTGGTGGCGCCACATCTCGACCGGGCCGAGACGTTCGCGACGGTGGAACTGCTGTTCCAGTCCTTCGCCCACTATGTGCTCGGGAACGCCCTCCGTGCGGTGTATCTGGTGCAGGAACCGCGCTACACGCCGATGCTCGCGCGGATGTTCGGGCTGCCCTTCCGGCCGCTCAACCCGGCGCCCTATCGCTTCCCCGATGGAACGGTGGTGGACGTGGTGGCGGCAACCGCGGATGCGCTGATGGCCGGGCTGCGGGCCGGTGGGCGCTGGGATCGCTACCGCGCCTTCCTCGCCGCCTCGCCGCTGCCGTTGCCGCCCGTTCCGACGGCGCTGCTGCAAGCGGCTTGACTTTCGGGTGCCAATCCGGTTGAGGGCACGCCTTCACGCATCGTGAACGGCTTTGGGCGACAGCCGATTCGTGTCGCCTGGTCCGGGGTACCTGATACGGCTCCCGAACGAACGAAAGGAATGAATTCATGCGTCATCGCGTAGGCGGCCGCAAGCTGCAGCGTACCTCGGCCCATCGTCTGGCCCTGTTCCGCAACATGTCGGCCGCGCTGATCAAGCACGAGCAGATCACCACCACCGTCGCCAAGGCGAAGGAACTGCGTCCGTACGTCGAGAAGCTTATCACCCTCGCCAAGAAGGGTGGCCTGTCGAACCGTCGTCTGGCGCATGCCCGCCTGATGGACGACGCCCAGCTGGTGAAGCTGTTCGACGTGCTCGCGTCGCGCTACGCCGATCGCAACGGCGGCTACACCCGCATCATCAAGGCCGGCATCCGCGCCTCGGACGCGTCGCCGATGGCGATCATCGAGTTCGTCGACCGCGACGTTGCGGCCAAGGGCCAGGATTCGGGGCCGGTGATCTCGGACGAGGATTTCGACGACGCCGCCTGATCGGCAGTCGTTCGAACCGAAAAAAGGGAAGGGCGGTCGCAGCAGCGGCCGCCCTTTTCGTTTGCGGAGTTTTCATTTCACCCTGCGAAGATTCGTTTCGCTCGCAATGCGGCCGTGCCACCCCATCTCCGCCCCCGAACAACGAAGGTGCGCTGCCCCGTCTCGCGGCGCTGGAGAACCGGCATGTCCCGCAAGTCCCGCCGGGTGCGCAACCGCGCCCCCCTCGATATCGGTGCCTGGATCGCCGCGCTGCTGGCATTGTCGCCGCTGGCCGTCTTTGCCTGGGCGATCGAGCTGAACGGTCTGGCTTGAGCCGCCGCACGGGGCTCCCTAGGGTGGGTGCATTCTCAGGGAGCAACTGAATGCGCCGTGCATTGATCCTGCCGCTACTCTTCGCCAGCCCCGCCTTTGCCCAGACCACCAAGCCGGAGACGACCGCGCCGATGACCAAGTTCGCCTATCCCGAAACCCGCCGCGTCGACGTGGTGGACGAACAGTTCGGGGTGAAGGTCGCCGATCCCTATCGTTGGCTGGAAAATGACGTCCGTAACGACAAGGAAGTCGCCGCCTGGGTCGAGGCCGAGAACAAGGTCACCGACGCCTATCTCGCGACGCTGCCGGGCCGCGACGCGTTCAAGGCGCGCATCAAGCAGCTGTTCGATTATGAGCGCTTCGGCGCCCCCGAGCAGAAGGGCGGCCATTATTTCTACGCGCACAACAGCGGTCTGCAGAACCAGGCGGTGCTGTTCGTCCGCGACGGCCTGAACGGCGAGGGCCGGGTGCTGATCGATCCCAATGGCTGGTCGAAGGACGGCGCCACCGCGCTCGCCGAATGGCTGCCGAGCGAGGACGGCAAGCTGCTCGCCTACTCGATCCAGGACGGCGGCACCGACTGGCGCACGATCAAGGTGCTCGATGTCGCGAACGGCAAGGAGACCGGCGACATCGTCAGCTGGGCGAAATACACGATGGGCCTGTCCTGGGCGAAGGACGGCAGCGGGTTCTTCTACTCGCGCTATCCCGAGCCGCCCGCCGACGCCAAGTTCCAGGCGCTGACCGAGAATCACCGCGTCTATTTCCACAAGCTCGGCACCCAGCAGTCGGCCGACCGGCTGGTCTATGAGACGCCCGACGCGCCCAAGCAGAGCCATTATGCCGGCATCACCGACGATGGCCGCTATCTGGTGATCACCACCAGCGAGGGGACGGACAACAAGAACCTCGTGCACGTCGTCGATCTCAAGGACCCCGCCTGGAAGGCGAAGACCGTGATCGGCAAGCTCGAGCACGACTGGGCGCCGATCGGCAATGTCGGCACCAAGTTCTGGTTCGCGACCGACGACGGCGCGCCGCGCCAGCGCATCGTCACCATCGATCTCGCCGATCCCGCGCTGACCCCGCACGAGGTTGTGCCCGAGCAGAAGGAGACGCTGGCCGGCCAGTCGATCGTCGGCGACCGGCTGATCCTCAGCTACATGGTCGACGCCGCTACGGAGGTGCGCCGCTACACGCTGGACGGCAAGGCGGACGGCAAGGTGGCGCTGCCGGGCATCGGTACCGCCAGCGGCTTCGGCGGGCACCCGCATGAGGGGGAGACCTTCTTCGCCTTCACCAGCTTCAACTATCCGACGACGATCTTCCGCTACGACGTGAAGACCGGCAAGGCCGAGCCTTGGGCGCAGCCGAAGGTGGCGTTTGATCCGCAGGACTATGCGGTCGAGCAGCGTTTCTACGCGTCGAAGGACGGCACCAAGGTGCCGATGTTCATCGTCAAGAAGAAGAGCGTCACCGGCCCGGCACCGACGATCCTCTATGGCTATGGCGGGTTCAACATCCCGATCACCCCGGGCTTCTCGGCGGGGCGGCTCGCCTGGCTGGAGCAGGGCGGCGTCTATGTCGTCGCGAACATCCGCGGCGGCGGCGAATATGGCAAGGCGTGGCACGATGGCGGCCGCCTCGCCAACAAGCAGAACGTGTTCGACGATTTCATCGCGGCGGGCGAATATCTGATCCAGCAGGGCTTCACCGGCAAGGGCCAGCTGGCGATCCAGGGCGGATCGAACGGCGGCCTGCTGGTTGGCGCGGTCACCAACCAGCGCCCGGACCTGTTCGGCGCGGCGCTGCCGGCGGTCGGCGTGATGGACATGACCCGCTTCGACCGGTTCACCGCCGGCCGCTACTGGGTCGACGATTATGGCTATCCGTCGAAGGAAGCGGACTTCAAGCGGCTCTACGCCTATTCGCCCTATCACAACATCAAGAGCGGCGTGGAATACCCGGCGATCCTGGTGAGCACGGCGGATACCGACGACCGCGTCGTGCCGGGGCACAGCTTCAAGTACACCGCGGC
>JAIYAA010000023.1 GCA_027489295.1 Sphingomonadales bacterium | reverse complement strand
TTCGTCGGCGCCGAAGGTAACGTCGCCAAGGGCGTGAGCGGCGACATCGATTGGGAATATGGCGCCGCCGGCCGCTTCGGCTTCCGCGCGGGCGACAGCGGCCTGATCTACGGCAAGGTTGGCTACCAGTGGGTCAATTTCGACAAGGTCGCCAACACCCGCCGCGACTATAACGCCGTCACCTATGGCATCGGCGTCGAAGTCGGCCCGAAGGACATCGGTCTCGGCGGCATCACCGGCCGCAGCGGCCTGCGCCTGCGCCTTGAGATGAACACGTTCAATGATGCGAAGAGCTTCCGCCCAATGGCGGGTGTGATCGCGCACTTCTGAGCCGACGCGCCGCCCTCCCCTATGGGAGGGCGGCATCGCCGTTGATCACGGTCAACGCGCATCGGCCGGGTTTGCGCTACAGGCGCGTCCCATGTCCGAATCTACCCTGCCCTTCGACCGCGTTGGCGGCGAAGAGTCCGTCCGCGCGATCGTCGACCGCTTCTATGACTTGGTCGAGCAGGACCCCGCCTATGGCGCACTCCACGCGATGCACCAGCCGGACCTGACGGCGCTGCGCCACTCGCTCACCCGCTTCCTCGTCGCCTGGCTCGGCGGCCCGCGCGACTGGTTCGACGAGCGGCCGGGCATGTGCATCATGGGCTTTCACCGGCAGCTCAAGGTCACCGGGCAGACCGCAGCGCAATGGGTGCACGCGATGGACCGCGCGATTGCCGCCGATCCAGGGATAGAACCCGAAACCGCCCGCCAGATGAGCGACGCCCTGCACCGCATGTGCCGCGCGATGGCCGTGCAGGCGCGCACCGCCGCCGAAGCCGCGGCGAGTTAATCCGCTTCGGACAAGGTCCGCACCGACAAGTCGGCCGCTTGCGGTAAACACCCCCCTGACGCACGAACACGCGACGCAGCCGGCAGCGCTGCGCGCGGGGGCTTCGGCTCGAAAACGGGTGACGCGGGCCTAAACCCCCTCTCGCAACACCCGTAGCGCGCAAGCGCGGGGGACGGGTCTGCCGGGGGTGGTGCCACCGGCAGGCCCGCAACTCCGATCGCCTGCCGGCTTCCGGCAGCGCAGGACGACCGCCGCCGCCGCGCACCTGGCCGGCGCGGGCTGCGGGCATGGCTGGACGTGTCGGCCGCGGACGCTAAGGGAGAAGCAGCAACCGAACCCTTGGAGCGGCACGCATGAATGATCAGGTTTCCCAGAGCTATGGCGCGGTCGCGGCCACAAGCGCCAATGGCTGGCTGACAGCATCTTTCGTGCTGATCGCGATAGGCGTGGCGCTGGCGCTGTTCGTGCTGGTCTGGGGTGCCCGCCTGGCCGCCCGGCGCCGCCAGGCCCGCGCCGAGCTGGAGGATCGCGGCGAGCTGCAGGTCGCCGATGCGCCCGAGCCGATCGCCACGCTTACCCCGCCGCCCAGCGCGCCGGAGGCACCGCCGGCGGTTGCCGAGCCCGGGCCGCTCGACGACACGCCGATCGCTGCCGCCGCGCCGGTCGCCGCCGCGAGTGCGTCGCTCGCCGCCGACACCAATGCCGAGCCTGCGCCGGCGGCCGATGGCGACGACCTCACCCGCCTGAAGGGCGTGGGGCCGAAGCTCGCCGCACGGCTGAACGAACTTGGCGTCACCCGGTTCGCGCAGATCGCCGCGCTCGATGCCGATGCGGCGCTGGCGCTCGATGCACAGCTCGGCAATTTCCAGGGCCGCATGACCCGCGACCGCTGGATCGAACAGGCGCGGTTCCTCGCCGCCGGCGACGTCTCCGGCTATGAGGCAGTATTCGGCAAACTCTGAGGGCGCCCTCACGGTAGCGGGCGCCACCGGAAGGCTCCGCCCCACCCCGGCATCCCATCCCCGCCGCTGCGGGGATGGTGCCCGTATCGTTTCGAGATGCGGCGCGACGCGCGTTCAGGACACGCGGTTCGCCACCAGATCGTCGACCACCGCCGGATCGGCGAGCGTCGAGGTATCGCCCAGGCTGCTGACGTCGCCCTCGGCGATCTTGCGCAGGATACGGCGCATGATCTTGCCCGACCGCGTCTTGGGCAGACCCGGCGCGAACTGGATCGCATCGGGCGTAGCGATCGGGCCGATCTCGGTGCGGACCCAGTCGCGCAGCGTCTTGCGCAGCCCCTCGCTCGGCTCCTCGCCGGCGTTGAGCGTCACATAGGCATAGATGCCCTGGCCCTTGATGTCGTGCGGCATGCCGACCACGGCGGCTTCGGCCACCTTGTCGTGCAACACCAGCGCGCTCTCCACCTCGGCCGTGCCCATGCGGTGGCCCGAGACGTTGATCACATCATCCACCCGGCCGGTGATCCAGTAATAGCCGTCCGCATCGCGGCGGCAGCCGTCGCCGGTGAAATATTTGCCGCGATAGGTGGTGAAATAGGTCTGGAAGAAGCGTTCGTGATCGCCCCAGACGGTGCGCATCTGCCCCGGCCAGCTACGCGCAATGACGAGGTTGCCCTCGGCCGCCCCCTCCAGCAGCGCGCCGTCACCGTCGACCAGCTGCGGCTCGATCCCGAAGAACGGCATCGAAGCAGAGCCCGGCTTGAGCGCGGTCGCGCCCGGCAGCGGGGTGATCATGTGGCCGCCGGTCTCGGTCTGCCACCAGGTGTCGACGATCGGGCAGCGCCCCTCGCCTACCACGTCGTGATACCAGCGCCACGCCTCCGGGTTGATGGGTTCGCCGACCGAGCCAAGCAGCCTGAGCGACTTCCGGCTGGTCGACGTGACGTATCCGTCGCCTTCCTTCATCAGCGCGCGGAGCGCGGTGGGGGCGGTGTAGAGGATTTCGACCTGGTGGCGGTCGACCACCTGCCACATGCGGCCGGCATCGGGCCAGGTCGGCACGCCTTCGAACATCAGCGTAGTGCCGCCGTTGGCCAGCGGGCCATAGACGATATAGCTGTGGCCGGTGACCCAGCCGATATCGGCCGCGCACCAATAGACCTGGCCCGGCCGGTAATCGAACACCACCTCATGGCTGTAGGCGGCCCAGAGCAGATAGCCCCCGCTCGAATGCAGCACGCCCTTGGGCTTGCCGGTCGACCCCGAGGTATAGAGGATGAACAGCGGATCCTCGGCGTCCATCGGCTCGGCCGGGCAGTCGGCCGAAACCCTGGCGGCTTCCTCGTGATACCAAAGGTCGCGGCCGGGCTGCATCGCCACGTCGCCGCCGGTGGCCTTCACGACGATGACCTTTTCGAGCACGGGCGCATGCTTCTGGGCCGCGTCGACATTCGCCTTCAAGGGCACCCGCTTGCCGCCGCGCCGGCCTTCGTCGGCGGTGATGACGATGCGGCTGTCGCAATCGACGATGCGGCCGGCCAGTGCTTCCGGCGAAAAACCACCGAACACCACCGAGTGAATCGCGCCGATCCGCGCGCAGGCGAGCAGCGCCACCGCTGCCTCGGGGATCATCGGCATGTAGACGGTGACGCGGTCGCCCTTCTGCACGCCTTGGGCTTTCAGCACATTGGCGAAGCGGCAGACCTGTTCGTAGAGCTCCAGATAGGTGATCCGGCGCGCATCCTCGCTGGGATCGTCCGGCTCCCACAGGATCGCGGTCTCGCCGCCGCGGCTCGCCAGATGCCGGTCGAGGCAGTTGGCCGCGACATTGAGCTTGCCGTCGGCGAACCAGCGGATACGGAAATCGCTCTCGTCGAACGACCAGTCGCCCGCGGTGGCTGGCGGCACGATCCAGTCGAGCCGCTTGGCCTGGTCGCGCCAGAAGCCGTCCGGATCGGACAGCGACTGGGCGTGGAGACGTTCATACGCTGCGGCGTCGACACGGGCGTGGCGCGCCCAGGCTTCCGGCACCGGATACAGATTCTCGCTCATCAAGACCCCTCCTGGTCGGCGGGCATCTAGGGGCGCAAGGGGCGACTAGGCAAGGCACCCGCCTGCGCAACATCGTTACGTGGTGAAAACAGATTTTAGTGGATCGGCGCGAGCGTATCAGTAATATATAACGCTATGGCACGACCTGCGATTGCTCTGTTGCTCTGTGCGGCACTGCCGCTGTCAGCCTGTTCCACCGGTTCCGCCCACCCGCAACAGACCGCCGCGCAGGTGACGGTGCCGGATCAATTCTCGGTCGATCCTGCGCAAAAGGCGCGCGAGGATCTGTCTCGCTGGTGGGACAGGTTCGACGATCCGATGCTCGGTCAGCTGATCGGTCAGGCGCAGACCGCGAATCTGGATATCGCCCAGGCGGTGACGCGACTGCGCCAGGCGCGCGAATCGCTGCTCCAGTCGCGCGCGGCGCTGCTGCCCACGCTCAGCGGTTCAGCGGGCTATTCGCGCAACGAGCCGCTGCGCGGCGGCACCACGACGACCCGGCTGCCCGACGGGACGATCGGCTCCTTCTCGCAAGGCGGCAGCAGCAATTTCTCGCTCGGGCTCGACGCCAGTTACCAGGTCGATCTGTTCGGCGGCGTCAGCAGCAGCATACGCAGCGCGCGCGCGAACTATGAGTCCGTCGAGTTCAATCGCGCCGCCGTGCTGCTCTCGGTCGAATCGGAAACCGCGCGCAATTACGTGCTGGCGCGGCTCGCCCAGGCGCAGCTCGCCAATGCTCGCGAGAGCCTGGCCATCCAGGACGAGAATCTCAGCATCGCCCAGTGGCGCGTGCAGGCCGGCCTTGTGTCCTCGCTCGACGCCGAACAGGCGCGCTCCCAGCGCGCGCAGACCGCCGCCACCATTCCGCAGCTGGAAAGCAGCTATGCCGCCAATGTCGCCCGGCTCGGCGTGCTGACCGGTCAGGCGCCGGGCGCGCTGCGGACTGCCCTCGAGGCGCCCAAGCCGATTCCACGCGGTCCCGTGAGCGTCGCTGCGGGCATCCCTGCCGATGCGCTGCGCCAGCGGCCCGACGTGCGCGCCGCCGAGCGCAGCCTCGCCGCCGCCACCGCCCAGATCGGCGTTTCGCGCGCACAGCTGTATCCCAGTCTCAGCCTGGGCGGCAGCATCAGCATGGGCAGCGCGTCGTTCGGCTCGCTGCTCGACCTGATCACCGGGCGCGCCTTCGCCAATGTCGCGCAGACCATCTTCGATTCGGGCCGGCTGCGCAGCCAGGTCCGCTCGGCCCGCGCCGGTGCCGACGGCGCCTTCTACGCCTACAAGGCGAGCGTGCTGCAGGCGCTGGAGGAGATCGAGAACGCGATCGTCGCGCTCCAGGCCGCACGGTCCCGCGAGGCCGAGTTCCGCATCGCGCTGGAGGCGGCGAACAACCAGGCGCTGCTCGCCCGCTTCCGCTATCGTTCGGGCCTCACCGACTTCACCACGCTCAACCAGTCCGAAAGCGCGCTGCTTTCGGCCAAGAACGGCCTCTCCCAGGCCGAATCCGAACAGGCGACCGCGCTGGTCCAGCTCTACACCGCCTTGGGCGGCGGCTGGGACGAAGCCGCGTCGATCCCGCCCCTTCCTCCAAAGACAGGCAGCGCCACCGATGGCCAGTGAACCTCAGGACCTCAACGCCTTTCTGGGCACGAAGCGTCGCCCCTGGTGGCGGCGGAACCTGCGCTGGATCGGTATCGCGCTGGTCGTGGTGGTGCTGGGCCTGCTCGTCTCGCGCTGCTTCGCCCCCAAGCCCCCGCCCAGCTACATCACCGTGCCGGCGGAAAAGGGCGCGCTGGCGGTCAGCGTATCGGCCACCGGCCGTCTCGCGCCGATCCGGCAGGTCACCGTGGGCTCCGAAATCTCGGGTCTCGTCCTCAAGGTGCTGGTCGACGTCAACGACCATGTGACCGAAGGCCAGCCGATCGCGATCATCGATCCGTCGCGGCTCGACGACACGATCACCCAGAGCCGCGCCGCGCTCGCCGCGAACCAGGCGGCGGTGGCGCAGGCCCGGGCGACGGTGGACGAATCGAGCGCGCAGCTGCGCCGCATGGAAGAGGTCAGCCGCCTGTCGGGGGGCAAGGTGCCCGCCAAGACCGAGCTCGATACCGCCCGCGCCGCCGTGGCGCGTGCGACCGCCAATCTTCGCTCGGCCGAGGCCAATGTCGTCTCCGCCCAGGCCTCGCTCTCGTCGAACCAGACGCAGCGCTTCAAGTCGATCATCCGCTCGCCGGTGGACGGCGTGGTGCTCGCCCGCCAGGTCGATGCCGGCCAGACCGTCGCCGCGCAGTTCAGCACGCCGAACATGTTCGTGATCGCGCAGGACCTGACCCACATGAAGCTGGAAGTGGCGATCGACGAAGCGGATGTCGGCTCGGTCAAGGTCGGCCTGCCGGCCAGCTTCACCGTCGATGCCTTTCCCGGCCGCACCTTCCCGGCGCAGATCACCCGCGTCGACCTCGGCTCGAATCTGACCGCCTCCACCGCCTCGACCAGTGCATCGACCAGCACCACGACCGCCAATCAGGTCGTCTCCTATGCGGCGGTGCTGTCGGTCGCCAATCCGGACCTGACGCTGCGCCCGGGCATGACCGCGACCGCGACGATCGGCGTCGAGAAGCTAGAGAACGCGCTGATGATCCCCAATGGCGCGCTGCGCTTCACCCCCGAGGACAGCGGCGCCAAGGCGGGCGGCGGCGGCATCCAGTTCGGGCCGCGCCGGCAGGACCAGCAAAAGGCGATCGGCCGCGGCAGCAAGCAGACCGTGTATGTCGTCGGCAAGGACGGCAAGCCGGAGAAGGTGGAGGTCGTCACCGGCCCCAGCGACGGCAGCCGCACCGCGGTAACCAGCGCCAAGCTGACGCCCGGCATGAAGGTGATCGTCGGTGTCCAGGCCAACGGCCCGGCCAAGCCGGCCAAGGATGACCAGAACTGACATGGCCGAGCCGCTGATCCAGCTTCAGGGCATCACCAAGACGTTCGGCGGGGGGCCGACCGCGTTCCAAGCGCTGAAGGGCGTCGATCTCGCGATCGAGTCCGGCGCGTTCCTGGCGGTGATGGGGGCATCGGGCTCGGGCAAGTCGACAACGATGAACATCCTCGGCTGCCTCGATGTGCCGACGGGGGGCAGCTATCGGTTCCGCGGCGTGCATGTCGAGCAGTTGGACCGCGACCAGCGCGCCTATCTGCGCCGCCGCTATCTCGGCTTCGTGTTCCAGGGCTTCAACCTGCTGGCGCGCACCACCGCGCTGGAGAATGTGGAACTGCCGCTGCTCTATCGCGGCGAGCATCGCAAGGCGCGGCGCGAGGCGGCGATGGCGGCGCTGGAACAGGTCGGCCTCGATCGCTGGGCGGACCATACGCCCTCGGAACTGTCCGGCGGCCAGCAGCAGCGCGTCGCCATCGCCCGCGCGATCGTCACCCAGCCCGACGTGCTGCTGGCGGACGAACCGACCGGCAACCTCGACAGCGAACGCTCGGTAGAGATCATGAAGCTGCTCCAGCGGCTCAACGCCGATCTCGGCATCACCGTGCTGATGGTCACCCACGAGCCCGACATGGCGGCGTTCGCCAAGACGATCGTGCATTTCAAGGACGGGCTGGTGGAACGCACCGAGATCGCCGCAGGCGCCGGCGTGGGAGC
Source organism: Sphingomonadales bacterium (assembly GCA_027489295.1). The sequence goes on along the minus strand of JAIYAA010000023.1, from coordinate 4,903 downwards.
CTGAGGCCATGCTGTTCACCACCCTCCTCCTGTCGCTCCGCGAGATCCGCCGACACATCCTGCGCTCGTTCCTGACGACGCTGGGCATCATCATCGGCGTCGCCGCGGTCATCACCATGGTCACGCTGGGCAACGGCGTCTCCGCCTCGGTGCAGGCGTCGATCAGCTCGCTCGGCAACAACACGCTCACTGTCTTCCCGAGCGGCGGGCGGCGCGGCGGCGGCAATGCGCCGCCCAGCTTCGAGAATGCCGATGTGCTGGCCATCCGCCAGCAGGTGAGCGGCGTCAGCGCGGTGGCACCCCAGGCGTCGTCGTCTGCGCTGGCGGTGCGCAACGCGCAGAACTGGACCGCCTCGGTCACCGGCACCACCAACGACTATTTCGAGGCGCAGAACCTCGAATTCGCCGGCGGTCGCCGCTTCACCGATGCCGAGCTGACCGCCGGCAAATCGGTCTGCGTGATCGGCGACACGATCCGCACCAACCTGTTCGCCAACGAGGATCCGGTGGGCGAGCGCTTCCGCCTCGGCACGGTCAGCTGCGAAGTGATCGGCGTGCTGAAGAAGCGCGACAATGCCGGGTTCAGCGATCCCAATTCCACCGTCGTGCTGCCGATGAAGACGGTGCAGCGCCGCTTCGTCGGCAACCAGAACGTGCTCGCCATCCAGGTGGCGGTGGCGAAGGGCTATGACACCGCGACGGTCAAGCAGTCGCTGACCGGGCTCTTACGCGAACGCCGCCACATCGCCCCCGGCCAGCCGGACAATTTCGACATCTTCGACAGCGCCGAATTCGCCTCGACCATCCAGAACCAGACGCAGCAGCTCACTTTGTTCGTCGCCGCCATCGCCGCGGTCAGCCTGCTGGTCGGCGGTATCGGCATCATGAACATCATGCTGGTGTCGGTGACCGAGCGGACCCGCGAGATCGGCATCCGCCTCGCGATCGGCGCGCTGGGCAAGGAAGTGCTGCTGCAGTTCCTGGTCGAGGCGGTCGCCCTTTCCTGCCTGGGCGGCATGATCGGGATGGTGCTGGCCTTTTTCGCCTCCTGGGGCCTGGCGACCGTGGCGACGCTGCCGTTCCAGTTCGACCTGTCGATCAACCTGATCAGCTTCGGCATTTCGGCGCTGATCGGGATCGTGTTCGGCTTCTTCCCGGCCCGCCGCGCCGCCGCGCTCAATCCGATCGACGCCTTGCGGCACGAATAGCCGCGGCCGCCTCGCGCGCGCGGAGGGCGTCGAGGTCCTCGCGCGTGTCGATGTCGACCAATTCCTCGGGCCGGGTGATGACATGGTGGCCGCGCAGGATCAGCGTCCGCGCACCGGCATCGCCGTCCAGCCCGCGCAGCGTCGCGAAATGGTCGCGGCCGATCAGCGCCGGCGGCATCGGCTGCACCCCGTCGCTGGAGGCGACCAGCGTCGCGCCATTGTCCGAGGCATCGAACAGCCGGTAGCAATGCGCCACGGTCACGCGCGGCATGTCGGCCAGCGCGATCAGCACCGCATCGGCGCCCGCCGCCTCCGCCGCCTCCACGCCGTAGCGCACCGATCGGGCCTGGCCGAGCGCCGGATCGGGGTTTTCCACCACCTGGAATCCGCGCGCGGCGAAATCCAGCGCCGTGTCCCACACCACGGCGATCCGGGCGAGGAACGGCATCTTCTCCAGCGCCGTCACCACGTGAAAGGCAAGCGGCTGGCCGAGATAGTCCTCGGTCAGCTTGTCGCCATCGGCGAACCGTTCGGAGCGACCCGCGGCGAGCAGGACGAGCGCGGTCTTTTCAGGCGTGAGCATGGAAGGTCTTCACCATGGCGGCGGCGATGGACAGGGCAATCTCCGAGGGACCGATCGCGCCGATCGAAAGCCCCGCCGGCCCTTCGATCCGTGCGAGATCCTGCGGAGAGACGCCCGCCGCCGCCAGACGTTCCAGCCGCGCGGCATGACTGCGCCGCGAGCCGAGCGCCGCGACATAGCCGGTGGGGTGCGCCAGCGCGGCGAGCAGCGCAGCATCGTCGATCTTGGGATCGTGGCTCAGCGTCACCACCGCCGTCGCCGGATCGGGGCGGAGCGCCGTCACCGCCTCGTCCGGCCAGCGATCGTCGAGCGTCACCTGCGGGAACCGCTCCTCGGTGAGAAAGCGGCCGCGCGGATCGATCACCGTCGTCGCGATGCCCAGCTCGCGGGCGAGGCCGGCAAGCGCCTGCGCGATCTGCACCGCGCCGACGATCAGCAGCCGCCGCGGCGGATCGTAGCGATTGACGAAGCCGGGCGCGCCGATCGCGCTTTGGCCGGTGGCAAGATCGGTCCCCACTTCCAGCGGCTGCCCCGCGGCGCGGGCGTCGCGGATCGCGTCGAACAGCGCGGGCGGGAAGCCGTTCGCCGCGACCGGCTGCACCAGCACCGCGATCTGCCCGCCGCACGGCAGGCCGACTTCCCAGGCGGCGGCATCGGCGACGCCATAGTCCTTCACCACCGCGGCGGCACCGGCGATCACCTCGGCGGCAGTCTGCAGAATATCGGTCTCGACGCAGCCGCCGGAGACCGATCCCTCGAACCGGCCATCCTCATGCACCAGCAGATGGCTGCCGCGTGGCCGCGGTGCCGATCCCCAGGTCGTAACCACCGTCGCCAGCGCCATCTTTGCGCCGCGCCACGCCTCGGCGGCTGCCAGCACGCTGTCGTTGTCGGCCATTTGTCTCGCTCCCGTCACATCCGCTGCCTAACCGCCTAGACGAAGGAGAGTTTCGTGACGAGATGGATGCTTTTGGCGGTGGCCCTGCTGGCGCCCGCTTTCGCTTTCGGACAAGGTCATCCCATGCAGAAGCCCATGCCCCGGATCGTCGTCATCGGCCATCGCGGCGCCAGCGGCGAGCGGCCCGAACACACGCTGCTCTCCTACCAGCGCGCGATCGACCTCGGCGCCGATTTCATCGAGCCCGATCTCGTCCCGACCAAGGATGGCGAGCTGGTCGCCCGGCACGAAAACGCGATCACCGACACGACCGACGTGGCGGCGCACCCCGAGTTTGCGAGCCGCAAGGTCACCAAGACGATCGACGGCCAGACCCTCACCGGCTGGTTTACCGAGGATTTCACCCTCGCCGAACTCAAGACGCTGCGTGCCAAGGAGCGGCTGCCCAAGCTGCGCCCCGGCAACACCGCCTTTGACGGCCAGGCGACGATCCCGACGCTCGACGAGATCATCGCGCTGGCGAAGAAGGAATCGGCGCGGCTCCACCGAACGATCGGCATCTATCCCGAGACCAAGCACCCGAGCTATTTCGCGTCGATCGGCCTGCCGCTCGAAGCGCGGCTGGTCGCCAAGCTCAGGGCCGCCGGCTGGGACCGCGCCGACGCGCCGGTGTTTATCCAGTCGTTCGAGGTCAACAACCTCAAGCAGCTCCACACGATGACCAAGGTGCCGCTGATCCAGCTGATGGCCGGCAGCGAAGGCCCGGCAGATCACGCGGTCGCCAGCTACAAGGACATTGCGACGCCGGAGGGGCTGAAGGCGGTGGCGACGTACGCCGCCGGCATCGGCCCGGAGCTGACCCAGATCATCGCCAAGGACGGCACGCCCTCGACGCTGGTCGCCGATGCCCATGCAGCGGGGCTCAAGCTCCACCCCTGGACCTTCCGCGCCGAGAATTATTTCCTGATGCCCGCCTATCGTACCGGCACCGATCCGGCCGTGCACGGCCAGCTGGCGCAGGAGATCACCGTCTTCCTCAAGGCAGGGATCGACGGCTTCTTCACCGATTTTCCTTCCATCGGCGTGCCGGCTCGGGATAGCTTCCTGCAGAACAACGGCAACTAAGGTACTCTTATGCGCATCCTCCCCGCCCTGCTCGTGCTGCCGTTGCTGGCGGGGGGATGCGTGGTGAAGACCGCGGTGAACGTCGCGACGCTGCCGGTAAAGGCCGGTGCCAAGGCCGTCGACTGGACGACCACCAGCCAGGACGAGGCCGACCGCAACCGCGGCCGCAAGATGCGCAAGCAGGAAAAGGAATGCCGCAAGCATCCAGAGCGCTGCGAGAACGCGCAGCGCTGAAGCATGCAGGCCCGCCGCGGTTGATCCTGCCGTTCTGAAGAAAAATGGGTGCCCGGCGTTCAGCCGGCGAGCACGCCCAGCCGCACCAGCTCGGCGCGGAACGCATCGGCGCCGGTAAACACCACGCCGTGAATGCCTTGCGCGCGCGCCGCTTCAACGTTCACCGGCAGATCGTCGACGAACACCGCGTCCGGCCCCTTGAGGCCGAATCGCTCCAGCGCCAGCGTGTAGAGGGCGGGATCGGGCTTGGTCAGCTTCTCGTCGCCCGAGACGACGATGTCCCGGAAGCGGCCGAACAGCCAGTCGACCTGCGGCATCCAGTCGCGCCAGAACTCGCCCGAGAAGTTGGTGATGCCGAACAGCGGCACGCCCGCCGAATCGAGCTCCTCGATCAGCGCGACCATATCCGGAAAGGCGGGCCCCAATTGCTCGGCAAAGCGCGGCCCCCAGAGCGCGATCTTGTCGGCATGCTCCGGGTACAGCGCGCTGAGCTCCGCCGATGTCTCGGCGAAGGGGCGGCCAGCGTCATGCTGGAAGTGCCATTCCTTGGTGACGACCTGCGACAGAAACGCGTCGAGCGCCTGCTCGTCGTCGAACAGGCGCTCGTACAAACGCCGCGGTTCCCAAGGGAAAAGAACGTTGCCGACGTCGAAGATGACGGCGTGCGGCGCAGTTCCCACGTGTGGGCTCAGCCCTGACGTGCCTTGAAACGCTTCTGCGTCTTGTTGATCACGTAGATCCGGCCACGGCGGCGGATCACGCGGTTGTCGCGGTGCCGCCCCTTGAGCGACTTCAATGAATTCACGATCTTCATGACCGATTCGCTTCTCAAATTATCTGGAATGCCGGAAAGAG
>JAIYAA010000381.1 GCA_027489295.1 Sphingomonadales bacterium | reverse complement strand
CACCCGCGCTGACCGAGAAGCTGAACGGCGTGTTCCAGGCGAGCTGGCAGTATACGTCCAGCCTGAACTATGTCGCCCGCGATCCGGAGACCTTCCAGGGCGCGTTCAGCATCTTCAACCTGAGCGCCGGCGTGCGCGACCATGGCCGCCGCTGGGAAGCGACGCTGTTCGTCAACAATCTGTTCGACAAGCAGTATTTTCAGTCGCTGGTGAACACCTCCAGCAACTTCAACGTCAGCAGCGCCGCCGGTTCGGCCAACGCCATCGCCACCCAGGGCGTGCTGCCGCGCGATTTCCGCCGCTATGCGGGTATCCGCTTCGGCATGAATTACTGATACAGCCCAGGGCGGGGCGGGTGCACGGCATCCGCCCCGCCATTGGGAGGGATCTGAATGATCGGCAGAAACTGGATCGCGGCCGCAACCTGTGCAGCCGCGATCTTTTCTTTTGGGCAGGGCAGCGCGCAGCAGGCACCGGCAAGCCCCAGTGTCGATGCGCCGGAACTGGCGGCGCTCGGCAGCTACGGGATCGGCGTCGTCGATCTGGACTTTGTCGACAAGGGCCGCGCCGATCCGCTGCAGGGCGCGGATGCGCCGGCGGTGAGGGATCGGCACATTCCCGTGAAGCTCTGGTACCCGGCGGCGGCGAAGGGAGCGGGTACCCGCTACCGCACCGGCCTGCCGGGCGAGAAGGGGCCGGACGTACCGTTCGAGGTGCCGGGGCTCGCTACGCCCGGCGCGGCGGTTACGAAGGGGCACTTCCCGCTGGTGATCCTGGCGCACGGCTACAGCAACACGCCCGAGGTGCTGTCCTGGCTGGGCGAGAACCTTGCGAGCAAAGGCTATGTCGTGGTGGCACCGGCCTTCCGCGATCCGCCGATCACCATCCGCACCCCCGCTGCGCGCGCGGGGCCGCTGGCGAGCCGCCCGCTTGATATCGCGTTCGTGGCGGCGGAGGCGCAGCGGCGCGCGCGAAGCGGGCAGGGCGTGTTCGCCGCTGCCGATGCGGGCCGCACCGCGTTGATCGGCTATTCGATGGGCGGCTACGGCGTGCTGACCGCCGCCGGGGCGCCGCTCGATCCCGGCCTCGCCGCCGCCACCCGCGGGGTGCTCGCGCCCTACGTCGCGGGCGCGGCGAAGGCCGCTGCGCTCAAGGTCGCGGACGTGAAGGCGGTGGTGGCGATTTCGCCGGCGAGCAATCTCTACGGCACGCCGCTTTGGGCAACGCCCGGCGTGGCGGCGATCCGCGCGCCGACGCTGTTCATCGTCGGCAGCCAGGACCATGTCGTCGGCTATGATCCGGGCGTGCGGACGCTGTTCGACCAGGAAGTCCATGCGCCGCGCTACCTGCTCACCTTCCGCGAGGCGGCGCACAGCATTGCGCTGATCGGCGCGCCGCCGGCGATGCGCGAAAGCTTCTGGGACCTCGATTGGTTCGAGGATGCGGTGTGGCGCAAGGACCGGCTGATGGCCGTGCAGGCGCACTTCATCACCGCCTTTCTCGACCGCAACGTCAAGGGCGAGGCGGCCAAGGCCGCCTATCTCGACGGCCTCGTGCCAAATTCGAATGACGGCGAATGGGTGGGCGCGCCCGCCGGCCGCTATGCGGGGTTCAGCCCCGGCGCGCCCGTCTCGACCATCTGGAAGGGGTTCCAACCCAGCCGCGTCTCGGGAATGAACTTCGTGTTCCGCCCCGCCCAGCCCTGAGCCGGATCAGCACTCGACGACGTTGACCGCCAGGCCGCCGAGGCTCGTCTCCTTGTACTTGGAGCGCATGTCGAGGCCGGTCTGGCGCATCGTCTCGATCACCGCGTCGAGCGAGACCTTGTGCGTGCCGTCGCCGTGGAGCGCGAGCATGGCGGCGTTGATCGCCTTCACCGCGCCCATCGTGTTGCGCTCGATGCAGGGGATCTGCACCAGCCCGCCGATCGGATCGCAGGTCAGGCCGAGATTATGCTCCATGCCGATCTCGGCGGCGTTCTCGATCTGGGCGTTGCTGCCGCCCAGCGCTGCGGCGAGCCCGGCCGCCGCCATCGAGCAGGCGACGCCCACTTCGCCCTGGCAGCCCATCTCGGCCGCCGAGATCGACGCCTGGCGCTTGTAAAGGATGCCGATCGCGGCGGCGGTGAGCAGCAGGCGGCGGCTGCCGGCCTGGGTCGCGTTGCCGACGAAGCATTCGTAATAGCGCAGCACCGCCGGGATCACGCCCGCCGCGCCGTTGGTAGGCGCGGTGACGACGCGGCCGCCTGCAGCATTTTCCTCGTTCACCGCCAGCGCCCACAGGCTCACCCATTCGAGCACCGATGCCGGTTCGACCCGGGGCCCACGCGCGACGAGCTTCTGGTGGAGCTTGCGGGCGCGGCGGGGCACTTCGAGGCCGCCGGGCAGGATGCCGTCCTGCACCATCCCGCGATCCATGCACGCGTTCATCGCCGCATGGATGCCGTCGACGAATGCCAGCGTCTCGGCATCGTCGCGCCAGCCGCGTTCGTTGGCGAGCATCAGCCCGGCAATGTCGAGACCGAGTTCGTCGCAGCGCTCCAGCATCTCGCGGGCGCTGGCGAAGGGATGGTTGGTGCCGGCGGACAGGCCCGCCGCGTCTTCCGCGCCCTCGCGCCGGATCGCGCCGCCGCCGACCGAATAATAGGTCCGCTCCAGCACCGCGCCGTCGACCAGCGTCGCGCGCAGCTTCATGCCGTTGGGGTGGCCGGGAAGGAACTGGCGCTTGCGGAACTTGATGTCGCTTTCCGGATCGAAGCCCACTGAGGCCGTGCCGCCCAGCAGGAGGCGGCGCTCGGCGGCGATCTGCGCCAGCATCGGCTCCACCGCATCGGGATCGACACCTTCGGGCCGCTCGCCGGCGAGCCCCAGCACCACCGCGCGGTCGGTCGCGTGGCCTTTGCCGGTAAGTGCCAGCGAGCCGAACAGCTCGCAGCACAGCTTGGTGACGTGGCGACCGTCCGCCACCACCCAGACCGCGAAGTCGCGCGCGGCGCGCATCGGCCCCACGGTATGCGAACTCGACGGCCCGATGCCGATGGTGAACACGTCGGTGATGCTGATCGGCCCTGCATTCGGCCCGACGCCCTTGGTCGCCACGGAACCCTGCTCCTTACACTCGGTTGCGGGCCCCTTCTGTCCGTTTGCCTGAGATCGCTATCCCGTCGGCGGGCGCGCTGGACGCCACTCTCCAGAATGTGGTCGTCGGAAGGTCCTTTTGCCTGAGAGTTTCCGGGGCGGTTGCTCCTTCGGCGATCCGACTTCCCGGATTCTCTCCCTTTCCGACATCTTGTGTTTCGCCGTGGGGGCTCGCGCTGTCAAATCCTGATTGGGCGAAGGGCTGCCAGTGCGGGAAGAAGGTCGGCGTAGGAATCGATCACTGCCTCGGCACCGAGTGTCGTCACGGGCACCGCCGAGAAGCCGAAGCTGCAGGCGATCACCGGCACACCCGCCGCCTGCGCCGCCTGCACGTCATAGATCGAATCGCCGACGAACGCCGCCGGGCCGCCGCAGCGCGACAGCATCTCCAGGATCGGCGCAGGCGCAGGCTTGGCGGTACCCGGGCCCAGCGTGTCGCCGCCGATCACGGTGGCAAAGCGCGGCAGAAGCCCGGTCGCTTCCAGGAGCGGCAGGGTGAGTGCCTCGGGCTTGTTGGTCACCACCGCTAGCGTGACGCCGCGCGCCGCCAGCGCATCAAGGGCATCCAGCATCCCCGGGTACGGGCGGCTATGATCGGCGACATGCGTGGCATAGGCCTCGACGAAGCGCGGATGGAGCGCATCCACGACCTTGGCATCGCCACCCCCGGTTGCTGCCACTGCCTGTTCCAGCAGCGCGCGTGCGCCGCGGCCGACCATCTGCAGCACCCGGTCCATCGGCAGGGCGGGGCGGCCATCCGCCACCAGCACCCGATTGAGTGCTGCGGCGATGTCGCCACTGGTGTCGAGCAGCGTGCCGTCCAGGTCGAAGCCGATGGTGGCGAAGGGAAGATCGGTCATGCGCGGGCCATGGCACCGCCCTACTGGAAATGGCAACCGATGCGTGGCAGTGCCGGGCGCTCAATCAGCGGAGACTGCCCACGTGACTGCACCCATCGCCGCGATCATCCTCGCCGCCGGCAAGGGCACGCGGATGAAATCCGATACCCACAAGGTGCTCCATGCCATCGCCGGGCGGCCGATGCTGCTCCACCTGATCGACAGCGTGAAGGCGCTGGGCGCCGCGCGCGAAGTGGTGGTCGTGGGTGCGGGCCGCGAGCAGGTCGAGGCCGCCGTGGCGCCGCTGGGGGCGGAAACCGCGCACCAGGCCGAACAACTCGGCACCGGCCATGCGGTGCTCCAGGCGAAGGCGGCGCTGGCGGGCTTCGACGGCGATGTGCTGATCCTCTACGGCGATGTGCCTCTGGTCACCGCCGCGACGATGCGGCGCATGGTCGAGCGGCTGCATGGCGGCGACAACCCCGCCGTGGTCGTCCTCGGCTTCCGTCCCGCCGATCCCGGCGCCTATGGCCGGCTGATCGTCGAGGGCGGGGACCGCTTGTCGAAGATCGTCGAGTACAAGGATGCGAGCGCCGACGAACGCGCCGTCACCCTCTGCAATTCCGGCCTGATGGCGGTGCGCGGCGCGGATCTGTTCGCGCTGCTCGAGCGGGTGACCAGCGACAATGCCGCCGGCGAATATTATCTGACCGATATCGTCGGGCTGGCGAACGGCGACGGCCGGGTAGCCGCCGTGATCGAGACCGGCGCCACCGAAGTCACCGGCGTCAACAGCCGCGGCGAACTGGCCGCGCTCGAGGCCGAATGGCAGCACGCCCGCCGCACGCGGGCGATGGTGGAGGGGGCGACGCTGATCGCGCCGGAGACGGTGTGGTTCGCCCATGACACCGTGCTCGGCCGCGACGTGACGATCGAGCCGAACGTGGTGTTCGGCCCCGGCGTCACCGTCGCGGACGGCGTCGTGCTGCGCGCGTTCAGCCACATCGAGGGGGCGACCATCGCCAGCGGGGCCACCGTCGGCCCGTTCGCGCGGCTGCGGCCGGGTGCGGTGCTGGAGGCGGACTCCCATGTCGGCAATTTCGTCGAGCTGAAGAATGCGGTGCTCGGCAAGGGCGCCAAGGCCAACCACCTGACCTATCTGGGCGATGCCAGCATCGGCGCCGGCGCCAATATCGGCGCGGGAACGATTACCTGCAATTACAACGGCTTTCTCAAGCAGAAGACGGTGATCGGGGAAGGGGCCTTCATCGGATCGAACAGCGCGCTGGTGGCCCCGGTGGCGATCGGCGACGGCGCGATCATCGGTGCCGGATCGGTCATTACCCGCGACGTTGTCGCCGATTCACTGGCCGTTACGCGCCCGGAAACGTTGACGAAGCCGGGTTGGGCCACGACCTTCCGCGCGACGATGAAGGCACGCAAGGAGCGCGGCAAATGAAGATGCTACTCGGAATCGCGGGCGCGGCCCTCTTGTCCATCGGTGCGCCGGCCTATGCGCAGGCGCCGCTGGGGCCGGCCGAAACGATCGCAGCCGTTGCCAAATCGGGCGAGGTCACCGGCGTGTTCGCGTTCGTGGTGGCATCGGCCGGGGGGAGCGGCTTCAACGTCTATCTGAATTCCGCGGCGGACTATAAGGATCCTGGCAATCTCACCATCGAGCTGCATTCGGCCGCGATCACCGCGCTGAAAGACAAGCTTGGCGGCTATCCGCAGGACGTTCTCACCGGCAAGCGCGTGCGGGTGAAGGGCGTGGCGCGGCGCGTGCCCGTGGGGTCGCACTTCCAGACTCGCATCGTCGTCGAGTCGATCGACCAGATCGAGATCCTCGGCTGACCGGCGCCGTTTCCGCTCCGGAACGCGCAATCTCCCTTCCCGGCATGAAAGGCCGCCCAATGACCGATCGTTATACCGGCAAACCGTTTCTCAAGCTGCTCGACGCCTATGTGCTCGACGCGATCGGCCATCTCGACGCCGACAGCGATGCGCAGCTCACCGCGCTGGAGCCGCAACTGCATGAAGCGTTCGAGGCGGAAGGCCCGTGGCGCAGCGTCGTGGCGACGCGGATGGGTTTCCAGGACGGCATGCAGGGCGCGATCCTCGAAGTGTGGGAAAAGGGCCGCGACCGCTTCGTCGAAGCGCAGGGGCATGAGCCCGATCCCGGTGAGTTCACCCGCATCTTCATCGATACCAACTTCCCGCACTGAAATGCCGCGCGCCGCCGGCCCCTATCGGGGTGCCGCGGCGCGCAGCTTCGCAGAATCGATGTGCCAGCGAAGCTGGGCGGCGGAAGCCCCCGGCACATCGTTGACCCGGCGGACGACATAGCTGCCGGTGAACCGCTGGATCGTGCCGTTGACCTGCACCGCTTCGACGGTGACGGGTACTGTCTGGAAGATCGATCCAGCGCCGCCTTCGCCGGGGGCGAGCGTGCCGATCGTGACGCGCGTCGAGCGGGTATCGGCAAAGCCCTTCTCGAACGACGCGAAGCTCTGGCCCGGCCGGCCGTCGTCACCCCACTGCGTCCAGGCGGTGCCATAGTCGCGGGCGTCGAGCGCCGCATAGTAGCGGCGGACCACCTCCGCGGCCGCCTGCTGGCTCCTGGGGTCGACGGTGCAGCCCGGCATCGGCGGACCCTCTCCGTCGAGCAGCGCGCAGCTGCGGGCGATCTCGTCCTCGATCATCGCGCAGCTGTTGGCCGCGTTGCAGGGCGGATGGGTCGCCGGAGAGACATTTCGGCAGACCTCCACACGCTGGGCGGCGGCGCGCTCGCCGATCTCTGCGGCGCAACTGCGCAGGCCCGATCGCTCGGCGGCCTGCGTGGCCTGGGGAGAGGGCGTTGGCCGCGGGGGCTCGCTGGCGCTGGGCGTCCCGCTTGGCGCTGCCGCCTGGGTCGCGTTCCCGGCGTCGCGATCCGGGGTGCCGCAAGCGCCGAGCGGCAGCAGCAGCGCGAGCAGCAGAACATGGCGACGGCGCATGGGTTCGTCCTCTTTTGGCCGGGATAGGGGCTTTGTTCAGGGATCACCATAAACGTTGAGCCGGGTATATCGACGCACATCCCGTTCAGTCTGTCGAAACGATCCCCCGGCTAGCGGCGACCGCCGGCCCGCGCTAGGGGCAGGGCAGGAGGGCTGATGCCATGTGCGGAATCGTTGGAATCGTTGGCAAGGAAGACGTCGCAGAGCGTCTGTTCGAAGGGCTCAAGCGCCTGGAATATCGCGGCTATGACTCGGCCGGCATCGCCACCGACGTAGACGGCACGATCGAGCGCCGCCGCGCCTCGGGCAAGCTCGTCAATCTCGGCAAGGAACTCGCCGCCAACCCGCTGCCCGGCACCACCGGCATCGCCCATACCCGCTGGGCGACGCATGGCGGCCCGACCACCAACAACGCGCACCCCCATGCCACCGGCGAAGTCGCTCTCGTCCACAATGGCATCATCGAGAACTTCAAGGCGCTGCGCGAGGAACTCACCGCGCGCGGCCGCACCTTCACCAGCGAGACCGACACCGAGGTCGTCGCCCATCTGGTGAGCGAGAAGGTCGAGGCTGGCATGGCTCCGGCCGACGCGGTGCGCGACGTTCTGCCGCGCCTCCACGGCGCCTTCGCGCTCGCCATCCTGTTCCGCCAGCATCCCGACCTGCTGGTCGGCGCGCGGCTCGGGTCGCCGCTGGTCGTCGGCTATGGCGACGGCGAGACCTATCTGGGCTCGGACGCGCTGGCGCTGGCGCCGCTCACCCAGCGGATTTCCTATCTGGAAGAGGGCGACTGGGTCGTCATCACCAAGGACGGCGCCGACATCTTCGACAAGGACAATAATCCCGTCGAGCGACCGATCACCATCTCGGGCGTCACCGGCGAGCTGATCTCCAAGGGCAACCATCGGCATTACATGCTGAAGGAGATCTACGAACAGCCGATCGTCGTCGCCCAGACGCTGCGTTCCTACCTCCAGCGCATGGAGGAGAAGGTGACGCTGCCGATCCCGGACTTCGACCTCTCCGCGATCAAGCGCGTCACCATCGTCGCCTGCGGCACCAGCTATTATGCCGGCATGGTGGCGAAATACTGGTTCGAGCAGTTCGCCCGCGTGCCGGTGGACATCGATGTCGCCTCCGAATTCCGCTACCGCGCGCCGGTGATGGAAGAGGGCGGGCTGATGATCGTGATCAGCCAGTCGGGCGAGACGGCGGATACGCTCGCCGCGCTCCGCCATGCCCGCAGCGAGGGGCAGACGATCGCCGCGGTGGTCAATGTGCCGACCAGCTCGATGGCGCGCGAGGCGGACCTGCTGCTGCCCACCCATGCGGGGCCGGAGATCGGCGTCGCGTCGACCAAGGCGTTCACCTGCCAGCTGGCGGTGCTGGCGGCACTCGCGGCCAATCTCGCCAAGGCAAAGGGCCGGATGGACGAGGCGGAGGAGCGCCGAATCGTCCGCCATCTGGGCGAGGCGCCGGCGTCGCTCAACGCGGCGCTCGCCTATGACGAATCGATCCAGGCGATGGCCGGGGTGATCGCGGCGGCGCGCGACGTGCTGTATCTGGGGCGCGGCACCGATTATCCGCTGGCGCTGGAAGGCGCGCTGAAGCTGAAGGAAATCAGCTATATCCACGCCGAGGGCTATGCCGCGGGCGAGATGAAGCACGGGCCGATCGCGCTGATCGACGATGCCGTGCCGGTGATCGTGATCGCACCTTCGGGCCCGCTGTTCGACAAGACCGTGAGCAACATGCAGGAAGTGCAGGCGCGCGGTGGCAAGGTGGTGCTGATCTCGGATTATGACGGCATCCAGGCGGCGGGCGACGGCTGCATCGCCACCATCACCATGCCCAAGGTCCACCCGCTGATCGCGCCGCTGGTCTATGCGGTGCCGGTGCAGTTGCTGGCGTACCATGTCGCGGTCGCCAAGGGCACGGACGTCGATCAGCCCCGCAATCTGGCGAAATCGGTGACGGTGGAGTGATGGCGCGCCTCTCCCCCGCTTGGGGGAGGATCCGCCTCGGGGCTGGCCCGGCGCGCGGAAATGTGGCAGCGTGACGGTGGATTCATCGCGTCCGCGTCGTTTAATGCTTTGACTTCCGTGCGTTAGAAAAAGTCGAAATTCGGCCCGCTTGCCGCCCTGTTCCGGCGGTCTATATCGCTCGCACCTGCAGCAAAGAACGATGATGACCGCACTTACCCCTGAACGGCCGAAGGGCCCCAGCCTGCTCGCATCGATCCACGATGTCGGGCCCCGTTCCGAGGGCGCGGTCGACCAGCTTTCCGAGCTGTTCCTGAAGCATATCGGCGCTCCCCGCTATGCGATGCTGGTGGTGCCGGATCATTGGGGCGCGGCGCCGCTGGTGCCGGGCAGCCCCTTCGCCACCCGGCTGCGCGCCTGGGCCGATTCGGGCATCGAGATGTTCCTGCACGGGTGGTTCCACAAGGACGTCTCCGAGCATGCCTCGGCAGGCGCCCGCTTCAAGGCCAAGCACATGACGGCGGGCGAGGGCGAGTTCCTTGGCCTCGATTATGCCACGGCGCGCGACCGGATGGTGCGCGGCCGGGCGCTGGTGGAGGATATCATCGGCCGCCCCGTCACCGGCTTCATCGCCCCAGCCTGGCTGTATGGCGACGGCGCCCGCGAGGCGCTGCGCGACCTGGATTTCGCGCTGGCCGAAGATCATTTCCGCGTCTGGGCGCCGCAGCAGCAGGATCGCGTCCTCGCCAAGGGGCCAGTGATCACCTGGGCCAGCCGCAGCAAGGGCCGGATCGCCTCGTCGCTGGCGGTGGCCGCGATCGCCCGCGCGCTGCTGCCGCGCCGTCCGGCGATGCGGCTTGGCGTGCATCCGGGGGATGTCACCGTACCCGCGCTGCTGACGAGCATCGATCGCACGCTCGGTGCGCTTACCAAGGGCGGCCGCTTCGGCCAATATCGCGAACTGCTGGAGACGCATTGATGCGCATCCTCGACGTCTGCGCCTTCTACAGCCCCTATGGCGGTGGCGTGAAAACCTATGTCCGCCGCAAGATGGAGCTCGGTGCCCAGCTGGGGCACGAGATCGTCATCCTCGCCCCCGGCGAGCGCGAGGAGATCATCGAGGAGCGCGACGGCGCGATCCTCGCGACGATCCCGGCGCCGCTGCTGCCGCTCGACCGCCGCTACCGCTATTTCGACGACGAGCCGGCGCTGCACGCCGCGCTGGACCGCTGGCGGCCCGATTTCGTCGAGGCCTCGTCGCCTT
This sequence comes from Sphingomonadales bacterium, assembly GCA_027489295.1. Next base: position 3,905 of record JAIYAA010000381.1, on the reverse strand, counting down.
GGCGCAGCGCCTCGATGGTCGCGCGCTGGCAGGGCTCGGCCCCGCGCGCGCTGGTGATGCACGCCGATCCGTTGGCGGCCTATGCCTATCGCTGGTTCGGCACGATCGCCAACCGCGAGACGATCGACAAGGGCTTCGCGTCGTTCTGGCAGCATCTGCGCCGCCTGGACGAAGGCTTCGACCAGGTGGTGACGGCCGGCCGCGACCTTGCCCAGCGGCTGACGGAGGGCGGCCTTACCAAGGTCGTGACCATCCCGATGGGTGTGGAGCCGGGCTATTTCAGCCCGGCGCTGCGCGACGAAACACTGCGCGCGGAACTGCTGGCGAGCTGTGGCCTGGGGCCCGAGGCGACGCTGCTGATCGGCGTCGGCCGGCTTGCGGCGGAGAAGCGCTGGCCGATGGTGATCGAGGCGGCCGAGGCGGCGGCCGGGCGGCACCCCATGGGGCTGATCCTGATCGGCACCGGCACCGCGCGGTCCAAGGTGATCACCGCGATCGGCCGCAACCCGCACGCCCAGCTGTTCGAGCCGACCAGCAACCGCGAGCAGCTTGCCCGGGTGCTGGCAAGCTCCGACGCGCTGGTCCATGGCTGCGAGGCGGAGACCTTCTGCATGGTCGCGGCGGAAGCGCGCGCCAGCGGTCTGCCGCTGATCGTGCCGGACCAGGGCGGTGCGGCGGACCAGTTCGTCGAGGGACAGGGGATGCTCTATCGTGCCGCCGACCCCGTGTCCCTGCGCGATGGGCTGACGCACTTCGTCGAGACGACGCCAATGTTCCACCGCATGCGCGCGACCGCCGATGCGCCGTCCACCCGCACGATGGACCAGCATTTCGAGGAGCTGTTCGCCAGCTACCGCGCCATGGCCTATTCGCGCGCCGCCTGAGCCGGGTTCAGCCGCGCGCGGGCGCGGTGGCGATCTCCAGGCGTTTCAGGAAGCGCGGCAGCGGGCAGCGATGGTCGGCGCCGTCATCGCAGCCCTGAAGGCGTAGCGGGATCCAGGCGGCGCGGTCCCGCGCGGCGCGCATGTCTGCCGCGCTCTGGCTGCGGTACCATAGGCGCACGGCCTTGCTGCCGTCACGCGCGCGGACTAGCGCGATGGCGATGCCCCCGCCCGGTGAGGGATCATTTGCGGCAAATCCCGGCGCGTGCACCGACACGCCCAGTACGGCGGCGAGGGCAGCGACATTGGTGTCGTGGCCGACCAGCAGATCGAACGCCGGTGCGGCGTCGTCGGTCAGGTCGTGTGCGATCCGGTCGACCGTCGGCGCCATCTGGAACGCGGCCATGTAGGGCGGGCGGCTGAACACATCGAACAGCGCGCCGTGGACCGCGCCCAGGCGTTCCAGCACCGCCGGCGATGCGCGGCCCCAGCCGACCTGCGCCATCGGCAGCCCTTCCAGATACTGGAGCATCAGCACCTGCGCGGTGCCCGAGGCGGCGCGGATCGGGCCCTTGAGGTCGATGCCATGGCCATCGGCGCTGGCCGCGACCGCCGAGGGTTCCGCGGGGCTGCATGGTGCTGCCGGGCAGGCGAGCACGCGCTCGAGCAGGGCCAGCCCGGCCTGGTGGCGGGCGGTCAGCGCCTCGGCGCCGCCGGTATAGCGCCGGATCGATTCGACCGCCTGACCGGCATCAAAGCGGGGCGGATGCAGGTTCAGCGGTTCGAACAGCGCATCAGTTTCGCCCACCGCACGGTGGCCCACCGGCAGCGCGCAGCCGGGCGCGAAGCCTTCCGCATAATAGCTGCCGCTGGCGATCGTGCGCGGCGAGCTGTTGGTCCAGATTCGCAGCGTCTCCGGCGCGGGGCAGCCCTGCGCGGGGAGCACGCCGGCTGCAGCCAGCCAGCGGCGATCGGTCCGTGCCAGTGCGCGGAGCGCCGCCGCGCCGTGCGGGGTCACCTGCTCGGCGGGTGCCTGCCATGTCGGCCAGGGCTGGCGGGTGCGGGTATCGGCAGGGACCTCGCCGGCAAGCGGCGTGCGGACTCCGTGGCGCATAAGCAAAATCACGCGCTCGGTCGAAGCGGCGGCTTGCGCGCGGACAGGGCCGGGCGTGGCACTTACGATCAGGCCGGCGAGTGCGGGCAACGCCCAGAGCTGGGAAAGCGACATTGCAACCGCCTAGAGAGCGGATGTGAAAGCCTTATGACGCCAAAACCATACCAATTTCTGCGACGGCGCGCCAAGCGGCATGGCGAGGAAACAAAATGGCCGGTCCATTGAGGGAGGGGGGAGTGGACCGGCCAGATGCGCAAGTGCTCTCTTGTATTGGAAAGCAAGTCGGCGCCCCACAGGGGGATCGGTTTGTGGACCGCCGACTTGCTCCAAATGGCGTTGCCCTGCGTTAGTTCAGGGCTGGCCTTACGCGGTTACTGGCGAAAGCGAGCGGGGGGATTCGCTGCTGATCGCGTGCCCTCTAAATAGCGTTGGGGGCGCCGCACGGTAATTCGGGACGACCCCCATCCGGGTTTGCCCGGAGATCGTCTATTGGTCACATGCTGCGACGGCTGCCAGCACCGGTGCTGCCCATTCGGGGCGGCAGATCAGCAGATCGGGGACGCTGGTGCTCGCCTGATTGTAGAGGATCGGGGACCCGTCGATGCGCGACGCGTGCAGCCCCGCCGCCAGCGCGACCGCGACCGGCGCGCAATTGTCCCACTGATGCTGGCCGCCGGAATGGAGGTAGATTTCCGCCTCGCCGCGCACGACCGCCATGGCCTTGGCGCCTGCCGACCCCATGCCGACATGCACCGCCCCGATCGACTGACCGACCTGGGCGCACAGCGTGCTCGCGCGCGTGCGGCTGACCAGCATGCGCGGCGGCGTCTGTGCCTTGAGGAGTGCGGGGGGCGTGTCGCTTGCGAGTGTCACGCCCAGCCGGGGCAGGGCGACGGCGCCCACCGCGGGGGCCCCGTCGATCGCGAGCGCGACGTGCACCGCCCAGTCCTCGCGCCGCTCCGCAAACTCGCGGGTGCCGTCGAGCGGATCGATGATCCACACGCGGCTGCGGCGCAGGCGGACGGGATCGTCGGCGGATTCCTCCGACAGGATCGCGTCCTCCGGCCGCGCTGCGCGGAGGCGTGCAAGGATCAGTGCGTTGGCTTCCTGGTCGCCGCGCGCCCCGCCGGCACACTCGCCCTGGATGCGCAGCAGCAGCGCGCCGGCTTCCTCGGCAATCGCGTGGGCAAGCTGGGCGTCGTTCACAGCACGGGGCTCCACACACCCATGATCGCCTCGACGATCTGTTCCGCAGCCTCTTCGGGGCTGGTGCGGGTGGTGTCGATCCGAATCTCCGGCGCCAGCGGCGGCTCGTAGGGGCTGGAGACGCCCGTGAAGTTGGCGATCTCGCCGGCGCGCGCCTTCTTGTAGAGGCCCTTCACGTCGCGGCGCTCCGCTTCCTGCAGCGGCGTGTCGACGAAGATCTCGAAGAAGGCGCCCTCGGGCATCAGCGCGCGCACCATGGCGCGTTCGGCCCGGAACGGCGAGATGAAGGCGGTGAGCACGATCAGCCCGGCATCGGTCATCAGCTTGGCGACCTCGCCGATGCGGCGGATATTCTCCACCCGGTCCTGATCGGTGAAGCCCAGGTCGCGGTTGAGCCCGTGACGGACATTGTCGCCGTCGAGCAGGAAGCTGTGCTTGCCCAGCGCGAACAGCTTCTTCTCGACGAGATTGGCGATGGTCGACTTGCCCGAGCCCGAAAGCCCGGTGAACCACAAGAGGCGCGGCTGCTGGCCCTTTTGCTGGGCGTGCGCCTCGCGCGTGACCTCGATCGCCTGCCAGTGCACGTTCTGGGCACGGCGCAGCGCGAAGTCGAGCATGCCGGCACCGACCGTGGCGTTGGTCAGCTTGTCGATCAGGATGAAGCCGCCGAGATCGTGGCTGTCGGCATAGGGCTCGAACACGAT
>JAIYAA010000113.1 GCA_027489295.1 Sphingomonadales bacterium | reverse complement strand
GCGCCGACCACCTCGTCCTCGGCATAGCCGAACAGCCGCTCGGCGGCGGCGCTGAACGAGACGATGTTGCCGCGCTCGTCGATGATCACCATCGCGTCGAGCACCGTCGCCAGGATCGAGCGGAGATGGTTGGCGGCCGCGGTCGCCTGGCGCTCGCTGGCACGCTGCTCGGTAATGTCGCGGATCACCTTGCCGAAGCCGCGCAGCCGCCCGTCCGGCCCGAGCAGCGGCGTGATCAGCACCTGCGCGAGGAACTCGCTGCCGTCCCTGCGGAGGCGCCAGTCCTCCTCCTCAAGCTTGCCATCGCGCAGCGCCGCGTCGAGGTCGGCGCGCGGCTTGCCGGCGGCGACGGCCGAAGGCGGGTAAAACAGCGCCATGTCGCGCCCCAGCACCTCGTCCTCGCGCCAGCCCTTCAGCCGCCGCGCGCCTTCGTTCCAGAAGGATACCCGGCCCAAGGGATCGACGGTGTAGATCGCATAGCCGACGGCGCCGTCGATCAGCAGGTTGAGCTCGGCGGCGAGTTCGTCGGCGCGGTCGGCACGGCGGCGGGCATCGGCCTCCTCGGCGTGCAGGCGGCGACGCAGCGCCCGGCTGTACGACGCCAGCAGCAGGATCGCGGCGGCCCAGGCGAGCAGCACGCCGACCAGCACATAGCGCTCCCCGCGCGACACCAGGGGCGCGAGCGCGAGGCCCGAGACGAGCAGCAGCAGCGTCGCCAGCGCCTCGGGGATGCCCAGCCGCAGCCGATCGCCACGTGGCGCGCGCACGGGGAAGCCGAACTGCGGCATCGGAACGTTCATCGCGCCAGCGCGCCGAGCAGCTCGAGCCGGCCGACCGGCTTCTTCACCACATGCGCGAAACCGGCGGCACGGGCGGCCTCGTCCAGTTCGGCATGGCTCTGCCCGATCAGGATCGCGCGCCCCTGCCAGCCGCGCAGGGACAGCTGGCGGACCAGGTGGATCGCATCGCCGTCGACAAGCTCGCGCGCGATCAGCAGCGTGCGGATCTGGTCGAGCGTCGCCTCCGCCATAGCCGCCGCCGCGGAGGCAAAGGCGCGGACGTCCATCCCGCAGCCCTGCAGCAGCAACTGCACCGCGCGGCGCGATTCGTCCTGCGAATCGACCAGCAGCACGCGCTCGCGCGGGCTTCGGTTGGGAATGGGCACGCCCTCCTTCATGCGCGCCACCCGGGCGACGTGAGGAGCAAGGCAAGACAGACGCTGAACCGCATGGGGCCAGAATATGCGGCAAGCCATCGCCGCGGCATGCGGATTGCTACGTATTGGCGCGCGCGTCAGCGCGCATAACGCTCCTCGGTCCAGGGGTCGCCGCGCAGGTGATAGCCGTTCACTTCCCAGAAGCCCGGCCGGTCGCGGCCGATCACCTCGATGCGCGAAATCCACTTCGCGCTCTTCCAGAAATAGAGGTGCGGCACCACCAGCCGCGCCGGGCCGCCATGGTCGCGGTGGAGCGGCTTGCCCTCCCAGCGGTGCGCGATCAGCGCGTCGGGGCCGGCGAAATCGGCGAGCAGCAGGTTGGTGGTGTAGCCGTCATAGCCGTGCAGCATCACCGCCGCGGCTTCCTCGCGCGGCTCGACCATCTCGAGCAGCCGCGCGGTGGCGACACCGGCCCAGCGATTGTCGTAGCGCGACCAGCTGGTGACGCAGTGGATGTCGCTGATCCGCTCGTCGGTGGCGAGCGCCTCGAAGGCGGGCCAGTCGAGCGTCAGCGGGCGGGTGACCATGCCGTCGATGGTGAGCCGCCAGCGCTCGGGCCGGACCTCGGGCTGGCGGCCGAGATCGAGCACCGGCCAGTTGGTCACCAGATGCTGGCCGGGCGGCAGCCGCTCCGCCTCGGGGCGAGACGTGCGCCCGGTGAGGAACTTGCCCGCCTCGGCCCAGGCGCGCTTGGAGCGGGTAAGCTTGCTGTCCTCGTCCATCATGCGCCTCGCTGTCAGGCCGGTTTCCGTTCGCCGGCGATGGTCGGCAATAGCTCGGAGACGGTCGGGTGGATATGCACGGCGTGCGCCAGATCGGTCGCGGTGCCCTGCTTCACCATCAGGTCGAGCACCCCGTGGATCGCCTCGTCGCCGCTGGTGCCGAGGATCGCGCCGCCGAGGATCCGGCCGCTATCGGCATCGCTCACCAGCTTCATGAAGCCGAGCGTCTCGTCCTTCTCCACCGCGCGGCCGACCCGCGTCATCGGCCGCCGGCCGACCTCGATGCGGTGCCCCGCCTTCTTCGCCTCGGCCTCGCCCATGCCGACGCGGCCGAGCGGCGGGTCGATATAGAGCGCATAGGCGGGGATGCGATCGGTCACCTTGCGGTCGGCGCCGTCGAGGAGATTGTCCGCGACGATCTCGAAGTCGTTGTACGCGGTGTGGGTGAAGGCACCGCGGCCGTTGCAATCGCCCAGCGCCCAGATGTGCTCGACACTGGTGCGCAGCGCATCGTCGACCTGGACATAGCCGCGCGCGTCCGTTTCCACGCCCGCTGCATCGAGCCCGAGATCGCCGGTATTGGGCGTGCGGCCGACCGCGAGCAGCACATGGCTGCCGAGCACTTCGGGGCTGCCCTCGTGGCAATCGACGCCGACGAGCACATCCTCGCCCTGTGCCGCGAAGCGGATGCATTCGGCGCCGGTACGCACCGCGATGCCTTCGGCCTCCAGAATGTCGCGTACCGCGTCCGAAATCTCGGGATCCTCGCGGCCGATCAGCGCAGGGCCCTTCTCGACGATCGTCACCTCGGCGCCGAAGCGGCGGAACATCTGGCCGAATTCCAGCCCGATATAGCTGCCGCCCACCACCACCAGATGGCGCGGCACCGCGTCGAGCTTGAGGATCGTGCTGTTGGTCAGGAACGGCACGTCCGCGACGCCCGGCATGTCCGGCACCAGCGCCCGGCCGCCGACATTGAGGAAGATTCGCTCCGCCTCCAGCACCTCGTCGCCGACGCGGACGCGATGCGGCGATTCGAACACCGCCTGGCCGAAGAACAGCGTGCAGTGCGCCATGCCGTCGATCCACTGGCGCAGCGACGCGCGCGAGTCGGCGGAGATCTTGTCCGCCCGCGCGCGCACCTTGGCGAAGTCGATGCCCACCGCACCGCCAATCGTCACGCCGAAATCGGCGGCCCGCCTGGCCATGTGCGCGGCATAGGCGCTGGCGACCCAGGTCTTGGTCGGCTTGCAGCCGGTGTTGACGCAAGTGCCGCCAAGCAGGTGCCGCTCGACCAGCGCGACCGACATGCCGGCGTCACTCAACCGCCCCGCGAGCGGCGTCCCCGCCTGGCCCGCGCCGAGGATGATCGCGTCGAACCTGCGGCTCACAGCGAGGTCACCGCGAAGGCGGCGATGCCGATCGCCGCGAGATCCTCGATCAGCGCCGCCGGCAGGTCGGCGCCGAACGCCCGGCACAACGCCATGCGGGCCGCGTGGCCGCCCAGCGTGCCGATCACCGCGCCGAGCACGCCGGCGGCGAGGCAGAGCGGCAGCGAACTCGCCGCCAGCCCGATCGCGGCGCCACAAAGCGCGCCGGAGAGGACCCGCCCGATGAATCCCGGCGGCGCCTTGCGGCTGGGCGTGGTCGGCAGCTTGTCCGCGACATATTCTCCGATCGCCAGCAGCGTGAAGATCCACGGCGTGCCCCACCAGCCCATCCAGCCAAGCCACGTTCCCTCCAGCGGCAGCCAGCCGGCGGCGGCGGCCCAGGAAACCGCCATCGGCGCGGTCATGGTGCGCATGCCGGCGACGATGCCGACCAGCAGGGCGAGGACAAGGGGCGGCATCGGCAGGTCTCCCGTGGGTGCGCGCATCCAGCGCCTTTCGGGCCCCATGCGCAACTGGACTTGGGTATGGTCCCGCCGCCAACGAAACGAAGCGCTACGGGTTGCAACCCGCCATCGATTGACCGATCAGGCGGGCCAACCACGCCACAGGAGAACCGGCCATGAAGACCCGCGCCGCCGTCGCTTTCGAAGCGAAGAAGCCGCTGGAGATCGTCGAACTCGATCTGGAAGGCCCCAAGGCGGGCGAAGTGCTGGTCGAGATCATGGCCACCGGCCTCTGCCACACCGATGCCTACACGCTGGACGGTCTCGATTCGGAAGGGCTGTTCCCCTCGGTGCTCGGCCATGAAGGCGCCGGCATCGTCCGCGAGGTGGGCGCGGGCGTCACCAGCGTGAAGCCGGGCGACCATGTGATCCCGCTTTACACGCCCGAATGCCGCCAGTGTAAGTCGTGCCTCTCGGGCAAGACCAACCTGTGCACCGCGATCCGCGCCACCCAGGGCAAGGGGCTGATGCCCGACGGCACCACCCGGTTCAGCTACAAGGG
>JAIYAA010000298.1 GCA_027489295.1 Sphingomonadales bacterium | reverse complement strand
TTTATATTCCATGACAGGCCCCTCCACCCCGCTCGCACTCTATGTGCATTGGCCGTTCTGCGTGTCCAAATGCCCCTATTGCGACTTCAACAGCCATGTTCGCGAAAGCGTCGACCAGACACGATGGCGCGATGCGCTGCTCGCGGATCTCGCGCACGAGGCGGCGTTGCTGCCGGGGCGGCGGCTGGGCTCGATCTTCTTCGGCGGCGGCACCCCCTCGCTGATGCCGCCCGCAACCGTGGCGGCAATCCTCGATGCGGCGGAACGGGCCTGGGGATTCGAAGACGGGATCGAGATCACGCTGGAGGCCAACCCCTCCTCGGTGGAAGCCGCCCGCTTCGCCGATATAGCCGCCGCCGGCGTCAACCGAGTCTCGCTGGGACTGCAGGCGCTCGACGACGCGGCGCTCCACTTCCTCGGCCGCGCGCACAGCGTTGACGAGGGGCTGGCGGCACTGGCGACGGCGCAGGCCACCTTTTCCCGCGTCAGTTTCGACCTGATCTACGCCCGGCCCGACCAGTCGCTGGCATCCTGGGAAGCAGAACTGCGCCGCGCGATCGGCTTTGGCACCGAGCATCTCTCGCTCTACCAGCTCACCATCGAGGCCGGGACCCGCTTTGCCACCCTCGCCGCCAAGGGCGAACTGACGATTCCCGACGCCGACAGCGGCGCCGATCTGTTCGAGACGACGCGCGCGATCACCGCCGCGGCGGGGCTGCCGGCCTATGAGATTTCGAACCACGCGCGGCCGGGCGCGGAAAGCCGCCACAATCTCACCTATTGGCGCTACCGCGACTATGCCGGAATCGGGCCGGGCGCGCATGGCCGGCGCGGCGGCCTTGCCACGCTGCGCCACAAGAAGCCGGAAAACTGGCTCGCCGCGCTCGACCGCAAGGGCAACGGCCTCGAACGCGAAGACCCGCTGTCCCCGCACGATCGCGCCACCGAAGCGCTGCTGATGGGGCTGCGGATCGGGGAAGGTGTCGACCTGGACCGAGTCGCGATGCTGGGCGGCGGTACCGCGCCGATCGACGGCACCGCGCTCGACCGAATCGTGCGGCTGGGCCTCGCCGAGCGCGCGGGCAGCCGGCTCCGGGTCACCGAAGCCGGGATGCCGGTGCTGGAGGCCATCCTGCGCGAGTTGGCCGTCTAGAGCCTCAGTTCGCGCTGGACGGCGCGGCCGAGACGGTGACGATCGCGCCGTCGCGCACTTCCTGCACCTCCAGCGCGCGCGCCGCCACGCCGTCGCGGCCGAAGCGGAACGCGCCGTCGACCCCGCCGAAATCATGGTCGACCAGCATCGACGCCGGGAAATCGGTGTTGTTCTTCCACTCGCGCGCAATCCGCACGGTCAGCAGCACCGCGTCATAGCCCAGCGCCGAAAGCCGGTACGGCGCCGCGCCGAAGCGGGTGCGGTACTTCACCGCATATTGGCGGTAGACGCCGTCGGGCACGCTGGCGAACCACGATCCGTTGAGCACCGGCCGGGTCGCGATCGCCGAATCGGTGTTCCACAGCTCGGTGCCGAGCACGCGCGCCGACTTGCCCGCTGCCGCGCGCCGCAGCACCGGCACCGCGACGGTTGCCGATCCCGCGCTGCCGGCGATCAGGATCGCCTGGTAGGGGACGGCCGAAAGCTTGGCGATCGCGCTGTTCATCGATCCCGGCCGCGCATCGTAATTCTGCATCGCCAGCACCTTGCCGCCGGCGCTTTCCACCGCACGGAGGAAGGCGGTGGAGGCGCGCTGGCCATAGACGCCCGAGGGGATCAGCCCGGCGAACTGGGTGATGCCGTTGCCCTTGGCATAGTCGACGACCCGCTCGATCGACTGCGCCGGCGAATAGCCGAGCAGATACACGCCGCCGCCGGCCGCGCTGGCATCGTTGGAGAAGCTCAGCACCGGCACCCGCGCCTTGCGGGCGGCGGGCGCCACCGCGCGGGCATCCTCGGCGAGCAGCGGGCCGAGGATCAGCTTGTTGCCCTCCGCGATCGCGCGCTCCGCAGCTGCCAGCGCGCCGCCCGGGCCGGCGGTATCGTAGCTGGTGATGCGGATCGCATCGGTATTGGTATCGAGGATCGCCAGCTGCGTCGCGTTCTGCAGCGAGCGCCCGACCCCGGCATTGGGCCCGCTGAGCGGCACCAGCAACGCGACGCGGTGGCGCGCGACATCCTGCGGCAACCCCTGGGTGATCGGCGTGCTCGGACGCTCGGCCGGACGCTCCACGGGCGCCGGCGGTGCGGGCGGTGGCCCCTTGCGCGGCGCGACGCAGGCACTGGCCAGCAGGGCGAGACCGGTGACGGCCAAACGGAGGGACGCGACGCGCCCCGGTTGCGATCTGCCGCTACCCTCTGCCATGACACTCCCCGATGGAAAACACGCTTGCGCCCGGCCTCTATATCGTCGCCACCCCGATCGGCAATCTCGGTGACCTGTCGCCGCGCGCCAGCATGATACTCTCACAAGCCGATGTGGTTGCAGTGGAAGACAGCCGCGTGACCGCCGGACTGCTCCGCCACATCGGGGTGAAGCGGCCGATGCAGCCCTATCACGACCATAATGCCGATGCGGTGCGTCCCGGCCTAATCGCGCGGATGGGCAGCGAGGCCATCGCCCTGGTCTCCGACGCGGGCACGCCGCTGATCTCCGATCCCGGCTACAAGCTGGTCCGCGACGCCCGCGCGGCGGGCCACACCGTGGTGACGATCCCCGGCCCCTGCGCCGCGATCGCCGCCCTTACCCTGGCAGGCCTGCCGACCGACCGCTTCTTCTTCCTCGGCTTCCTGCCCAGCAAGGCGCATGCCCGGGCGGAGGCGATCGCCGAGGTGGCAGCGATCAAGGCGACGCTGATCCTCTACGAATCGGGTCCGCGGCTTTCCGCCTGCCTGTCGGCGCTCGCCGAGGGGCTGGGCGACCGCGAGGCGGGCGTCGCGCGCGAGATCACCAAGAAGTTCGAGGAATGTGTGACCGGCACGCTCTCGGCGCTGGCGGCGCGCTATGCCGAGGCGCCGCCCAGGGGCGAGATCGTCATCATCGTCGGCCCGCCCGGCGAAGCGCCGCCCGCGACGCTCGAGGACGGCGATGCCGCGCTGATGGAAGCGCTCACCCGCCTGCCCGCCTCCAAGGCGGCGGGCGAAGTGGCCAAGAAGCTGGGGCTCGACCGCAAGGCGCTCTACGCCCGGGCGATGGAACTGAAGGGATGAGGGACCGCCGCGCCGCCGAAGCCCGCGGCCGCGACGGCGAGCGCCGCGCCGCCTGGTGGCTGTGGCTGCGCGGCTGGCGGATCCTAGACCAGCGGGTGCGCACCCCCGCTGGCGAAATCGACATCGTGGCCCGGCGCGGCAACCTCGTCGCCTTCGTCGAGGTGAAGACGCGGCGGTCCGCCGCCGAACTGGACTATGCGATCGACGAACGCCGGCTTGCCCGCGTTGCAGCCGCTGCGGAATTGCTGATGTCGCGCTATGCCGGGCCCGGCGATGATATCCGCGTCGACGTGATCCTCATTGCCCCGCGCACGCTGCCTCGCCATATCGAGAACGCCTGGATCGGGTGACCTAACCCGGCAAGACACCCAAGGAGGCCGCATGCTTACCGTCGCCGTGCAGATGGACCCGCTCGATTCGATCAACATCGCAGGCGATTCGACCTTTGCGCTGATGCTCTCCGCCCAGGCACGCGGGCACAAGCTGTTCCACTATGCCCCCGAGGACCTGAACTACAGCGCCGGCCGCGTCTGGACCAAGGCGCATCCGGTGACGGTGCAGCGCGTCGATGGCGATCACTTCACCTTCGGCGATCCGGTGAGCCTCGACCTGGGCGACGAGGCCGATGTCGTGCTGATGCGCCAGGACCCACCGTTCGACCTCGGCTACATCACCGCCACCCATCTGCTCGAACGCATTGCCGATCGCACGCTGGTGGTGAACGACCCCGCCCAGGTCCGCAATGCACCGGAAAAAGTGTGGGTGCTCGATTTCGCGCAGTTCATGCCGCCGACGCTCGTCACCCGCTCGGTCGACGAGGCGAAGGCCTTTCTGGCCGAACATGGCGAGATCGTCGTCAAGCCGCTGCACGGCAATGGCGGCAAGGCGATCTTCAAGATCGGCCGCGACGGGGCCAACCTTTCCTCGCTGATCGAGGTGTTCAACACCGCCTATCGCGAGCCGCACATGGTGCAGGCGTTTCTTCCGGATATCGTCAAGGGCGACAAGCGCATCGTGCTGGTCGACGGCGAGGTCGCCGGTGCGATCAACCGGCTGCCGGGCGAGGGCGAGATCCGCTCCAACCTCGCGGTCGGCGGATCGGCGGCAAAGACCGAGCTGACCGACAAGGAACAGGAAATCTGCGCCGTGCTGGGGCCGGAACTCAAGAAGCGCGGGCTCCTTTTCGTGGGCATCGACGTTATCGGCGGGCAATGGCTGACCGAAATCAACGTCACTTCGCCCACGGGCATCGTCGCGATAGACCGGTTCAACGGCACCGACACGGCGGGCATGATCTGGGATGCGATCGAGGCCCGGGTGGCCGCGCGCGGCTGATCGGGTTCTGACGCGATGGGCATGGTGATCGGCTGGGGGTATTGGGGCATCTTCCTGTTGATGGTGCTCGAGAACGTGATACCCCCGGTGCCGTCAGAGGCGATCATGGGGATGGCCGGGATCGGTGCAGCGCGCGGCCATTTCGATCCCGTGCTGCTGGTGGTGGTGGGCACACTTGGCACCGTGCTCGGCAACCTCTTCTGGTGGGAGATCGGGCGGCGGCTGGGCTATGCGCGGCTGCAGCCCTTCGTCGCGCGCTGGGGCCGATGGCTGACGGTCGAGTGGCACGATGTCGAGCGCTTCAAGGGCTATTTCGATCGCTGGGGCGGGCCGACGATTTTCGTGTTCCGCTTCATGCCGTTCGGCCGCACGATCATCTCGCTGCCGGCCGGGCTGATGCACATGCCGTTCTGGCGCTTCTGCGCCTATACCGCCGCCGGCAGCGCGATCTGGAACGCGGCGCTGGTCGGCGTCGGCTACGGCCTCGGCGCTGCGGTGGCGGAAATCGATCGTTTCGTGATGCCGGTGATCGTGATCGGCGTGATCGCGATGCTGATCTTCTATGTGTGGCGGGTCCTTACCTGGAAGCCGCGCCAGGCCTGATTCAGGCGCGCGGATGCGCGGCGCGGTACACGTCCAGCAGATGCGCCGCATCCACCTCGGTATAGACCTGGGTCGAGCTGAGGCTCGCATGGCCGAGCAGTTCCTGCAGCGCGCGCAGATCCGCACCGCGACCGAGCAGATGCGTGGCGAAGCTGTGGCGCAGCGCGTGCGGCGTGGTGCGGTCCGAAAGCCCCAGGCTGGTCCGCGCCGACCGCACCGCCTTGCGTATCGCGCCGGGCGGCAGCGGCCCGCCCTTGGCACCGCGGAACAGCGGCACGTCGCGCGCGCCGCCCCAAGGGCAGGCGGCGACATAGGCCTCGATCGCGGTGCGCACCTCCGGCAATAGCGGCACGTCGCGCGTCTTGTCGCGCTTGCCGGTCACGCGCAGCGTGGCGCCGAGCGGCAGCACCGCGCCGGTGAGCGCCACCGCCTCGCCGATGCGCAGGCCGGCACCGTATAGCAGGAGCAGCACCGCCCAGTCGCGCGCGGCGATCCAGGGTTCGCTCGCCTCGTCCGAGGCCCATTCGGCAAGCGCCACCGCCTCGTTCGGTGCGATCGGGCGCGGCAGGCCCTTCTTGACCTTGGGACCGCGCAGTCGGGGCAGCTCGGCATCGTCGCCGCCAGCGAATTTCAGGAAGGCGCGGACGGCGGAAAGCTCGCGGGCGGCGGAACTGTTGGTCAGCCCTTGGTCGCGACGCACCGAGAGATAGGCCCGCAGATCGGCGGCGCTGATCTTGGCGAGCGCCTCCTGTCCGACCGGGCCGCCCCAATGGCCCTGCAGGAAGCCGAGCAGCCGGATCGCCGTCGCCTCATAGGCGCGGATCGTGTGCGCCGAACGCCGCCGATCGCGCCCGAGATGCTCGGCGAATCGGCGGGGGAGAGGAAGGTCGGTCACGGTCGGCCGATGCCCCTGACGGACGCCCGGCACTCGACCCCTTCGCACCCCTCCCGCTTGCGGGAGGGGAAGGGGGAGGGAATGGATGTAACCCGAGGCATGTCTACCTCCACGTCAGTCCCTCCCCTAGACCCTCCCGCAGACGGGAGGGGAACATCATCGCAGTCCTCAGCCGATCGTCTGGCCGGTCTTGGCCCAATCAGCCATGAACGCCTCGATGCCCTTGTCGGTCAGCGGGTGCTTGACCAGCTGCTTGATGACCGCCGGCGGCGCGGTCATCACGTCCGCGCCGATCTTGGCGGCCTGCAGCACGTGCACCGGGTGGCGGACGCTCGCGACCAAGATCTCGGTGGCGAAATCGTAATTGTCGTAGATCAGGCGAATGTCTTCGATCAGGTCCATGCCGTCGAAGCCGATATCGTCATGCCGGCCAACGAAGGGCGAGATGAAGGTCGCGCCGGCCTTCGCCGCGAGAAGCGCCTGGTTGGCCGAGAAGCAGAGCGTGACGTTGGTCATCGTGCCGTCGTCGGTGAGCGACTTGCAGGCCTTGAGGCCGTCGATCGTCAGCGGCAGCTTGACGGTGACGTTGTCGGCGATCTTGCGGACGATTTCCGCCTCACGCATCATGCCAGCATAGTCGAGCGCGACGACCTCGGCCGAAACCGGCCCCTCGACGATCGCGCAGATCTCCGCCACGACCTCGAGGAAATTGCGGCCCGACTTGGCGATCAGCGACGGATTGGTGGTGACGCCGTCGAGCAGACCCGCATCGGCAAGGTCGCGAATGTCGTCGATGATAGCGGTGTCGGCGAAGAACTTCATGGCAGATAACCTTCCGGTGGAATATCGCCGCCCGCCTAGCCGACCCGCCCCGTTCGGGCAAACCCCTGTTTGCGTGCTGCCTCGCTGCGATCGCCAAAGACCAGCATCAGCTTGACCTGCGGCTTTTGCAGCTTGCCCACCGTCACCCGGTAGGTACCGGGTTCGAGCCGGTAATAGACGATCTTGGCGATCCCCGCGCACGCAATGGCCTTGCCGAACGACGCGGTGCGGAGCGGCTTGCCCGAGCCGCGGGCGACATCGATCCAGCCCGGCTGGTCGGCCGCGATGCCGAAGGTGCCCGCCTTGCGGATCGTCACCGCCGTCTCCGCCTTGCCGCCCTTTGCCGCGAGCCTGGTCGCGTGGCGGGTGTCGAGCCCCTCGCCACCTTGGCTCCAGCCAGTGAAGTTGCGTGGAAGCTCGGTGCATTGCGGCGGCACCGTCAGCATCAGTCCGGCTACGAAGATCAGCATCGCCGACTCCCCTGTTCAGCGAATCGGCGTTCTATATTCGTTCCACCTTCACAACAAGTGGATTCTTCAGTCGCGAACCAGCATCAGCTTCGCCTTGGCCTGGGCCAGGCCGCTGGCGAAGACGCGATAGGTGCCGGGCGTAAGCTGGAAGCGGACGATCTTGCGAATCGTCGAACAGTCTGGCCCATGACCATGCGCGACCGACTTGAGCGCCGCGCCGCCCTCGGCACCCGACAGCACGTCGATCCAGCCGGGCTGGTCTAGCGCGATGCCATAGGTGCCGGCCTTGGCGACGCGAAACTCGATTGTCGCCGCGCGCCCCGGCTTGCTGCCCGACGGCAGTCCCTTCAGCGTCGTGCCGTCCACCGTGTCCAGCGCAACCGCCTTGTCGGTCGCGAGCGTGTCGCCGGGGGTGCTCCAGCCGGCCAGCGCTGCGGGCAGGCTGGCGTCGGGTGCCTTGCAGGCCGTGGTCGCCTGGACGGGAACGCTTTGGGCAAGCAGCAGGGCTAGAACGAGCATGGGCGGATCTCCTGCGACGACGAACCGGCGATACGGGATTCCCGTTCCGCCGAAAATGCCCATATGAGGGGCCGATCATGTCCCGCGCGCGCATTCTCGTCCTCCATCCGGCTCTGGGGCCGCTCGATTACCGCGTGCCGCACGGCATGCTGGTCGAGCCCGGCAGCATCGTCACCGTGCCGATCGGCCCGCGCCAGTTCGCCGGGGTGGTGTGGGAACCCGAGCGGCTGCCCACCGAGGAGATCGGCGACAACCGCCTGCGGCTGATCCTCTCGGTCGCCGATGCGCCGCCGATCCCGGCGTCGGTGCGGCGGCTGGTCGAATGGACGGCGGACTATTATCTGGCGCCGCCCTCGGCGGTGCTGGCGATGGCGCTGCGCACCTCGGCGGCGTTCGAGGCGGCGCCGACGATCACCGAATATCGCGCGACCGGCCTGGTCCCCGATCGCCTCACCCCGCAGCGCGCCCAGGCGCTGGAGCGGATCGGCGAACGCCAGGGGCTGGTGCGCGAACTCGCCGCCATTGCCGAAGTCTCCGACGCGGTGATCCGCGGGCTGGTGAAGACCGGCGCGATCGAGCCGGTGACGGTGGATACCCAGGCGCCCTACCCCCTGCCCGACCCCGCCTTCGCCCCGCCCGAGCTCAACCCCGCCCAGGCCGCGGTGGCGAGCGCGCTGCGCACGGCGGTGGACAGCGCCGCCTTCCAGCCCTTCCTGCTCGACGGCGTCACCGGATCGGGCAAGACCGAGGTCTATTTCGAGGCCGTCGCCGCCGCGCTGGAAGCCGGCAAGCAGACGCTGGTGCTGCTTCCCGAAATCGCGCTGACCGAACCCTTCCTCACCCGCTTCGCCGGCCGCTTCGGCTGCGAGCCGGTGGCGTGGCATTCGGGCCTGCGCAGCTCCGAGCGCCGCCGCGCGTGGCGGGCGATCGCCAGCGGGGAGGCGATGGTAACGGTGGGCGCGCGCTCGGCCTTGTTCCTGCCCTATCCCAGGCTCGGGCTGATCGTGGTCGACGAGGCGCACGAGACCAGCTTCAAACAGGAAGAGGGCGTGCACTATCACGCCCGCGACGTGGCGGTGATGCGCGGCATGTTCGAGCGCTGCCCGGTCGTCCTCGCCTCCGCCACCCCGGCGATCGAGACGCGGCACCAGGTGGAGGTGGGCCGCTATGCCGAGCTCAAGCTGCCCGGCCGCTACGGCGCCGCCGAACTGCCGAAGATCGAGGCGATCGACCTGATCCGCGAGCCGCCGGAGCGCGGCCGCTGGCTGGCCCCCCGGCTGGTCGCGGCGATCGACGCGACGCTCAAGCGCGGCGAACAGTCGCTGCTGTTCCTCAACCGGCGCGGCTATGCGCCGCTGACGCTGTGCCGCCACTGCGGCCACCGCTTCCAGTGCCCGAACTGCACGGCGTGGATGGTCGAGCACCGGCTGCTCCACCGCCTGTCCTGCCATCACTGCGGCCACACCATGCCGACGCCGAGCATGTGCCCCGAGTGCAGGTCCGACGACACGTTGGTCGCCTGCGGCCCGGGCGTCGAGCGGATCGCCGACGAGGTCGCGGCGCTGTGGCCCGAGGCGCGCACCGCCATCGTCACTTCGGACACGCTCTGGTCGCCGGCCAAGGCGGCCGAGTTCGTCGCGCGGATGGAGCATGGCGCGATCGACATCGTCGTCGGCACCCAGCTCGTCACCAAGGGCTATCACTTCCCCAACCTGACGCTGGTCGGCGTGGTCGATGCCGATCTCGGGCTCGACGGGGGCGACCTGCGCGCGTCGGAGCGGACCTTCCAGCAGATCATGCAGGTCTCCGGTCGCGCCGGCCGCGGCGAGAAGCCGGGTACTGTGTTTATCCAGACCCACGCCCCCGAGGCGCAGGTGATGCGCGCGCTGGTTTCGGGCGACGCCGAAGCCTTCTACGCCGCCGAGACCGAGGCCCGGCGCGACGCCGACGCCCCGCCCTTCGGCCGCTACGCCGCGATCATCGTGTCCTCCGAGGACAAGGCCGCGGCGGAGGAGACCGCGCGGATGATCGGCCGATCGGCCCCCGACAGCGCCGAGATGCATGTCTACGGCCCGGCCCCCGCGCCGCTCGCCATGCTGCGCGGACGGCACCGGTTTCGCCTGCTGGTCCATGCCAAGCGCGGCTTCGCGGTACAGGATGCGATCCGCGACTGGCTGGGCGCGCTCAGCTGGAGCGCGCGGGTGCGCGTCGCGGTGGACGTGGACCCCTATAGTTTCGTCTAGCCTGCCTGTTTACCATATCCGCCGCCAACGCGGTGCGATATGCCACC
>JAIYAA010000143.1 GCA_027489295.1 Sphingomonadales bacterium | reverse complement strand
TTGGCGATCGACAGCGCCTGCACGCCGAGCTGCTGCTTGACCTGCAGCGCCTGCAGCTTCGCCGATTCCTTCGCCAGATCGGCGTCGACGAGGTTGCCGATGCCGCTCTCGATCGTGTCCGAGAGCTTGCTGGTGAAAGCGGTCTGGGCGTCGATCTTGCGCGATGCGGCGCCGAGGCGGCCGAGCGAAGCGGTCAGGTTGGTCTGCGTCGTGGTGATCGTGTCGATCATCGTCTGCGCCGCACCCTGCGTGCTGATCGAAGCCGTGGACGAGATCGTGATCGTCGAGCCGCCGAGGTCGAGGCCCTGGTTCGCCACCGAGAGCGAATCCGGGTTCCACGCCGTGGTCGTGGTGTTCGAGTCCTGCAGCGACTGCAGCGCCGTCACGGTGCCGCCGCCGGTCTTCAGCAGGTTGGTGCCGTTGAAGTTCGCGCCGTTCACGATCGTGGTGATCTGATCGCGAAGCGCGGTGAAGTCGTTGTTCAGCTGCGTGCGGCTGTCCGCGGTCTGGCCGGCGTCTGCAGCCTGATAGGCCTTCGCCTTCATCTGGTTGACGATGTCGGAGATCTGCTCGGCACCGGCAACGGCGACGTCGGTCACGCTCTTCGCGCGGCTGAGCGACGACGAAACCGACTTCAGGCCGCCCAGATCGCTGCGGAGACCCTGCGCGATCGTGTAGGTCGCCGAGTCATCCTTGGTCGACGAAACCGCCAGGCCGGTGTTGATGCGGCTCTGGGTGGTCGACAGGTCCTTCTGGGTCGAGCTGAGGCTCTGCAGAGCCGCCATCGCGCCGACATTGGTGTTCACGGAAAAGGCCATGGGTGATCCCTTCTGGAAAAACGCCGCTTCTGCGGCGGGGCCGAAACCGTCGGCCCGTACCGGAGCGCTTTGTGCGCTGCATCCGGTATTCCACGGAGATCCTTGACTTAACGTAAATTACTGACGGAATGGAGTCACGACGAAAGCGTAATCATGCCGACAGAAACTAGGCGATCATCATACTTAACGAATATTTATTAAACCAATCAGCCAAATATGATTTAGCCATGATGTCGAAGATCATGCTTTACGCCTTCTTAAAGTCAGGACCAGCCGCGTCGAAAATGCTTTCGATAGCGGACGGGATCGCCGCTCCCGCCGCGGCGGCATTGGCGGCATAGCTTGCACCGGCTCGCCGGTGCTGCGTCGGGTCCTGGGCGGGCAGCCCTCCCTTTCGAACTCGGCCGGGACGTCCGGCACCGCCCGGCCCACGGATCGACCGATTTTTTTCGTGCGCAAGGGGCGTCGAGGCCGCGGCAGGGCGGGCGCGCCCCTTCCGATGGGCCAGCCCGTGCCGTACGAATCGCGGCGATGCCCGAACGCAAACACAGTTTTCCGCCCGTCGTGGCGCCCGATGCCCGCCTGCTGCTCCTCGGCTCGCTACCAGGCGAGCGCTCGCTCGCGGCCGCGCGCTATTATGCGCATCCCCAGAACCAGTTCTGGCACCTGCTCTCCCCCGCCGCCGGCCGGGACCTCGCCGCGCTGCCCTATGACGCGCGTCTCGACGCGCTGCGCACCGCGCGGATCGGCTTGTGGGACGTCGTCGCCAGTGCCACGCGGCCGGGCAGCACCGACGCCGCCTTGCGCGACATCGCACCGCACGACATCGCCGCGCTCGCCGCGACCCTGCCCGATCTGCGCGCGATCGCGTTCAACGGCGCCACCGCGCATCGCCACGGCCTGCGCCAGCTCGGGCTCGCCGCCGCCCGCTACACGATCGTCGCGCTACCCTCGTCCAGCCCGCTGCACACGGTCGGCGTTGCCGCCAAACTGCCGGCATGGGCCGCGCTCCGCGCCCTTTTACACGATAATGCGTAGCAATAGCGCATAAGGTTCCACCGTAGCGGCATCCAGTTGATACCCAGTAGCAATACGGAGTGGGCTTCGCGCACGATCAGGGTAGCTTCGCGTGCGGAACAATACATGCTTACCCGCACCGACCTTCTCCGCACCAGCGATCAGGCCTGCGATGGTGGCAGCGATGAGAATGTGCATCGCCATTTACTGGAACTGCTCGCCGATACTGCCAGCGAGCTGCTGCAGGCCGAGGATCTCGGCCCGGCGCTCGACCGCATCTTTGCCCGCATCCGCACCCAGCTTCGCCTCGACGTGTTCTTTCATTATGCGTTCGATGCGGCAGGCCAGTCGCTGGAGCTGATCGCCTGGGGCGGCGTGCCCGAAGATCGCATGGTCGACTGGCGGCAGATCGGCATCGGCCACAGCGTCTGCGCCGCGCTGGCGCAGGACCGCCGGGTGGTGATCGGCGAGGACATCGACCAGTCGGACGATCCCCGCCACGCCGTCGCGCGCGGCATGGGTCTGCGCGCCTTTTACGGCACCCCTCTGCTCCACAAGGACCGGCTGCTGGGCACGCTCGCCTTCGGTCGGCGCTGCTGCGGCCGGTTCAGCGACACCGAAATCCGCTTCCTCCAGACCTTGTCCAGCTACGTCACCCTCGCCGATCATCGCATCGGCGTCGATCGCGAGCTACGCGCCCGGCTGCAGGAGCGCGACCGGATGCTCGCCGAGCGCAGCGCGATCGAGCGGCAGATGCTCGAACTCACCCGCGCCAGCGCGCTGGGCGCCATCGCCGCGACGGTGGCGCACGAGCTCAACCAGCCGCTGGCCGCCGCGACCAATTACCTTGCCGCCCTCCGCCTGGGGCCGACCAGCGACGACACGACCCAGGGACTGGCGCGATCGGCGGAGCAGCAACTGCATCGCGCGGGCGAGATCATCCGCCGCATTCGCCGGATGGTCCGCCACGACGACATGCTGCTCGAACCCCGCGCGCTGGCGCCGGTGATCGAGGAAGCGGTGCTCCTGGTGCGCGCCGCGGCCCCCTGTTTGCTGCCGCCGGTGACGCTCGACATCGCGCCCGATGCCACCCACGCGCAGTTCGACAATGTCCAGATCGCGCAGGTGCTCGCCAATCTGCTGCGCAACGCCGGCCAGGCCTGCGCGCAGCGGCCTGCCGCGTCCATCACCGTGGCGACCCGCCCGCACGAAGGCGGGACGGTGGCGGTGCAGGTGATCGACAACGGCCATGGCGTGGCACCCGCGCGGCTGCCGATACTGTTCCAGCCGGGCCTGGGCAATGCCGGGAGCAGCAGCAGCGGCATGGGCCTGGGGCTCGCCATCTCGCAGCATCTGGTCCAGGGCCATGGCGGCAGGATCTGGGCGGAGCAGACCCCCGGCGGCGGCGCCACCTTCACCTTCACGCTCCCCGCCGCGCAGGCGTCCGTACCGGCATAGCGTCCGGGCA
>JAIYAA010000053.1 GCA_027489295.1 Sphingomonadales bacterium | reverse complement strand
TTTCGTATATCAATATTATTTGTCACTTTTCGGCACCTTTAGACAGGAAGTATTCGTTGAGCTCGAACTCCGCATCGGATCATAGCCATCTTTATTGGCAACGTAGTGTGCAGGTAAGTACAGCGCTTGCGGAGCTGGCTAGCGTAGAGATCGATGAGTCCGAATTCCGTCGCCTCGCCGACTTTTTGCCGACGTTGTGTTGGCTTGCCAATGGCGACGGCTACATTGTTTGGTATAATGAGCGCTGGCATTCCTATTGTGGTACGACGCCCTCGGCTATGGAAGGGTGGGGCTGGCGCTCCGTTCATGACCCTGCGGCGTTGCCGCAAGTGGAACAGCGATGGAAGGAAGCCATCGAAAAGGGTTTGCCCTTCGAGATGACGTTCCCGCTGAAGGGCGCGGATGGTCAGTATCGTCCGTTCTTAACGCGAGCAGTTCCCGTACGCGACGTGAGCGGTCGGGTCGGCCGTTGGATTGGCGTTAACATCGAAGTCTCGGAATTGTTGGCAGCGGAGCGAGCAGCGCAAGAGGCGAGTGCTCGTCTCAGGCGTGTGCTCGATGGGATGGGCGAGGGTTTCGCCTTGCTTGATCGTGAATTCCGCATCCTTGACATGAACGCCGAGGCGCTTCGCATGGAAGAGCGCCCGCGCGAGCTGTTGATTGGCCGCACCCACTGGGACGCCTTCCCCGGCAGCGAAGACGGCAAATTAGGCATGCTGTATCGTCGGGCGATGGAAGAGCGCGTTCCAATAGCGCTTCGTCATCGCTATGAATGGGCTGACGGACGAAGCGCATGGTTAGAAATGCGTGCTTACCCCGTCGAGGAAGGTCTTGCGATCTTCTACCGCGACATAACGGAAAACCATGAAGCGGATCGTGCTCTTGCGCGTGAAACCGAACGGGTCCGGCTGGCTCTCGACGCCGGAGCTATCATCGGTACTTGGGACTGGGATCTCGTGGCCGACACCATCTCGGTCGACGAGCGATTCGCTGAGAGCTTCGGGTTGGATCCTCAACTTGGTCGAGAGGGTCTGAACTACGAGCAAGTGATCGAAACGGTGCATCCGGAAGATCGCTCCTCGCTCATTGCTGCCATCGAAGACGTCCGCTCCCGCGGTGGCCAATATGCGCACCAGTACCGCGTCCGCAGGGCAGACGGACGCTACTATTGGATCGAGGCGAACGGCAGGGTCGACAAGGATGCTGACGGTGTTCCGGTTCGCTTCCCTGGCGTACTGCTTGATATCGAGACCAAGCAGGCGGTGCAGCGAGAGCGCGACCAAGCGCTGACGCTGCTGCGCGCCTTCGCTGATGCAATGCCGGGTGTTGCTTATGCGAAGGATCGGCAGGGGCGGATGCTGATTGCGAATCGCGGTACCGTCGACCTCGTCGGCAAGCCGCTCGAATCGTTCATCGGTAAGACCGATATGGAGTTCCTCGAGGATCCCGCGCAGGCCGCCGCGATCATGGCGAATGACGAACGTGTCATGATCTCCGATCGAACTGAGCAACTGGAGGAGGAGGTTAACTTCCCTGACGGCAGGCGCGCTGTCTGGCTGTCTACTAAAGCCCCCCTCAAGAACGGTGCTGGGGAGGTGATCGGTCTCATCGGCTCGTCGATAGACATCACCGAGAAGAAGAACACGGAACTTGAGCTGAACCGCTTGAACGCCACTTTGGAAGCGAGGGTTGAAGAACGCACGCGTGACCTTCTCGCGGCCGAGGAAGCACTTCGTCAAGCGCAGAAGATGGAGGCTGTCGGGCAGTTGACCGGCGGTATTGCGCATGACTTCAACAATCTACTAACGGTGGTGACCGGCAACATTGACATGGCAAGCCGAGCGCTGGCTGCTGCTGGTATTACAGATGCCCGTGTCAAGCGCGCTTTGGATTCGGCGATGAAGGGCGCCGAGCGAGCGGCGACTTTGACCCAGCGCCTTCTTGCCTTCTCCCGCCGTCAGCCTTTGGCACCGAAGCCGCTCGACGTGGACAAACTGGTTGTGGGCATGTCAGACATGCTGAACCGGGCTCTAGGCGAGACCGTGAAGGTGGAGATCGTCACTTCTCCAGGATTATGGCGCGTAGAGGCGGATCCGAACCAGCTGGAAAGCGCAGTCCTCAACCTCGCAGTGAATGCGCGCGATGCGATGCCCAAGGGTGGCATTCTTACCATCGAGACAGCGAATGCTCGCCTTGATGAAGAGTACGCTGCGGCACACGCCGAGGTAGCTCCAGGGCAGTATGTCGTAATTGCCGTAACCGACACTGGCGCGGGGATGAGCAAGGAAACGCAAAGCAGGGTATTTGAGCCCTTTTTCACTACAAAGGAGGTGGGGAAGGGAACTGGATTGGGCCTCTCACAGGTTTACGGCTTCACCAAGCAATCTGGCGGTCACGTGAAGATCTACTCGGAAGAAGGCCGCGGGACGACGGTGAAGATCTATCTGCCTCGTCTTCTAAGTGGTGAGTTGGAGGCTGACCAGGCGGCTGCCGCATTGGTCTTGGAGACGAGTTCACGGCAGGAGACGATCCTTGCCGTGGAGGATGATGACGATGTGCGTGCGTATACGGTCGAGTGCCTGCGCGAGCTTGGGTACCGCGTTCTGGAGGCGCACGACGGCCCAACGGCGCTGAGGCTCATTGAGCGGCAGAACGAGCGGATTGATCTGCTCTTCACCGATGTGGTGATGCCAAACATGTCGGGGCGAGAGCTATCGGAGGCTTTGCGTGCGCTGCAGCCGGACCTGAAGGTGCTCTACACTTCAGGGTATACTCGCAATGCAATCGTACACGGTGGCCGGCTTGATGAAGGCGTGGAGATGATCGCGAAGCCATTCACGTACCAGGCTTTAGGCGCCAAGGTTCGCGATGTGCTGGAGGCTGGACGTACGCGGCGCGTGCTGGTTGTCGAGGCGCAACCTACGCTGCGTGCGTTCATGGCAGAGGCTTTAGGCAACTTTGGCTATTCCACCGATGAGGCGGCAACTGCCGCCGAGGCGCTGATGAAGGTACGTGCCGCTCGAGGAGCGTATGATGCAATCGTGCTCGATGCCGATTTGCCCGACAAGAGTGGGGAGGGCCTGGTAGCTGAGCTTCGCTCGCTGCATGCTGACATGCCTCTCCTGATTGCGAGCGAGGATGGCCCGAAGCTCTCGGCTCGGTTTGTTAGCGACCGGTGCACTGGCCTGCTGGCGAAGCCATGCACGGGGGCACAGCTTGCGCAGGCTTTGAACCGGCTTGGCGTTCAATGTGCTCAGGCAAAAGCCGCGACACCCTGAAAACAAGGGCCAGGCGAGGTGTTTATGGACGCGATGCGCACTGCCAATGCTACAGCCGCCCAGCTATCAGCGACGTGGTGTCGCAGCTCACAGGAAGCTGATGAGCCCCCATTATTAGGTTGGTACCTCTATCTTGGTACCGAAGCAGCGACGTGCCTCGTGCACGGTCCGACTGCAGTAAGCAAAAAAAATGCGAGGGTCGGGAATTCTCCCGACCCAAAGTTTGAAATCCGACAGGTTGACGCGGGATGGCTCGTCAGAAGTTAAGTCGCGCGCTCGCGAACAAGGTGCGGCCGGCGAGGGTCCGACCCTGAACGATGCCGCCGGCCGGAATGGCGCTGTCGAGCACGCCGGTTATCGCGGTGGTGTTGAACAGATTGTTGGCGTTGACCGAGAGCAGCAGCCGGTCGGTCAGGCGGATCTGCACGAAGGCGTTGGTCGTCGTGAACGCGGGAATGCGCAGGTTGTTCTCGTCGGTTGCGTAACTGCCAGTGGTGCCGATCAACACTGCTCCAACGGTGAAGCGGCTGACGTTGATCTGCGGGGTGACTTGGTAGATTAGCTGCGCTTGGTTGTGCGGCGTGTTGCCGACCAGCTGCGGGGTCACGCCATCGTGCGCAATCTTAGCGCTGGTGTATGTAGCGCCGGCCGTGATGCCGAAGATACCGCGATTGTAGCCGCCTTCGAACTCTACACCTTTTGCGCGGTACAGCCGGTCGATCGGCTGGCCATTCCGCGGATCGATGTTGGTATCCTGGGACTCTGCGTAGAAGGCGGTGAGGTTCAGCATGGTCGAGGCAGTGCGGTATTTGAAGCCGCCTTCCGCCTGCGTGACGTGATCAACGGCGGCGTTTGGCAGGCGCAAAACCCCGGTTGCGAAGTCGATGTAGCGGCCCGAGACGATGCGGTCAGCATTAGCGCGGCCGCCACGGCTTAGTCGGCCGAACAGGGAGAAGGTCGGCGCGACGCGGTAGTTGGCGCTGAGCGAATAGGACAGCGTGTTGTACTTGTAGTCGATTAGCCCCGGCGTCGCGAGGTTGAGGCGCGAGGTGCGCTTCTCGGCGTCGGAGAGCGTGCCGTCGCCGTTGATGTCGTAGGACGAGAAGCCGGTGGCCTCGGCAAAGGTGCCTTGGGCGCGGCCCATGTCGTAGCGCAGGCTGCCGCCGATTGCGAGCTTGCCAATATGATAGTTGACCGAGCCATAGGGCGCGTTGACGTCGTACTTTGCGTTGACGGACTGGCGGCAGCAGCCGCCCAGCAGCGCTGCACCGAAGCCATAAAATCCGTTCTGGGTGATCTGCAGTCCATTCGCCGCGCGCACGTCTATCAGGGCGGAGTTGCCGCCGCCTACCACGTCTTGGATAACGGAGCTCCAGAGGAAGCTCATATCGACATTCTCGCGCGACTTGTAGAACCCACCAGTAGCGGTGAGTTCGCCCTCCCCAAGCTTCCACGAGCGGGTGGCGCGGATGTCGTTGGTTACGTCATCCAGGCTGTTGAACGTGTTGTTGGCATAGGTAGCGGCGGCAAGCAGGCCGTTTCCATTTAGCGTCAGCGGATTGGCGATTGACTTGCCGGCGTTGCGCCCCGTGGCATAGGTGAGTGTGCCGCCGAAGCCGCCGACGCGGCCCATCACCGCTGGAGCCGGCGCATACTGGATGAATTCAGGGCTGACGATGCTGCCGCTGATCCCTGAATAGCGGAAGCGATCGGTGATCGACCAGCTGCCCAAGGTGAACTGCGCCTCGCCCCCCGCCGACTTGACGACTGGGTGCTGCCCGTCGCGAACGTTCTGGGTGCTCAGCGCGTTCTTATCGTCGAGGCCGATAATGGTGTTGAAGTTGCGGCTGAGCAGCGTGTCACGCTTGATGTCGAAGCCTGGAAGGCTGGCATAGCTCGGGTTGGCGTCGGTGCCGGTGACCTGCATCGGCACGAAGCCGTAAACCGGGGTGCGGTCGTTCAGATACTTGCCGTAGAAGCGGACATAGCCGCCGGTGAAGGTCTTGGTGACGTTGAGTTTGATCTGGCCGCCGTCCTGGCCGTCATAGCCGGTGATGCGCGGACCCTGGCCCCGGCGATAGAAGCCGCCGACGTTGAAGCGGAGAGTGTCCGAGATCGGCGCGCCATAATCGAAGTCGAGACGGTAGGAGCGATTGTCGAGGCCCAGCGTGGTCTGCACGGTGCCGCCGGCGTTGAGGCCGGTCTTCGACAGGAAGTTGATCACACCGCCCGGGGAGTTAGACGCGAAGGTCGAAGCCGAGCCGCCGCGGATCGCCTGGACTTCGCCCACTGCCGCATCGAAGCGGATGAAGGTGTCGGCGCTAGCGAACGCGATGTCGCCGAATTCGAGGACCGGCAGGCCGTCTTCCTGAAGCTGGACGAACTTGCTGCCCGTTGAGGCGATCGGCAGGCCGCGAATCGAGATGTTGCCATAGCCTTCGCCTTGCGAGGCATCCGAACGCACGCCGGGCAGGTCGCGCAGCAGGTCGGAGACCGAGAGCGGCGAGAGCTTCAGCACATCGTCTTCGTCAAGCGAGCTCGTCGAGATGGCGCTGTCGAGAAGGTCGCGCGCCTTGGCAACACCGGTCGAGAAGCTCTCCTTCTTCGCTGCGGGGCGAGCGTCGCGCTGTTCCGATGGCTTTACTTCTCCATCCGTGCCGACGCCGGTTGGCAAATTGTGAGCGGACGCGGGCATGGCGAGCACGGCGAGCGACCCGCCGAGCAGGAGATGAGACATTTTCATGAGGAGCAACCCCTTTATAGTTGGTTTTATAGAGGCAGCGACCCTGAACGATGCCATGCAACCCGGGGGTACGTCTGAGCGGTAAACGCTGGCTTGCGGTGAAGCTCAGGAAATTTACGAACCGCAGTATTTCGCATCGAAATCGTAAAGCGGTTTTCCTGTGTCAGGTTCTGCGTGCTATCACTCTCGAAACCCTGACATGCATACGATTGATGGTAAATGCCGATAATCGGAGTGGCGGAAATCATCGCTCCCGGCAGCCGACTCTGCCCTCTTCCGTCTTTGTGGAGCTATTGGTTGAGAGGGCAAAGTTCGGCCGCCCGATTATGCGATCAGGCGAGTTGATCAGCGTTGCCGCACGGTGGTGACCATGCGCACCAGATCGGAAAGTGAGCGAGCGCGCATTTTCATCATGACGTTAGCGCGGTACACTTCTACGGTGCGCGCGCTGATGCTGAGGTCGAATGCGATAGCTTTATTCGCCTCCCCACGCACAAGGCCTTCCATCACCTCTTTTTCCCTGCCGCTGAGGCTTTCAATACGGCTTAGCACCTCCTGTTGCTCTGCCTGCGCCTGCTGATGACCTGCTTGCTGAGCGATCGCCTTGTGTATCGCGTCAAGCATGACCTGATCGTCAAACGGCTTCTCGATGAAATCGGAAACGCCGGCATGAAGCGCCTGAATGGCGAGTGGTACGTCAGCGTGCCCAGTGATCACGATCACGGGCACCTGTAATCCGCGCCGCCTAAGTTCTTCAACGAGCTGAATGCCATTGGTGCCCGGCATGCGCACGTCGGTGACGACACACGCGCCGGCGAGCGATAGCGCCGCGGAAAGGAAGCTGTCGGCACAGGAGAAGGAGCGCACCTTGATGGCCGCCGTGTCGAGCAGAAACTCGAGTGCTTCGCGTGCACCGTCATCATCGTCGATCACATAGACGATGGGATCAACCATCAATCAAATCCTCTTGTTGGACGCTGTGCAAGGTGAATCCGAACTTGGTACCGCCTTCGCTTGCGGGCTCCGCCCATATGCGCCCGCCATGTGCTTCAATGATGGTGCGTGAGATTGACAATCCGACACCCATGCCGGTCCGCTTTGTCGTTACAAATGGCTTGAACAGCTGATCGGCGATCGCGGGATCGATCCCGGGGCCGGTATCCGCGACAATCACTTGAACCATGTCGTCAGGAAGAGGGGATAGGCTGATAGAAACGTCACGCTTCGAGCATGCGGCGGCGGTCATTGCATCGACTGAGTTGCGCACCAAGTTCAAAATGACCTGTTGGATCTGGACCTTGTCTACAAGGACGAGGCCGACTTGCGGGTCGAACGCGTATCGAACGCAAATTCCGTGTTCTTTTGCCCCTAACAGCGCGAGTGCACTTGCTTCTTCCACGAGCTTCGGCAAGTTTTCGACCGATCGCTCAGTTTCTCCGCGAGCGACGAACTCACGTAAGCGTCGGATGATGTCTCCTGCTCTAAGTGCTTGTGCGGCGGTACGATCGAGAGCGTCGCCGATCTTGTTGAAGGCTGGCGGATCCTTCGCTAGCAGCCGGCGGCTGCCTTGCGTGTAATTTGCTATGGCGGAAAGCGGCTGGTTCAGTTCATGCGCGAGGGCTGAAGCGAGTTCTCCAAGAGCAGTCAGGCGAGACATGCGAACAAGTTCGTCCTGCAGCTCCTGAAGGCGTGCCTCCGTTCGTTGACGTTCGGTAAGATCTCGAATGAAGCCAGTGAAGTGGCGCTTTCCACCTACGGTCATTTCTCCGACCGCCAGTTCAACCGGAAAAGTTGACCCGTCTTTGCGCTGTCCAACCACCACTCGGCCTTTGCCGATAATCCGCTTCTCTCC
Organism: Sphingomonadales bacterium; assembly: GCA_027489295.1. The sequence goes on along the minus strand of JAIYAA010000053.1, from coordinate 23,763 downwards.
TGTGCGGTAATAACGGAATAGATAATCGTCATGTGACGAGCGGTACGGGTCGGGCATCAAGTGGCTTACGTTGCGGCCACGGATTTCCTCAGCCTCCCATCCGAACATTGTTTCGGCCGCTGGACTAAAGTCGCGCACGAGCCCGGCTTCGTCGATAACTACGATCGCATCAGGTACTGTATCTAACAGCGAACGCAAGTGCGCTTCGCGTCGCGCCAAACCCTCCGTAACTTCATCCGCTTGCGCTCGTGCACGCTGGAACCACTCGCCACCGAGCGCGATCGCGCTGCCAATCACCACAAAAGTCAGAGCGGCTATTTCGGAACCTGAAACAATCGGACCGGCCAGGAGGTCGCAAGCGAGGCCCGCTGCGGCACCGGCTAGGCTGGTGAGTACGCCGGCACGAAGGCCCGAGAAAGCCCCAGCTACAACCACCGCAGGTACGAAAAAAATGAAAGTTGCCCGCTGGCCGAGCTCCGCTGCGAAAATCAGGCGGACGGCAGCGCCGGAAGCAAGGGCAGTGGCAGCCAACCCTAGCGTGGCAGCGAAGCTCAGGCTTGGAAGATTGCCCACGGGCAATATTCTCTGCGTGTCACGCTGCCGTCGCCATTTGGTCGCCACGATGATGCCTCCGGAACAGCCCTTAGGGGATCGGCGGTAGGGACAACATCCAAATTTTCCAATGGCTCCCCCCGACATAGATGCATCGCCAGACGAATTGATCCTTCTGGAGACGCGAGATGACCGGCCCGTTCATTGATTTGAGTATCCACCACAAGCCCGCTGGGCTGTCCGACCGCGTCGCGCTCGGTTTCACAAAGCTTCTGCGATGGACTGCCGACACGTTCTTTGCAGAGCGCTACGGTCACCGCGCGGTCGTTCTCGAGACGGTTGCGGCGGTCCCTGGAATGGTGGGGGCGACGATCACACACCTCGCTTGCCTGCGTCGTATCTGCGATGACAAGGGCTGGATCCGCACCCTGATGGATGAGGCGGAAAACGAACGCATGCACCTGATGACGTTCATCGAGATCTCGAAGCCGACGTGGTTCGAGCGCGCTGTGATTATCGGGGTGCAGTGGGTATTCTACCTGTTCTTTTTCGCCTTGTATCTTGTGAGTTCCAAGACCGCACACCGGGTGGTTGGCTACTTCGAGGAGGAAGCCGTCATCAGCTACACGCATTATTTGGCGGAGATCGATGAAGGTCGCAGCGAGAATGTAGCAGCGCCCGACATCGCGAAGCGGTACTGGGGTCTGCCCGAGGACGCAACGCTTCGTGATGTGGTTCTGGTAGTCCGAGCAGATGAAGCGCATCACCGGGATGTCAACCATGGCTTTGCCAACGAACTTGGCGGTCTCCCGACTGGCCCGGTTGCGGACTGTCCGCCTCACGCGGCGCTTGAGCCCATCTGGAAGAAAGTGGCCTGAGCTGATGACTGTACGGGGGCCGGAGGTAATCCTCCGGCCCCGTGTAACCAGAGGGATGAACCCTCGGCACCCAATATCAGCCCCAGCATGAGCGGTGAGAGGCAGAGAGCAAGCCGTTCATCAAGGGCAAGAAGTACAAGCGCCAGTTCAAGAGCAAGGCGTGCCGGAAAAGTTCGCCCGTGACGCAGGCGGAGAGGTTCGACGATTTGCTTGGGGCACGTTTAACAACATCGTCTCCAGGACGATGAACAGATATTGGCAACGCCACTTCGAAGGGATCGAGGCGGATCCGGGCCTGCTCGATTGCCTGGGTTCCGGGCTGCTGACGCTGATGCTCTTGCCGTCGCCAAGGAGGTTGTCGCGGACGAGGGGCGCATGACACGAGTGGACGTGGCGACTGTGTTCGGCGAGGAATACGCCGAGCGCACGTTCGGCCCGGTCGACAAGCCGAGCACGCGGAAGAGGAAGGCGCGGAATCCCTATGCGCCGCAGAAACCGAGCGTGCGGGCGGAGCCATGGTCGGAGTTGAAGAAGCCGGTCGCGTTGCCGTCATTCACCCCATAGTCGTGAGCGCGGTTCACCGTTGCAAATCTTGGTAACTACCATGTCGCTAGAATGGAGCCATGACTTCGATTCGACGACGCGAACGACGCTGGAAGCTCAAAGCAATACTGGGTGGTACCGCCGCCATCTTCGCTGTGCTGGCTCTGCTTGCAATCCTGGTCGGCCTACCCGGCTACGTCGGCTATAGAGAGATAGAAGACCTCCGCCAGGAGCAGAAGGCCTATGACGGCTACGACCCCACCATAGACGGTGTTAACCTTCGCGGATCGGCTCCATCCTTTGCCGAGGCAGAGCTGAAGAAGCCCCGCGAAAATCGCGCAACTTGCAAGAGCCCCTATAGCCGCGAGGATGCTGACCTGTGTGCCCAGTGGGCGGCTGTAAAAGCCGTTTCGACTGGCAACGGGATCGCGATCACGGGCCTCCGATCGACCTTGCTGGGCACTCTCGTCACCGCCGTGGGCATCCTGCTGACCGCGGTCGGACTGGTCATCGCCACTTTGACGTCCCGCGACGCCACGCGCGCCGTCCGCGCGATGGAGAATCTGGAACGAGGCTACGTCACGGTGAGCGCTGCCGCTGGAACCGACGGAAACATTGCGCTTACGTTGGGCAACATCGGTCGCACTCCCGTCTGGATCGGATCGGCCATCGATGATGGACGCGGCATTCTGCAGGATCGGGAGCGCAACGGCCTGTGTTGCGTGCCTGCTGGCGAGGTTTACGATATCGAAGCCGAACCCGCCACCGGTGCCAACCCTGGTATCGTCAGGATTTCGGTGGTTTTCACTGACGTGTTGGACCAAGTCCGAACGGTCGATGCCATCCTGAAGATGGCCGACGAGGTGTGGCGTCTCGCGGACCTGCGCGAGCGCGAGGGCAAGTAGAAGGCTCATTTTTCATCTCCTGTATGATGCGTATTCGGTGCCTCTTTCTGGCAATGTGCGGCCGACGCGCGACGGCGGCCGGAGCGTCTTGTGATGCCGGCACCGATGTTTGTGTGGCTTCGAATCAGATCAGATGGGGCAGTTGGTTACCGGACCGCCTCATCCTTCAGTGGCAGCGCTTCCACCCGTAGGTGCCATTCGAGTTTCAATTGCGGATCAATCTGCGCTGGCGCCGCCTGACATTGACGCCGGGTGCACAACGCTCGGCAGGCGTCGCGGCGGGCTGAGGGATTATTCACGATTTGCCGGGTAGGCGGGCGTATAATCCCGACTTGTAGAAAGCCATGGCTGTCTCGCGCTATGCGCACTACGCGTCCACGGCGATTGCCTTCATTGGCTTCTTGGCCTTCGGCGTCACTATGCTGACGCTAGGGCATATCGAGTATCGCCATGAGCGAGAAGAAACCAAAGCCAACTACGCATACGATCCAACCGCCGAAACCGCAAAGTCGCCAGAGCCGCGTGCGTCGCCGACGCCGATCGTAGCCGAGAAGGCTCCCGCCGGTCACGGCGGGAGTTCGAAGTCGGTGATCTCCGTTTGCCCAGCCGAGGATACCGCTCCATATCCCGGCCAGTATCAGCCCCATTGCGACGCCCCACCCGATCGGGAGGCCGCCAACCTCTGCGCACAATGGGCTGCCGTCAATGCAGCGCGGGTAGGTAACGGCCTGAGCGCCACGGGGCTCTACTTCAACTGGCTGGGTATGGTTCTGTCTATGATCGTGGGCGGCCTTGGGATCATTGGCGGCTTCTTGGCCTCGCGCGCTGTTGAGCTCGCGTCGACTGCCATTGAGGCGATGGCGAAGGTTGACCATGCCTATCTTGACCTCCGCGCTCGACCCCGGCGAGGCCAAGTCGGTCTGGATGTCGAGAACAGGGGCAATAGCCCGGCCTTGTTGCTGTTCCGCTTTTCCATCGGCCTGCCCGGCAAGCCCGCCGATCCGCTCGCCGAGGTTCAGCCCGCCATGATCGTGAGGGGAGACGAACTGATTGCGTCCGGGGATGTCTGCAGGTTCGACGAGTCGATCGGCGATCAATGGTTGCTCTTTGGCGTGGGGTATCGCGACGTTTTTGACGTTGCGCGATTGGACTGGGCGTTGTTCGAGCGCGATGGTTCCGTCTGGCGCATTCGCGAAGACGGCGAGCACGAGGGCGCATATCTCGTTAAGAGATACCATGGGCGTTTTCCTTTCAATGCGGGATAACCCCGAGATCATCGCGATGACGTGCGGTTGATCGGGATTGCGGTGGCCATCTACTAAGGCGATCGAGATCTTCGACCGCCTTAGCTTGGGTGGGGTTTCTCAGGCTGTTAGACTACGCATCGTTTGCGTGGTCCGCCTGCTATTTTATAATAGTGCTTTGCTCGCGCCGTTGTAGGTACGCATCACCGGCTTGGGGTCAGCGGGGGAGCGCGTTTCGGCCACCTCTTATCCATAATCGTGGATAGTCCGGATGTGTTACCAATGGGTCGAGAAACTGGGATTACGGGTGATACGGCCAAAAGAGGCTGAAGCACGTGATCGCAGTCAGGCAGCATCCAATCGTGATTCCGGCGCCGATCACCTGGCTCCGGAAAGTGCGGGCAAGGCCGAACCATATCAGGCCGAAGGGTATCAGCCCCATTGCCAGAGCCCAAAGTATCAGGGCGACAGTGACCTTTGCGCGCAATGGCTTGCTGCCCGAGAGGCTGTTTCGGCCAATGCCATCGGCCGTTCCGGCCTCGTCCTGCAATGGCTGAACTTGATCGTCACTCCGTTGGTCGGGGCGCTACCCGCTATCGGCCTTCGTTGCGGCGCAGGCCATTAGACTTGCTGCCCACGCCATGGACACCGCGAACCGTGTCGTTCGCGGCCAAGACGTCTTGGTTGTCAGGGTCAGTGGCAGAGCTTCCACCCGCAGGGTGCAAGGCTGACTGGAGAACATCGGGGAGAGCCCCGCCGAAATCGTAGGCTACAAGGGGCTCTCCGGGGCGTCGATTGCTGTTGCGGATTCGCAAATCGCGGCGGCGACGCTCGACCCAGACAGCGTCTACCTTGCCGCGGGCGAGAAGAACTTCTGCCGGAATCACGACGATGAACCGGCGATCGCCTTTGTTATCGAATATGTCGACACGCTGGGCGGGCGGTGGCGGTGTTGGGCGATCTTCGAACGTATGACCGGCGGCAAGTACCTGCCCCGGAACCATGGCGAAGAACGCCGCGCATAGACTCTTGACCAAGCCGATCCGAAGCGATGACCTCGGCAATATGTACTTTTCCAACAACCATCTCCTTTCGGAGGCGGCCGCACAGGTCGGGCGATCGGAAAGCACGTGATTTGAGCTGGCCGCCTACTTTTCTATAACTTTTGCTGTTCTCACGCCGTCGATGCGAGCCATCGCTGGCTTGCTGCTAATGCGAGAAGAGACTGCTCCCTATCTGATCTATAATGCTGGATCGTTGCGGACGGGGGCCGGATGACCCGCGAGGCCGTGGCGACTGTGTTCTGCGAGAGATACGCCGATCGCGCTTTCGGCCCGGTGGAGAAGGCGAGCTCGCGCAAGTGAAAGGCGCGCAGGCCCTACGCGCCGCGGAAGCCGAGCGTGCGGCCGGAGCCATGGTCGGAATTCAAGAAGCCGATCAGGTTGTGTTCGTTAACACCGTAGATGCGTGAGATCGTCCTTCGAATATGTTCAACGCGACGGAAACTGCTAGGCACCAACTAAGCCGGTATGTGCCCATTCCGAATCGTACTCGCTATTGGTTTCGCTTCCATTTCGTCGGTAAGCCCACCATCAGTTGTCTTCGCTAAAGCAAACGGAGTTCCACATACATGCGGAGGTGTAGGTCAGCCCGAAAATGGCGACAGAGCCCGTGCCGACGACCACCAGGGCAGTGATCATGGCGCACCACCAGCCGTAGCGCAGACCCCAACCCAGCAAGCGCCAGCCTATCCAATACAGCAACCCTACAAGGCCAATGAGAAGAATTTGCAAAGTGACCTTTGCGCCTAGTGGTATGCTACGCAAGCGGCGCGGGATGCCGCTGAGTGGAGCGGTTTCCAGGTATGGCTTGGCCTTGTCGGCACCGTTCTTGTCGTGGTGTCTCCTGGCTTCGCGGTTCACGGGGTCGTATCTACCCGCAAGGCGCTTGGATTGGCCGAGGAGGCGATCGGACACTCGATCGCGGCGAACGGGATTGCCACTCAAGGCCTGCGGGCCGCCGCTGAAGCCAATGAGCGCGCCGCCGAGGCTAACACCTTTGCCGCCCGCGCGAATGAAATCGCCGCTGGGAACCTGCTGATATTCGTCAAGGACTTCGATGAACGCATGCGACCGCGGTGTGTGGTCATTGCCATCACTCTGATCGACAAGTGGCAGGACGTGGTTGAAGCTGGCAATCCCCTTCCAATGACCATCAAGGTCCAGAACATGGGCGGTGCGACTGGCGGCCATCTGCTTGTGCAGATCGAAAGCATTTTCTTTCACGATCGCGCTGGGAAAACCATGGGTTCGCAGTGACAGCTTTTGCACCTCGCCCCCTGGCGCCCTAGCCAGGTAAGGCTCCAGGGCATGCCCGTCACGTCCGCTGGTGGAATTCACGAAGTCCACGGCATCACCGTGCAGGGCCGCATCGGTTCGAGGGGTGATCGGCTGGATGACACCGCCCCCGAACTGACGATGGTCGATCAATTCGTGTGGAGGGAAAATCCGCTCCGCCGGAGCAGCAAGGACTTGGTCGAACGTGCTCCAGGTGATGATCGTGATGGCGGTGAGTATGAGCCGGACGGACTGCCGCATTCGGCCCCAGCACTCGATTGATCCTGACTTTTCCATGATCCGTCTCCTTCGGAGGCGGCCACACAGGTCGGGCTACGGAAGCTTTTGGTGCTAACCGCCATATTTAACTAGGATGTTGTTGATTTCATACCGTTTATGCGGTGCAGGATAGCCTACGGTGATTGAACAAAACGGCTGTTTAGAGCTGAAGTCCCTATTGAACCATGATGCTGTTCAATATCTTAGACTTGCCGTACCGCGAGCCAGGTTTGCGGCACTCTGCCATCCTACCGGGCTTTCTACGACAAAATCGAAGCCGTTCGGCTTTCGGTGCAAAGCCAAGCAGGGTGTACGCTGCGGGATCACCAGGATGGCTCGCCCGGACCATTTTAGCTCGCGAAGGTTTTGGAGCAACTGAGATTGATAGACCATGTCTAGCAAGGGTGCTGAGATCAGGAGCGCGTCGCAGTTTAGATGTGAGGCATCGCGCGTGGCGTCATCGACAGAGCTATATGAGCGGACGGCGAAACCTGCGCTTGCGAGGGACAGGTGTGTCGCTCGCCTGCTGAGGTCATCAGCTTCAAGAAGCACCGCCAGATCTCGATCATGCGATTTTGCCGAGCCTTTCATGGTCCAGACCTCCAGCTACGGAGATGCCACAGGGGGGCGGGTTAGGCTTTACGTAAAAACCCTCTTTAGCCGCTGCAGTTTGCAGCGACAGGAGGCAGGTTGAATTAGCCGAAGAACCAGGGGTTGATCTATCCCAGAACGATGTGCTGGGTGCCTCCGCGATCTTTCTGTCATCAGCTTTAGCTGCTGAATTCATGATAGATGCAGCAATCAGGCGATCTTCATGAAACAGGTGTTCGCGCAGAATACGTTCCATGAACAAGCAGGTAACCTGAGCATCTGAAAGCTGTGCGAACGGTTCGCCGATATTCAACATCGCGGCAAGCAAATCGGGGAGGGTACGGAGGGAGCATCGATCCATGACGTTTCTGTAGCTGATCGACCCTTCGCTCCATGCGCGGAGATGATCCGCGATGCTCGATAGAGTTGCGAGATTGTCGAGTTGGTGTGCTCTACGGAGTTGCCAGGCTGCGCGGCGTTCCTCGGGAGAGGAGGTGGCTTTGCTCAGGATGTCCCGCGTGAACTCGTCAACCTCGCGTTTGCCGGCGCTCAGCGCACCTTTGCTCCGGCGCAGGGCTGATGTCGCTTTACCTTCAAGCCTATCGTCTGCGGGATAAGTCGGCTTTAAACGTCTCTCTATTGCCATGCCCTTTTCCTCTATAACTCGTTATCAGGTCCGACGATGTCTTCATCGCCGAAACGGGTGCATATGTGAGATTGGCTGAGCGAGGACCTTCGCTGCCGGTAAGCGTCTGGCCAAGGCCGTCCGAGGAGAATCGACCGGTCCGCTCTCGCCCCATAAGCGGGCGTTTAGGTCCGCTGCTGGCCACCTCAAAACAATAACCGTCGGGTCACAGCTGTCAGACGGGAAATTGGACGTCGCCTTGCCACGTCATTAGGGGGCATCAGTATTGACTTCAGCGTCGAATGCGGCACTCATTTGATGATGATCCTGCAGTCTTTCATCGTCACGATTGTTGCGGTTGCCACACTTGCTGGTGATAGCCGTTACGACCGAAGCTTAGTCATAAGGCAATTCGCCGAGAACGTAGGGCATCGCGAAGCAGCACAGCGATTAGTCAGCCCCAGAGCCCGATTTTTTCTTGGCTATTTCAAGGGCCCTAGCACTCGTGACGACCTGATCAGAATACTGGCACGATGCACACTGTTTGACATCGTACCCATTGAAAACGGAAAGGGGCGCGCGGTCCACACCTTTCGATCGCAATGGGAATGTGAAGGATCACCGCGACGCCCATATCGTTTTTGGCAAATCGAATTTGAGGTCGAAAGTGTAATTTTGGGCGGTGCGGGCTCTGCCGCCGAATACGGCCGCTAACCACCCAATCTCAGCCGCCGCCGGGAGGTGTCGTGCCGAAAGCGGACGTTTGTCTGGGGCGAGCGGCGAACGTCCGCTTTCGGCACGACCGCTGGCCTGAATGGCCGAGAGTGGGTGGAAAGCGGACATGACCGCTTTGGGAGTGCACAGGCGATAGCTGCCGTCCCGAAAACGGTCGAGAAATGGGAATGGTGACGCCTTCCCGAAATATGCTTCCAAGCGGTTTCGGGAAAGCCTGTGATCCGCTTGCGGCACCAATCCCGACTACCAGCCGCGATAGCGTAACCCGTCCAGAACGAGACTGAAGGCTGGCGAAGGCTGTCGTCGGCTAGGATAATAGAGATAGTAGCCGTCGAACGGTTCGCACCAATCCTCGAGCACTCTCACAAGGGCGCCAGAGGCAAAGTGGCGGTCAACATGGCCTTCGACCGTGAACGCAATACCACGTCCAGCCAACGCAGCAGCGACGATCATGTCGGCATCGTTAAATACGAGCTGGCCCTCCGTTTTGACCTTCAACTCCTTTCCGTCACGCTCGAACTCCCAGGCGTATAAACCACCTGAGGTCGCCATTCGGAGGCTGATGCAATTGTGCTTCGCCAGATCGTAGGGCGTCTGAGGCGTCCCGTGCCGTTCCAGATAGCTCGGTGCCGCAAACGCAGCCATGCGCAGCTTCGGACTGATGGGCACCGCGATCATATCCTGATCCAGTCGTTCGCCTAGCCGAACGCCTGCGTCGAACCTTCCGCTGACGATATCGACAAGCCCGCTCTCGATACTCACCTCGACATTGATGTCAGGATTCTCAGCGGTCAGTCGATCGATGACCGGCCAAAGCACCGCGCGCGCCGCGTGAGCGCTGGATGTGATCCTGACGGTGCCGGCAGGACGGTCCCGAAGCGCGGTCAGCGATGCCAACTTGTCATCAATCTCGTCCAGGGCAGGTCGCAGTGTTGCGATCAGACGCTCACCGGCTTCGGTAGGAGCAACGCTCCTCGTCGTCCGGGTCAGCAATCGCAAACCCAGCTTTGCTTCCAGGCGGCGCATCGTATGACTAAGCGCCGACTGGGAAATGCCGAGTTTTGCCGCTGCTTTGGTAAAGCTGCGCTCCTCCGCGACGGCTAAAAACATAGCCAGATTGCCCAGCTCTTCACGTTGCATGTCGGGGTGCCATCAAGGGTTTCATGACATGACGTCATAGACCCAAGCGATTTACCCTGTCTAATCCCCAGAACCGCCTCGAGTTACATTGCAATCGTCGTGGCTCGGCGTGTGACCACCGGGCCCAACGAGGATTTTGATGATGCAGAAGCGCGTATTGGGCCGCAGCGGCCTAGAGGTATCAGCCCTTGGGCTTGGGTGCATGGGACTGAGCTTTGGCTACGGTCCCGCTACCGATCACACTGAGGCGGTTTCGCTGCTCCGCGCGGCGCACGATCGCGGCGTGACGTTCTTCGACACGGCCGAGGCCTATGGGCCGGGGGACAATGAAGAGGTCGTCGGCGAAGCACTGGCGCCGGTTCGCGATCAGGTGGTGATCGCCACCAAATTCGGATTCGAGAACGGCCGCCCGAGCGATGGCTTGAACAGCCGTCCGGCGCGTATCCGGCAGGTCGCGGACGAGGCGCTGTCCCGTTTGCGTACCGATCGCATCGACCTCTTCTATCAGCACCGCGTTGACCCGAATGTGCCGATCGAGGACGTGGCGGGCACGGTCCGCGACCTGATCGCGGAAGGTAAGGTAAAGCATTTCGGCCTGTCGGAAGCTGGACCTGATGCGATCCGTCGCGCTCATGCGGTACAGCCAGTGGCTGCGCTCCAGAGCGAGTATTCGATGTTCTGGCGCGAGCCGGAGGCGGCGATCCTGCCGCTTCTGGAAGAGCTGGGGATCGGCTTCGTGCCCTTCGCGCCGCTCGGGAAGGGCTTCCTGACCGGCGAGCTGAAGGCGGACACCAAGTTCGCGGCCGACGATTTCCGCAGCACCGTGCCACGCTTCCAGGCGGACGCAATGGCCGCCAACCAGGCGCTGGTCGATCTGGTCACGACGATCGCGAGCGAGAATGAGGCCACGCCCGCGCAGGTCGCGCTTGCATGGCTGCTCGCGCAGCGTCCGTGGATCGTGCCGATTCCTGGTACGACCAAGCTCCACCGCTTGGAGGAAAACCTGGGGGGTGCCGATCTGGCGCTGACCGATCAGGATCTGGCGCGCATCGCCGACGCCCTGTCGGGGATCGAAGTTCACGGCGAACGCTATGCGGCTTCGCACCAACAGTTCGTGAATCGCTGAACCGGACGAGGAACCACACCCATGACCACCATCGTTCCGACCGTCACCCTCAACAACGGCGTTGCCATGCCGATCCTCGGCTTCGGCGTGTTCCAGGTGCCTGATCCCGCAGAATGCGAGCGTAGCGTCCGCGATGCGATCGACGTCGGTTATCGCCTGCTCGATACCGCCGCGTCCTACGGCAACGAAGAGGCGGTCGGCGCCGCCATCAAAACCCACGGCATTGACCGGACCGAGCTGTTCGTCACCACCAAGCTCTGGGTGCAGGATGCCAGCTACGAGGGGGCGAAGGCCGCGTTCGAGCGGTCGATCAACAAGCTCGGGTTGGACTATCTCGACCTGTGGCTGATCCATCAGCCCTACGGTGATGTGTATGGCGCGTGGCGCGCGATGGAGGAACTGCACAAGGCCGGACGCATCCGTGCGATCGGCATCAGCAATTTCTACCCCGATCGTCTCGTCGACTTCGTGCTGCACAACGAGGTGAAGCCGGCGGTCAATCAGATCGAGATCCATCCTTTTCACCAGCAGGCCGATGCGGTGAAAACCCTTGAGGAATACGGCGTCCAGCCAGAAGCGTGGGGACCGTTCGCGGAGGGCAAGAACGGCCTGTTCACGAACGAGGTGTTGCAGCCGATCGCCGACAAGCACGGGAAGAGCATCGCCCAGGTCGTGCTTCGCTGGCTGACCGATCGGGGCATTGTCGCGATCCCCAAATCGGTGCGCAAGGAGCGCATGGCGCAGAATTTCGACATCTTCGATTTCGACCTCGACGCCGGCGACCTCGATGCCATCGCCAAGCTCGATCAGAACGCCAGCAGCTTCTTCGACCACCGCGACCCGGCGATGGTGAAGTGGCTCGGTGAACGGAAGCTCTGATCGTCAATTTCAGGCCGATGTTCCGGCATCGGCCTGCCCCTTTCAACCTCATGCGGGAGCAGTTGTGATGGACACTCGATCGACCCAGGGAAGGAGGCGGCTTGGCTTGCTAGGTGCCGTCGCCATGTCGGTGCTGCCTATGCAGCCGTTGCTCGCGCAACAAACGCCGGCACCACCCACGGAGACGATCAAGACGGCCGCCACGCATACCCCGACAGAGCAGCAGGTCATCGACCTGTCGAAGACCAAATGGGACTGGATGGCGGACAAGAAGGTCGACTCCCTCGCGACCCTCTTTGACGACCGGGCCATGTTCACCCACATGGGCGGAACGTGGGGCAAGACCCACGAACTCGCCACCATCCAGAGCGGTGGCATCTGGTACAAGAAGGCGTCGATCTACGCGGTCGATGTGCGGGTGTTCGGCAACACCGCGATCGTGCTGGAAGACCTCGATCTGGAGGCCGTGGTCGGCGGTCGAACCGTCACCAATCCCTTCATGATCACGGAAGTTTACAACAAGCAGGCTGGCAAGTGGCGTCTGGCCCAGCTCACCTTCTCCCGCCTCGTTCGGCCGGTGAAGACGAGCGCTGGCGGCGACTAATTCCAACTGGGATCAGGATGGGAGACGAGACGATGAAGGTCGCTTCTGCAACCGCTGCCGCGCTGGCGATAGCCGTGCCGGTCGAGGCGCAGGAGCGTCCATCGGTTGCGCCCAAGAACATGCAGGCAATCGCGCCGGCATTGGCTGGCTATACGGACTGGGTGCTGTTCGGCGACGTATGGGTGCGTCCCGAACTTAGCGCCCGTGACCGCAGCATCTTCACCCTGTCCGTGCTGATTGCGACCGACAAAACCGCGCAGATGACGAGCCATCTTGGTCGTGGCCTCGATAACGGCATCAAGCCGTCCGAGGTCGCCGGCATGGTAACGCAGCTAGCCTTCTATACCGGGTGGCCGAACGCTGTCTCGGCCTTGAACGAGGTTGAGAAGGTATTTGCCGCGCGCCATGTCGATCTGAAACCGCTTGGCACAGTGCCTCCGGCCACCGCACCGCTCCCCGCCTCCGATCCGGTGCGTGCCGCGACCGTCGACAGGACGCTCGCTCCGATTGCACCCAAGCTCGCGCAGCTTACCAACGACGTCGTGTTCGCCGACTTGTGGCGACGCACCGACCTGTCGCCCCGCGACCGCAGCCTCGTCACCATCGCCGCGCTTTCCGCAGGCGGAGATAGCGACCAGCTCGCCTTCCACGTCCAGCGTGGCCTCGAAAACGGGCTGACGCAGCCGCAGATCGTTGAGGCGCTGACCCATCTCGCTTTCTACGCCGGGTGGCCGAAGGCGAACGCCGCCATCGGCGTCGCGGGCAAGGTATTCGCCAAGAAGGAGGTTGCCGCCTTGTCAGAGGTTCAGGTCATCCATCCCGGCCAGGAGCCGAAATCCGGTGCCGCCGACTATTTCACCGGCAGCGTGTCAGTCGCATCGCCCTTCAAAGGCACCGGCGATGCGCGGCTTGGTGGTGCGACGGTGACGTTCCAACCGGGCGCGCATACGAACTGGCACACGCATCCGCTGGGGCAATTGCTGATCGTCACCGCTGGACAAGGATGGGTCCAAGTCGACGGCGAGGCCGCAAAGCCGATCGCGACCGGCGACACCGTGTTTATCTCACCGGGCGTCAAACACTGGCATGGTGCGGCTCGCGATAGCGCGTTGACCCACGTGGCGGTGTCGGAAGCGCAGGACGGTACGTCCGTGACGTGGCTCGAGCCGGTCGCCGACGACTTATACAACAAGCTGTAACGGGAGAGACGGCGATGATGAGCGAGATGGAGATGTCGAGGCGTGGCGTCCTCGCCGGCAGCGCCGCAGCGACTGCGCTGGCAGCGGCCCCGCAAGTGGAAGCACAGCTCGCAAAAGCGGCTGCGCCCCCGACCATGCCGGTATCGCTCACCGTTAACGGCAAGCGTCGTGACCTAAACCTCGACACGCGCACGACGCTGCTCGATGCGCTGCGCGAGCATCTGAAGCTCACCGGCACGAAGAAGGGCTGCGATCACGGGCAGTGCGGAGCCTGCACCGTCATCGTCAACGGTGAGCGGATCAATTCCTGCCTGAGCCTCGCCGTCCAGCATCAGGGCGACGAGGTGAAGACGATCGAAGGGTTGGGCACACCCGACAAGCTCCATCCCATGCAGGCCGCGTTCGTCCGTCATGACGGCTATCAGTGCGGCTATTGCACGCCGGGCCAGATTTGTTCGGCCGTCGCGGTGCTGGACGAGATCAAGCGCGGCGTGCCGAGCCATGTCCAGGCCGATCTTTCTGCGCGGCCGCAGCCGACCAACATCGAAATGCGCGAGCGGATGAGCGGCAATATCTGCCGTTGCGGTGCCTATTCCAACATCGCCGAGGCGATGGCGGAAGTCGCGGGAGCAAAGGCATGAAGCCCTTCACCTATGAGCGCGCAACGACCCCCGCGGAAGCCGCTGCCGCTGTTGCCCGTCAGCCCGGAGCGAAGTTTCTTGCCGGGGGCACCAACCTGCTCGACCTGATGAAGCTGGAAATCGAGACGCCCCGGCATCTTGTCGACGTCCAAGACCTGAAGCTCGATCGGATTGAGCCGACAAAGGATGGCGGCTTGCGGATCGGCGCGCTGGTCACGAACACCGCGCTCGCTGCCGACACCCGCGTCCGTCGCGATTACGGCGTGTTGACCCGCGCGATCGTGGCAGGAGCCTCCGGCCAGCTCCGCAACAAGGCGACCACGGCGGGCAACCTGCTTCAGCGGACCCGCTGTCCCTATTTCTATGACCCCAACATGCCCTGCAACAAGCGCAAGCCGGGGTCGGGCTGCGCTGCGATCGGCGGCTATTCGCGTCAGCTCGCGGTGATCGGTTCGAGCGACCAATGCATTGCCACCTATCCCGGCGATATGGCGGTGGCGATGCGCGTGCTGGACGCGACCGTGGAGACGGTCAAGGCGGATGGCACGACCCGCGCTATCCCGATCGCCGATTTCCACCGTCTGCCCGGCGACAAGCCCCACCTCGACAACAACCTTGAAGCCGGTGAGCTGATTACGGCGGTGACGCTGCCTAGGCCGCTTGGCGGCACCCACCACTATAAGAAGGTTCGCGACCGGGCATCCTATGCCTTCGCGCTCGTCTCGGTCGCGGCCGTGATCCAGAAGGACGGGAGTGGCCGCGTTGCATTCGGCGGGGTCGCGCACAAGCCGTGGCGGGTCGAAGCGGCCGATGCCGTGATGACGCAAGGGGCCGCAGCCGTAACGGCCAAGGCGTTCGCCAACGCCCGACCGACAGAGGACAATGCGTTCAAGATACCGCTCGCGACGCGGGCGCTTGCAGCCACCATCGCGGAGGGCAAGTCAGCATGAAGTTCGACACGCCAGCAGGCACCAACCCGATCGACCGGGAAACGGTTGTCGGCAAGCCGCACCCGCGCATCGAGGGACCGCTGAAGACGACCGGGCGCGCGGTCTATTCCTACGAGAACCACGAGGCCGCGCCGAACGCCGCCTACGGCTATGTCATCGGTTCGGGCATCGCCAAGGGGCGCATATCGTCGATGGACGTGAGCGAGGCCAAGGCCGCGCCGGGTGTCCTCGCGATCGTGACGGCCGATAATGCCGGCCCGATCAAGAAGCAGGGGTTCTACGTCGCCAAGCCGCTCGCGGGGCCCGAGGTCGAGCATTACCATCAGGCTATCGCGCTGGTCGTCGCCGAGACATTCGAGCAGGCGCGTCATGCCGCCTCGCTGATCCGCGTCGGTTACGCGCGCGAGCAGGGCGCGTTCGATATCGCCGCTGCACGGGCTAGCGCAAAGCCGCATCAGCGTCAGCCGGACGTTCGCATCGGCGACTTCGACAAGGCGTTCGCGTCGGCCCCGGTGAAGGTCGATGGTACGTACACTACCCCCGACCACAGCCATATGATGCTGGAGCCGCACGCCACGATCGCGCGCTGGGACGGCGACCACCTGACGATATGGTCGGCGCAGCAGATTGTCGGTTGGGCGCGGCGCGACCTCGGCAACAAGCTCAGCATCCCGCAGGACAAGATCCGCGTCGTCGCGACCTACATCGGCGGTGGGTTCGGCGGAAAGGGTAGTGTCTGTTCGGATGCGATCCTTGCCGCGCTGGGCGCTCGCGCTGTGGGACGCGCGGTGAAGGTGACGTTGCCGCGCCCACTGATGCCGAACAACACGACGCATCGTCCGGCCACGATCCAGCGGGTCCGCCTGGCGGCGGGTCGTGACGGCAAGCTGGTCGCGGTCGGCCACGAAACGCTGTCGGGCAATCTACCCGGAGGCGGTCCGGAGATCGCGGCCGCGCAAACGCAGTTGCTCTATGCGGGGGCTAACCGTCTCAACCTCACCCGGCTCGCGACGCTCGACCTGCCCGAAGGCAATGCGATGCGCGCACCGGGCGAGGCGTCGGGCCTGATGGCGCTCGAAATCGCGATGGACGAGCTGGCCGAGAAGCTGGGGATGGACCCGGTAGAGCTGCGCATCCTCAATGATACCCAGGTCGTACCGGGTGCGGACCCCGGCCGTGGGGCTTCGACCGATCCGCAATCGGCAAGCGGCAATCAGGGCAAGGAGGAGCAAGGGCCGCGTCCCTTCTCCATACGACAGTTCATACCGTGCCTGCGCACGGGTGCCGAGCGCTTCAATTGGAAGGAGCGAAGCTCCAAGCCCGGCAGTCGCCGTGAAGGCCGCTGGCTGATCGGCATGGGGATGGCATCCGCAATTCGCGGCGCTCCGATCATTCCGGCGGGTGGGCGTGTCACGCTCGACGGCAAGGGGATTGTGACCGTCGAAAGCAACATGACCGACATGGGAACGGGCAGCTACACCATCATCGGCCAGACGGTTGCAGAGATGATGGGCTTGCCGCTCGATCGCGTCATGGTGAAGCTTGCGGACTCGAATTTCCCCGAAGCCTTCGGGGGTGGCGGACAGGGTGGTGCCGCATCCGCCACGGCCGGTGCCTATGCCGCGTGCGTCAAACTGCGCGAAGCCGTGGCGACGAAGCTCGGGTTCAACTCTGCCGATGCCGAGTTCATCGACGGGGAGGTCCGTGCCGGTAATCGGCGCGCACCGCTCGCTCAGGCCGCGAAGGACGGTGCGATCAGGGCGGAAGACAAGATGGAATATGGCGACCTGTCGAAGCGGTTCGAGCAGCAGACCTTCGGTGCCCATTTCTGCGAAGTCGCGGTCGATGCCTATACTGGCGAGATTCGCATCCGGCGGATGCTCGCCGTCTGCGCGGCCGGACGCATCCTCAACCCCATTACCGCGCGAAGCCAGGTGATCGGCGGCATGGTCGGTGGCGCGGGCGCGGCGCTGATGGAAGAGCTGGCCATCGACAAGCGTTTCGGCTTCTTCGTCAATCACGACCTCGCAGGATATGAAGTGCCGGTCCATGCCGATATCCCGCATCAGGAGGTCATTTTCCTGGAGGAAACCGATCCCACCATGTCGCCGGTGAAGGCGAAGGGGGTAGGCGAGCTTGGCATTTCCGGCGTTGCACCGGCCATCGCCAACGCGGTCTACAACGCGACCGGGATACGCATCCGGGAATATCCGATCACGCTCGACAAGCATCTGGCGAAGCTGCCGGAGATCGTGTGATGCAGGGTGCGGGGCGGTTTTCTCGACGTTCCGTGCTGGCGACACCTGCGATGCTGTCGCTGACCGGCACGGCATGTGCCGGGGAACCGGAGCAGGTCGGCACGCCCTCCAGCAAGACCCTGGTCGCGTATCTCACCCGCTCCGGCAATACCCGCGTGATTGCGGGAACATTGCAGCGAGCCTAGGGCGCGGACCTGTTCGAAATCCGTCCCGCGCGTCCCTATCCCGAAGGTTATGAGCAGCATGTCGCGCAAGCGACGCGCGAGCGTGACAGCGGGTTCGAACCTCCCCTGGCGGGCAAGGTCGAAAACATCGCCGCCTATGGCACCGTCTTCCTTGGCTTCCCCATCTGGGGGGAAACGGCACCCCCCGCCGATCCGCTCATTCTTGAAGGCTCACGATCTACGCGGGAAGAGGCTTCGCCCGTTCATCACGCACGGGGGATACGGGGTCGGTAGTAGTCTGGCGGTGCTGGCATCCCACGCCATCGGCGCGGCAATCGAGGAAGCCTTCGTTATGGAAGCGGACCAGGAACATCGCACGTTCAATTAGGTCCGCGACTGGCTGGGTCAATTCAGCCGATAGAGCAATTTTCCAGCGCGGCTGCATTCCCGATTGGGAACCTATAGCGGGACAGCCGCGGCGGCATCACAGCGAGAGCCGCCCAAGGCACCCGTTTCCCAAAATCTGTTCCCGAATGTTCTTTCCCGAGCTAGCCTGTCTGAGACGGAAAAACGGGAAAGATCATGCTTAACGAATTGCCGGTTTCGGGAGCCCGGATCCCCATCCGCAACGTCCGACTTTGGGGCGCGAGCTGCCGGTCCGCTTTTTACGCATTTTCGGACGAAGAGGCCTCTGGGTCGACCCAATTCCAAGGCAGCAGCTCGTCCGTACGGTTGATGGGGTGACCTCGGCCGATCCGGTCGAGCACATCGGCGAGCCAGGCCTGTGGGTTGATGCCATTCAGCTTCGGGTGATGACCTCCATTCGGGACGTCCGCACTCTCCTTAAGGAGTGCGAACGGACACTCCTGAGTGCTCCCCGCCTCGCGCAGCACAAGTTGCCACGCAATACGGATCAGGGCGGACGCTTACCGCTGCCGTGCTCACCTGTCCTTTGGGGAACTCGTTCCGGCCGCGTACCGCATCGCCCTATAATGGAGAACGGCACAAACGTTTGGAATGTATGGGGATTCAATGCACTGGTTTGAAGCTGACGCACCTATTCGGAAGAAGACGCTCATCGCATTCTGCGTCACTACCGCTCCTGCACTCGTTCTGGCGTTGGCCGAGCTCATCCGCGGTGAATTGATCATGGCGGTCCTTGCAGTTGTCCTCTGGGCAGGGGTGGTCGTCCTGGCGGCGAGGATGCGCGAAGCGATCTGCGTTCCATATGTAAGCACTGTCGTTCGCATGGAGGCGCTGGCGGCGGGTGATCTAATCTCGCCTATCGCGTTCTCCGATTATAAGGATTGCGTTGGACGTATGGCGCGGGCGATGTTCACATTCAGGGCGACGGCGGAGGCGCAGGAGCGTTCGGCGCGAGAGCAGGCAGAAGTGGTCAGCTGCCTTCGCGATGCCTTACAGCGGCTGAGGAGCGGTGATCTTACGGGTGAGATCGAGGCGGACATGCCTGCCGCGTATGCCGAATTGAAAACCAACTTCAACGCCGCATTGCATGCTTTACGCGCGCTCATCGGATCGGTTCGTGAAAGCGCTCTTTCGATCCGCACGGGGGCACACGAGATTGCTCAGGCGTCGGAGGATCTTGCGAGGCGTACCGAGGCGAATGCCGCAAGCCTAGAGCACACGTCATCAGCAATTGGAGAGATGGAGCAGCGACTGAAGGCGGGTGCGTCTGCGGCAGAGGAGACTGTCCGTCGGGCTGATTGTGCCATTGGCACGGTCAGAGATGGTCGGACGATCGCCGGCGAGGCGGTTCAAGCCATGACAAGCGTGTCCGAGAGCGCCCGAGGCATCGACAACGTCATTGAAGGTCTCGACAAAATTGCGTTTCAGACACGCGTACTTGCGATGAACGCCGCGGTTGAAGCTGGGCGAGCTGGGGAGGCTGGACGAGGCTTCGCGGTAGTGGCGGATTTGGTGAGCGCGCTGGCGATGCGAGCGGAGGAGGAAGCTGGTAGGGCGCGGGACCAGCTTACCGCAACGCAAGGAGACATTGGCTCAGCTGTGTCGATGGTTCAACGCGTCGATGATGCCTTCTCTGCCATATCGAGCGACGTGGACGAGGTGCACGCACTGCTTGAGCGCATGGCAAAAGATAACGTAGCGCAGTCGAAAGCGATTGAGGGCATCACCACCTCGATCAATGACATGGACCGCGCGACGCAGCAGAACGCCGCGATGGTGGAGGAAACGTCTGCTGCTGCTCGCAATTTGTCAGCGGAGATTGTGACGCTCGCTTCCGAGGCGACTAAATTCAATACCGGTGACGGACCTCGCTCGCCTGCAAGGCATAGTCTCGAGAGGTTCGCTGCAATGCTCTGACGCTCGAGCATGAACGGGTGGATAGCGCGGCGGGAGCGACGAACGAGATCGCTGACCAAAAGCCGTTCAAGCGCTGCGGAGATAATCGTCCTGCCACAGATGTGCGCGATAGGCTTCAAAGCAGCGTGCGCCGCAGCGCAGGCGGATTAGTGCGCCTTCTGCCATCGCGGTAGCGCGGCGCGGGTCCTCTTCTACTGCCGGGCGGATTGCTTCCCGGTTCCAGTCCTCGCTATGCTTGATGTCGAGCACCGCATGCAGCGTGAAGTAGCGCGCTTCCTTTGGGCTTAGCCCCACGCGTTTGAGTCCGGTAGCAGTGGCTGCTGAACGTCCGGGTGCGGTCAGTTCAATCACCCCAAGCGCGCCGACAGAATGCCACGCATAGCGTCGGCTGCTGGCCATTGCCGTCATCGCGTTGGCGAGACACAGGCTTTCCCAAACGGTGTTTTCGATGACCGGCGTCACCGCAAGCGTTTCAACCAAGGCGTCCAGCATCGGCCCGTGCATACCCTTCTCGGTGCCATGCCCCATTTCGTCCCAATAATTGCGGGCAAGTTCGAGCTTCGGCCGGGTAGGCAGCTTGACCTGAGTCATTGCGACCAAGTCGTCGAACCCCGCTTCGCCAGCGGCTTCCTGCTCGAAGAACCATCGAAGCTGGTCTCGGTCCGCTGTCTCGGCCAGCCAGGGAAACAAAGGATCGCCCTGACCCGGCCCCGCTACCTTCAGTCCTTCAAACCATCGGATGAAACCATCGGCATCGGTCGGCGCCTCGGCAGCTTCGTCCATTACCTCCGCGCGCAGCTCCTCGAGGAACGCGCCCTGAAGTCGCTCCATTCGCACGTCTCGCTCGAAGACGCGCTGCCAATCGTCGGACGGGAAGCCCGGTTCGAGCCGCTCGCGGTTCCAGTGGGCGAGGCCGCGCTGGAAGCTGTCGGTCAGAAACTGAGATTTCGTACTTTGGCTTTGAGTGGGGGCAAGAGTTGCCATGATCGTTCTCCTGCCCGCCAAAATCATTCAGGCGACGGAGGGTTCCAGAGGGAGCAGCAGCCCTGACCGAACGGGCAGGATATTGCCGTGTTGAACATTCTTGTCAGGCTCACACTTGTGCGGGGGTAGAGCGTTGGCCCGCGTTGATGCGTCTCTAGCTTTGGTCCAGGGGTGGGGGTGACCGCTTCGGTCACCCAAGCATGAACCTGCTAGATTCCTGTCTCTCGCGTCATGAACCGGGGAAACGATCGATTCGTGGGCAAGCCATCTGGGGTGACTTCGTATTTGACGACCGACTTCGCTTGCCGCGTGTAAATTTCAAAATAGCGCGGCGTGCCAGCCACCTCTTCGATCAGCAAGATATCGCCTTGGGCCGCAATCGCCGGCAGCGCTGCGCGGACAGCGGCAGGCAGATCTGCTACCGACACGGATCGTTCAACAACGACGCGACCGTCCTCCTCCTGCTCGATTGCAGAGCGGCGTGTGCCACCCCAGTAGAGCTGTACTTCCCGCTCGTCGCCGGGGGCGACGTAGACGATCCAAGCGCGATGAATGGCCATGATTTGGCTGCCGGACAGGCAAAACATCGCAACGCCGGAGGCCACCATAGCTGCCAAGCCCGCCTTTTGAAAAAGCTGTGTAGGCAATAGCGCTAGCACGCGTCGCGACATAAGCGATGCGAGGACGGCCGCAATAGCTACCAACCCTCCCGCGATCATAGCCGATCGCGGGAGCAGTCCGAATCCCGCATAAAGCGCGATTTTCAACAGGTGTAGCAGTGCCTCGTTCGTGGCGCGTGTCGCGACGATTTCGTCTTTGGAGAGCCCCATTCGATAATAGGCTCGGTTGAAAATGACGCCGACTGCTCCCGTGAAGCCTGACAGCAGGCCTGCGATAGCACCTAGCAGGGGCAGCCTTCGAATCGGCAGTGCAGGACCCGCATCGGAGGCGCCGGTTCGTCGCAGCAACGCGGGCAAATTGAACAGCAGGAAGCAACCAAGCAGGAACTCGATATACGCGCTTTCGAACAGGGTGAGCAACCATGCCCCCACTGCGGCGGCCGGCAACGCCGTCGGGACAAAGCGGCGTACCACTTCCCAGCGAATGTGAACGCTGAATACCCAAATACGAGAAATGGAGCTGGCAGCGGTACCAATCGAGAGGGCTCCCGGGATGCATGCCACAGGCAGGATAAGCCGGAGTAGCGGTACGAGGACCAAGCCGGCACCGCCGCCTGTGACTGTGCTGACAAGGAACGCCGCAAACGCAGCCATAAGCACCAGGACGATGATCATGTGCTTCCCTAGCACATCGGGCGCCATTTTCACCGTTCAGTGAATCTGCTCCCTAACACTACTTTGGCACTTTGTGATCGAGGGCGTGTGCGAGAAGTTTCTCACAATGAGGGCAGCGCAGTGGCGGCGGCTGAGCGAAGAGGTTGAGGATCGCCTGCCTGATGGCTGGCATGCTCGGTTTTGGCGGCGGACCCCCGACTCTTTTTTTTCCGTCCCGCTGCCTTGAGGCGGCGGGATTGGAGGAAGGCGTAGGCGATCATCGTCATCAAGCCGTGTCGATGTAATCCGATCCAGGATCTGCCCTCGAAGTGGTCGAGGCCCAGTTCCTCCTTGAGCTGCTGATGCGCCTGCTCGCAGATCCACCGCGCCTTGATCGCGGCGGCGAGGGCCTTGAGCGTGGCGTCCACCGGCAGGTTGGACACGTAGTATTTCTGCTCTCCGGTCGATCTGCGCTCGCCGACGAGCCAGACCTCGTCACCGGGCATGCATTGCATGCGGTTGTCGAGCATCCGGTGCTTATGGCCTTCGGCGATACGCACGCGACGAGCTGCAAAGAGGCAAGTCAGGCGGCCTTTGGTACCACGCCGCCAACTGATCTTCCGCCATTTCTCATCGGACAGCATCGCTTCGGCCGAGACCGGTGGCCGGTCAGGCATGTGGTACTGGCGGCGCCTGCCCTTTGCGGCGACCGGGAAGACCAGACCGACGTCGGCCGGATAGACGTTCTGTCGCCGCGAAAGCCCCACAGCCCAGAGCAGACCGCGCTCGCTCAACGCCTGGCGGAAAGGGCCGCTCGATCCATATCCCGCGTCGGCGAGCACGCAGCCGAACCGCACGCCCGAGGCGATGACGCGGTCGATCTCTTCGATCGCGATCTCGGGTTTCGTCAGTGCCTTCTGTCGATTCAGCGGGATACGCGCCCGCGTCATGCGCTCGGCATCATCCGTCCAGCTCTCGGGCAGGAACAGCCGCAGCCCCACCATCACCGGCACCTCGCGCGAGGCGAGCGTCACCGATACCAGCGACTGGCAGTTGGACGTCTTGCCGAGCGAGGAGGCATATTGTGGCGCGACGCCGACAGAGTGCTGCCCCTTCTTCGGCAACGCCGTGTCATCAATGACGAGAAAGCCAGCCCGATCACCGACCAGGCGATCCGCCTCCTTCAACAAGGCCGCCTCGAGCGGGACGCTGTCCCACACGCCGGCAGCAACGAAATGATGAAGCTGATCATAGCCGACATCCCCAGCCCGGGCGGCCATCGGCTGCACGCTCTTGCGGTCGCCAGGGCCGATCAAACCGGCGATGTAGAGCGGGCACATCCGCCGCCGCGCTGGATGCGAAAGCCCCGCCAGAAACGGCTCAAGCCATCGCTCCAGATCGCTCCGCCAGCCTTCATCCACCACCATGACCGTTGATCCGTCAGCCTACACTGACACACGAGAATCAACGAGGATTCCAGCCGGTTCCTTCAACCTGCCAAAGTAGTGCTAAG
>JAIYAA010000145.1 GCA_027489295.1 Sphingomonadales bacterium | reverse complement strand
GCCGCACCCGACCAGCCGAACGTGCCCTTGGCCGCGCCGCCCGGCTGATCCGCGAGGAACACCGACCCGCCCGCGCCGAAGCCCATCGGCACCCCGGTATCGCGCGCCATCACCGCGAGCATCGTCTTGTCGACGCCCGGCGGCAGCAGGTCGGACATGGCGAGTGCCACCGTCTCCGGCTTGAGAATGCGCACGCCGTCCAGCGTGCCGCCATTCTGCAGCATGTGGAGGAAGCGATCATAGTCGCGCGCCGACATGGCGAGGCCCGCGCCGCCATAGGGGAAGCTGGGCTTCTTGAGATAGACCGAGGTCGCGCCCGGATCGATCGGCAAGCGGTTGCCGCCCACCACCGCATATTCGGTTGCGAGCCGGCCCGCTTCGCCCGCCGGCACCGTCCAGTAGCTGGAGGTCATCTTGAGCGGTGCGAGGATGCGGGTGTTGACGAAGGTATCGAACGGCACCCCGCTCGCCACCTCGATCACCCGGCCGAGCACGTCGAGGCCGATCGAATAGCTGAACCTGGCGCCCGGCTCGGCGATCAGCGGCAGCGTCGCGGTGCGGTTGGCGAACTCTTCCAGCGTCGCCGGGCGCGCGGGCCGCGCGGTTGCCTCGAGCGAGTCGCTCACCTGGGCGGGGTTGATGCCCAGCCGGTTATACTCGTTGAGCAGCGGGCCCTTGGTGATGATGTTATAGCCGAGGCCGGCGGTGTGGGTGAGCAGGTTGCGCACCGTGATCGGCCTGGTCGCCGGGCGGCTGGTCAGGTCCTTGGCCGGATCGACCAGCACCTTCATGTCCTTGAACGCCGGGATGAAGTCGCTGATCGGCTGGTCGAGCTTGAGCTTGCCTTCCTCGATCAGGATCATCGCGGCGATGCCGGTGATCGGCTTGGTCATCGAATAGACCCGCCACAGCGTGTCGGCATTCACGTTGGGCGCGGTCGCCGCGTCGGCCATGCGCCCCTCGGTCACCACCGTCATCGGCGCCTGGCCCTTGGCATAGGTGATGACGATGCCGGGCACCTTGCCCGAGGCGACCGTCTGCTGCGCGAAGGTGCGGACCGTGGTGGCCGGCGGCGTCGCGGCCGTCTGCGCCTGCACCAGCGGCGCCTGGAGCAGCAATGCCGCCCCGATAAGTCCGAACACTCGCTTGGCCGTCATCGCAGTCTCCGTATCGCTTTGGCCGCCTTGGCGAAGACGGTGGGCAGGCCCGCCGACTCGATATCGGCGACCGGCCACCACTCGCCCGGGGGTGCGCTTGCATGACGACTGATTGTTGCAGTCGCAAGCGCCACCTCCAGCTCGAAATGGGTGAATCCGTGGCGGACGGTTTCGTTCAACAACCGCCACTCCGCCGCCATCGGCGCATCCGCCAAGCCGGGCGGGGTGTCGGCCCAGGGCCCGGTGGGAAGCGCCCGCATGCCGCCCAGCAGGCCCTTGTCCGGCCGGCGGACGAGCAGCACCGCATCGTCGCGCTCCAGCCAGAACATCGTGCCGTGGCGCTGGGGCTTGGGCGCCTTCTTGGCCTTGACCGGATAGGTCTCCGGATTGCCCTCGGCCCGCGCCTTGCAGCCGAACGCGATCGGGCAGAGCAGGCATTTCGGCGCGCGGACGGTACAGATGCCGCTGCCGAGGTCCATCATCGCCTGGGCGAAATCGCCGGCACGGGCATCCGGCGTGATCGTGTCGGTCCGCCGCCGAATCGCGGGCCGCGATCC
This sequence comes from Sphingomonadales bacterium, assembly GCA_027489295.1. The sequence continues at coordinate 2,717 of JAIYAA010000145.1, read as the reverse complement.
CGGCAGGGGCTCTGCAAGCGCGAACAGCCGCGTCACCACCCGCTCGACATTGGCGTCGACCACCACCGCCCGCCGCCCGAAGGCGATCGCGGCGATCGCAGCGGCGGTATAGTCGCCGATGCCCGGCAGCGCGCGCAAGCCGGGCTCGGTATCGGGCAGGTCGCCCAGCCGCGCGACCTCGCGGGCGCAGGCGAGCATGTTGCGGGCACGGGCATAATAGCCGAGCCCCGCCCAGGCGGCCATCACCTCGGCATCCTCGGCCCCCGCCATCGCCGCGAAGCTGGGCCAGCGACCCGTGAATTTCTCGAAATAGGGGATGACCGTGGCGACCTGCGTCTGCTGCAGCATCACCTCGGAAAGCCAAACCTTGTACGGGTCGGTCGCGTTGGCGCCGGGCGGGGCGCGCCAGGGCAGGCGACGGGCATTGGCGTCGTACCAGGCGAGAAGCGCGGGGGCGATCGATTCAGGAGCGTTGTCGGGCACGCCCCGCCTATGGCATGGGAGGCCCATAATGACGAAGCCCCCCCGCGCCACTACCCGCCAGCCGCGCCCCGCGCCGCAACGCTCGAACCGCGTGCGCGCCGTGTCCGAGCTGCTGCCGGACGTCGGCGGCGCCGCGTTCCGCAAGTTCGGCTTCGTCCAATCGGCGGTGGTCAGCCGCTGGAGCGAGATCGTCGGCGAGCGCTATGCCCGCGTCTCCGCGCCCGAATCGATTCGCTTCCCACGCGGCAAGCGCGAGGAAGGCGTGCTGGCACTCACCGTCTCGGGCGCCTTCGCGCCGATGATGCAGCATATCGCGCCGGAGATCATCGAGCGGGTGAACCGCTTCTTCGGCTATCCCGCGATCGCCAAGGTGGCGATCCGCCATGGCGACCTCCGCCCCGCCACCCCCAAGCGCGCGCCGCCCCCCAGCCTCAAGCCCTTGCCGCAGGCGATGGGCGACAGCCTGCGCGGCATCGCGGACCCTGAACTGCGCGCGGTGCTCGAATCGCTTGCCGCCGGCGTCGCGGCGCAGGACGAAACGCCGGTGTTCGGCCAGATCGATTGAGATGATGCAGCGACTTTTCACCTTCCTGCTGGCGCTTGTGCCGCTGTTCGCGCTCGGTGCGGCCCCCGCCCCGCAGCCCAACTGGCTGACCACCGTGGTGGCGACGCCCGAGGGCGGCTATCGCCAGGGCAATCCCAACGCGGCCGTGAAGCTGATCGAATATGGTTCGCGCGGCTGCCCGACCTGCTACCAGTTCGCGACGGACGGCATGAAGCCGCTGCGCGACCGCTATATCGCCACCGGCAAGGTCAGCTACGAGTATCGCGACTTTCTGGTCCACGGCGCGCCGGACCTGGCGCTGGCGCTGCTCAATCAGTGCGTCGGCACCGCCCGCTTCTTCCCGGTGCTCGATGCGATCTACGCCAACCAGCCCAAGTTCGAGGATCGGCTGATCGCGCTCAGCAAGCAGGAAGCGACGCTGAAGGCGTGGGAGAAATTGCCGCCCGCGCAGCTGGCCACCAAGTTCGCCGAGGCGCTGGGCATGATCGCCTTCCTGAAGACGCAAGGGCTGCCCGAGCCAAAGGCGCGCCAGTGCCTCGCCGATCCCAAGGCGATCGCGCGCATCGCCAAGACCTATGCCGATGGCGCGAAGGTCCATGGCGTCGGCGGCACCCCGACCTTCTTCGTCAACGGCCGCCGGGTGAGCGCGATCAGCTGGCCCTATCTCGAAGCCGAACTCCGCGCCGCCGGCGCCTGACCCTTTGTAAACCCGGAGAACCCCATGCGTTTCGCCCTAGCGCTTCTACCCATCCTGGCGCTCGCCGCCTGTAACGGCGGCGGCAAGTCCGCCAGCGGCACCGGCAACAGCAGCGCGGCCGTGCAGTCCTCCGCACCGGTGGCTTCGGTCGCCGCGCCGGCCGGCAAGCAGTGGACCGACATGGTCGAGAAGACCAAGGATGGCGGCTTCCGCCAGGGCAATCCGAACGCCCCGATCAAGCTGGTCGAATATGGCTCGCGCATGTGCCCGTTCTGCGCCCAGTTCGATGCGACCGGCGTCGAGCCGCTGCGCCAGAACTACATCAAGACCGGCAAGGTCAGCTATGAATATCGCGACTTCCTGATCCACGGCCCGCCCGACATGTCGCTCGCGCTGCTCAACCAGTGCGTGCCGACCGAGAGCTTCTTCGCGATGCTCGACCAGATCTATGCCGGCCAGGAAGAGTTCGAAAAGAAGATCCTGTCGCTGCAGCAGACCAACCCGCAGGTGCTCGAACAGCTGCAGCAGATGCCGCCGCCCCAGGCCGCGGCGGGCTTCGCCCAGGCGCTGGGCATGGTCGACTTCATGAAGCAGCGCGGCCTGCCCGAGGCACAGGCCAAGGCTTGCCTGGCCGACCAGAAGAAGATCGAGGAAATCGCCAAGGTCTATGCCGACGGCGCCAACGTCTACGGCGTGAACTCGACGCCGAGCTTCTTCATCAACGGCCAGAAGACCGACGCGGACACCTGGGCAAAGCTGGAGCCGCTGCTGCAGCAGGCCGGCGCACGCTGATCGACGCACCATGCAGATAAAACGGCTGCGGCTGACGGGCTTCAAGAGCTTCGTCGACCCGGCCGATCTGCGGATCGAACCGGGGCTGACGGGTATCGTCGGCCCCAATGGCTGCGGCAAGTCCAACCTGCTCGAAGCGTTGCGCTGGGTGATGGGCGAGACCAGCGCCAAGTCCATGCG
>JAIYAA010000123.1 GCA_027489295.1 Sphingomonadales bacterium | reverse complement strand
GCTTGCCGCTTTCCCTCGACCGACCGCAGCGGGTGCTGTTCTACCTGCCGATGGTGACAAACTGGTGGTTCGTCCAGATCGTCGAGCCGCTGCTCCGCCGCCTCGCCGCGGAGGGCCACGAGGTTCACGTCCTCGCCCCCGCGCCCTGGTGCGGCACCGGGCTCGGCCCCGAGGAGCTGGCGCGCTGCACCGATCTGCCGGACGTGCGCTGGTACATCATGGACGGCCCCGACCATCCGAGCACCCGCACCGTGCCCGAGGATGCCGAGGGGCTGGTCGGCTTCGTCCACAGCCTCGCCCCCGATGTCGTGCTGTGCCGCACCGCCGATTATGAGACCGCCGCCCGCTTCCCCGGCACCGTGCGGCTGCTGATGGAGGGGCGGTTCGAGCCCTTCGCGCCGCCGCCGCGCTGGATCCTGCTGGCCGAGCGGCCCCACGATTACGGCCTGCCCGCCGCGCTCGATCCGGACCAGCAGGAGCGGCTGCGCGCGCTGATCGCCCCCGCTTGGGACCGGCTCCAGCAGCGTCTCGCCCCGCCGCCCGGCGAGCGCGCGGCGCTGTTCGACCGGCTCGGCATACCGCAGGACCGCCCGGTGCTGCTGCTGCCGCTGGAATGCGAGACCGAGGATAATTTCCTGGCGATGCACCGGGTGGGCCCGAAGCCAAACTCGGCGCTGGTCCGCGCGCTTTCCGCGCAGGTCGGGGACCGCGCGACGCTGGTCGTGACCAACCACCCGCTCAACGACCTGCATGTCGATGCCGATGCGCTGCTGGGCGTGATCGCCGCCTGCCCCAATGCGGTGCTGCTGCCGCCGGGCATCGGCGGGCACCCGGCGACGTTGGCGATGGCGCGTCATGCCGACGGCATGCTGCTCGGCGATTCGAAGACCTTCGCGCTGGCTGCTTTCTTCGGCGTGCCGATGTTCCGCCAGACCCGCTTTGCGACCGGCGCCTGGCTCAACGCCTATGCCGAACTGCCGGCATTCCTCGATGCCGTCACCGCGGGCACCGCCCGCGCCCCGGCGGCCGAGGATGCACAGCTCTGGTTCGCCCAGTGCCTGCTCAACGACGCGTTCGACGCGACAGGCCCGCAGGCCGATGTGCTCGCGCGGATCGCGCGGCCGGTCGCCCCGGAGCGGTGGGAGGGCGCGCTCGGCTGGCTGGAACAGGCGCTGCCCGCGCTGTTCGGCGCAGAGGTAGCAGCACCGGTTTGAGGGAGGATCGAAAGCCCCTCCACCGTCATCCCGTCGGAGGCCGGGATCCACTGGCGACTCCGCACCGGCGCCTGCCGAACGGGAGCGGCGAATGGATCCCGCTTTTCGCCGGAATGGCAGCCTTATGGGGCGGGAAGACTCAGGCCAGCGGGTAGAGCGCGCCCGCGACCCAGCGTAGTTCGGCGCGCAGCACGCCCCAGGCGCGAGCTGCCGCGCGGCTGTCCATCGCCTCGATGCCGATGCCGCGCGCACCCAGCGCCTTTACGAGGCTGAGCGGCGGCCGCACCAGCGTCGCGCCGGTGCCGAGCAGCAGGAATTCGGGCTGCGGATCCAGCGCCAGGGCGGGCGCCAGGTCCGCCTCGGTCAGGTCAGCCACCGCCGGCGGCGACCAGCCATCGGCGCGCTGCGGCGTGATGATCAGGCCGTGATAAACATTCTCGTCGACGCGGAAGCCGCCGCCGGAAAATCCGGAGATCAGCGGCCCTTCGGCGCTGCGCCGCTCGATCTTCACGTTACGGCCGCTCGCGCGGCGCCACGCGCTCGGCGTTGTTCGCGATCGAATCGGCCTTTTCCGGCTTCACGCCAGGCTTCAGGCCCAGCGTGATCAGCAGCGAGGACGAAACGTAGATCGACGAGTAGGTGCCGACAACGATGCCGAGCATCATCGCCGCGGTGAAGCCGCGCAGCACTTCGCCGCCGAACACCAGCAGCGAGGCCAGCGCGATCAGGATGGTGAGCGAGGTCATCACGGTACGCGGCAGCGTCTCGTTGACCGACAGGTCGATCAGTTCGCTCATCCCCATCTTGCGGTACTTGCGCATGTTCTCGCGGATACGGTCGTCGATCACCATCTTGTCGTTGATCGAATAGCCGATGATCGTCAGCACCGCGGCGACGATGTTCAGGTCGAACACCATGCCCGTGACCGCGAAGAAGCCCAGCGTCATCAGCACGTCGTGCAGGATGGCGACCGCGGTCGAGACGCCGAACTGCCATTCGTAGCGCAGCCACGAGAAGATCGCGATGCCGATGATCGCGAGCAGCACCGCGAACACGCCGTTGCGGATCAGCTCGCCAGAGACCTTCCCGGAAACGGTGGAATAGGTGGAGAAGGTGGCACCGGGGAACTTGGCCGCCAGCGCGCCCTTCACCTTTTCCACCATCGTGTTGGTGGCGGCCGGGTCGCTCGAATGCGGCACCGGCAGGCGGATGGTCACGATGTTCTTGCCCGTGCCCTGGATGGTCGATTCGCCATAGCCGAGCGCCGAGATCGTCGAGCGAAGTTCATCGGTGGGGGGCACCGTGGTGAACTTCTCTTCGATCGACACGCCGCCGACAAAGTCGACGCCGAAGTTGAGGCCGTGCACCGCGACCAGACCGATCGCGGCCACCGTCAGCAGCGCAGTGATCGCAAAGGCGATGAACCGGACGCGGACGAAGCCGATATTGGTGTCGTCGGGAACGATCTTGAGGAGCCGCATGTCGGCGCTTCCTTAAATGTGGATCTCGCTCGGGCGCTTCTTGCGCAACCAGAGCGTGACGAGCATGCGCGTGAACACCACGGCGGTGAAGACGGAGCTGGCGATGCCGAACAGCAGCACCACCGCGAAGCCGCGGATCGGGCCGGAGCCGAGCACCAGCATGATCAAGCCGGCGATCGCATGGGTGACGTTGGCTTCGAAGATGGTGCGGCTGGCTTCCTTGTAGCCCAGCTCCACCGCCTGCATCACGCTGCGGCCGCGGCGGCGTTCCTCGCGGATACGCTCGTTGATCAGCACGTTGGCGTCGACCGCGGTACCGATGGTCAGCACGAAGCCGGCGATGCCGGGCAGCGTCAGCGTCGCGCTGATCAGGCCCATCAGCGCCAGGATGATCAGCACGTTGATGATCACGGCGATGTTCGCATAGACGCCGAAGCGGCCATAGGTGAGCACCATGAACACCACGACCGCCACGATCGCGATCACCGACGCGGTGATGCCGGCGCGGATCGAGTCGTTGCCGAGTTCGGGGCTGACGGTCGATTCCTGGATGACCTTGAGGTTGATCGGCAGCTTGCCCGACCGCAGCGCGACGGCGAGCTGGTTCGCGCTCTCGACCGTGAACCCGCCCGAGATCGAGGCGCTGCCGCCCAGGATCGGCGTGTTGATATTCGGCGCCGAAATCACCTTGTTGTCGACGATGATCGCGAACGGCTTGCCGGTATTTTCGGTGGTCACCCGGGCAAAGCGCTTGGCGCCCGCGCCGTCGAGCTGGAGCGTCACGTCGGGGCGGCCCTGCTCGTCATAGCTCTGCTTGGCGTCGACCAGCATGTCGCCGGTGATCATCGCGGTACGGTTGACCACGATCGGCGCGCCATTCTCATACTGCAGCACCTGCGAGGTGACGGGGATGTCGCCGCTGGCCATCTGCTGCGGCGTGACGGTGGTGTCGACCAGCTTGAATTCGAGCTTGGCGGTCTTACCGAGCAGCGCCTTGAGCTGGCTGGGATCCTGCAAACCGGGCACCTGCACGACGATGCGGTTGGTGCCCTCGCGGATCACGGTGGGCTCGCGGGTGCCGAGCGCGTTGATGCGCTTGTCGACCACTTCGCGGGCATCGCCCATCGCGGTTTCGATCTGCTGGTTCAGCCCCGCCTGGGTGGGGGTCAGCACGAAGCGGGTCGAATCAACGACCTGGATTTCCCAGTCGCGCTGGCCGGTGGTGCCGACACCGTTGGTCATCGGCAGCAGCTTCTCGCGGGCCGCATCCACCTTGCCGGGATCGCGGACCATGAAGCTGAGCTTGCCGCCCGCAATCGAGACGTCGCCGATTTCCACGCGCGGACCGCGGCGCATCGCCAGGCGGACCTGCTCGCGCATCTGCTCGAGCTTGCTCTGCTGCACGTCGCTGACATCGCCCTCGAGCAGCAGCGACGAGCCGCCGGCAAGGTCGAGGCCCTTGTTGACAGCAGGCTTCGGCACCCAGCTCGGCCAGGTGTTGCGGATGCTCTCCGGTACGAAGCTCGGCACGGACAGCAGGATCAGTATGGCGAGGCCGAGGCTGATCGACCAGACCTTCCAGCGCGGAAAATCCAGCATCAGTCGTTCGCGGGCTTGGCGCCGTGCGGGCGCACTTCGGCCAGCGTCGACTTGACCGCGCGGACCTTCACGTTCGGCGCAAGCTCGATCTCGACCTCGGTCTCGTCGACCTTGGTGACCTTGCCGATCAGACCGCCTGCGGTGACGACCGTGTCGTTCTTCTTCACCGCCTTCAGCGAGTCCTGCAGCGTCTTCATCCGCTTCTGCTGCGGACGAATCATCAGGAAGTAGAAGACGACGAAAATCAGGACGAGCGGTGCAACCGATACGATCCCGGCCAGAGTGCTACCCTGACCAGCCGCGCCCGCGGCCTGTGCATATGCTGGAGTGGCGAACATGGGTTCCCGAAAAGCCTGAAAGGTAGGGACGCGGAATGGTCCCATTCAAGCGGCGGGCGCTACCATGCGACGGAGGGTGGCGCAACTATAAGGGGCGCCGCGCTTTCCCATCCCTGGATGGATGCAGGTCAGCCGGCGTCGCGGCTTACCAGCAGCTTGTCGATCTTGCGGCCATCGAGATCGACGATCTCGAAGCGCCAGCCTTGCTGCGCGAAGACCTCGCCCTCCACCGGCAGATGCTTGAACACCGCCAGCGCCAGCCCGGCAACGGTCGCGTAATCGCGGTCCTCGGGCAGGTCGATGCCGAGCCGCTCGGCAAGCTGGTCGGCCGGCGTCGCGCCCGCGACGAGCAGCGAGCCATCCTCGCGGACGACGATGTTGGGGTTGTCGCCCGGCTCGGCATCCGAGGCGAACTCGCCGGCGATCGCGGCGAGCAGGTTGGCGGGCGTGACGATGCCTTCGAAATGGCCATATTCGTCATGCACCAGCCCCATCGGCACGTCCGCCTGGCGGAGTGCGGTGAGCGCATCCATCGCATCGACCTGGTCGGGCAGGACCGGCGCCTTGCGCATCAGCTTGCGCAGGTCGAGCGGCTCGCCGCGGAACAGCGCCGCGGCGATGTCGCGCGCCTGGACCACGCCGATCACCGCATCGATCGAGCCCTCGGCCACCGGCAGGCGGGTATGCGGCGTCGCCAGCAGTTCCTCGCGGATGCCGGCGCCGTCGAGGTTCACGTCGAGCCAGTCGACCTGGGTGCGCGGGGTCATCACCTCGCGCACCGGCCGGTCGGCGAGGCGGACGACGCCCGAGATGATCGAGCGCTCATGCTCCTCGATCACCCCCGACTTGCTGGCCTCGGCGACGATCAGGTGCAGTTCCTCGGCGGTGACCCGATTCTCCGATTCGCGGTTCAGGCGGAGCAGACGGAAGACCAGCCCGGTCGACGAATCGAGCAGCCAGACGACCGGCGCGGTGCCCCAGGAGAGCCAGCGCATCGGCAGCGCCATCGCGGCGGCGATCGGCTCGGGCGAGCGCAGCGCGAACTGCTTGGGCACCAGCTCGCCGATCACCAGCGAGCCGAAGGTGGTGAGGCCGATCACCAGCGTCAGGCCCAGCGTGTGGGCCAGCTCGGCGGACAGACCCAGCGCCTCGATCCGCTTGCCCACCGGCTCACCCAGGCTCGCGCCCGAATAGGCGCCGGCGATGATGCCGATCAGGGTGATGCCGATCTGGACGGTGGAGAGGAACTTGCCGGGGTCCTCGGCAAGCTCGATCGCGGTCTTGGCACCGCGATTGCCCAGCCGGGCCAGCGCCTCCAGCCGCGCCGGGCGAGCGGAAACGATCGCCAGCTCCGACATGGAGAAAATGCCGTTGATCGCGATCAGCACGAAGATGATCGCTACGTCGATCCAGGGAAAAGGTGCGCTCATGGTGCACCGCCTCCATATCCGGAGCGGCGGCTAGTTCACAACCTTTTGCAGCATCCGCGCGATTTAGAGGTGCTGCGCGGCCAGAATCGCGGGATCGCTGGCCAGGCCGTGGAGATAGGCGTGGCGTTCCGGCGACCCGATGCGCAGCCCCTTCAGGTGGCGCTGCTGATCGCGGGTAAGCTGGAACTGGGTATAGCCGCGCGTCTGCAGGCAGCTCGCCACGGTATCCTGCAGCAGCGTCCGCACCTGCTTTATCCGCTCGGTCGGGCGGGTGCGCTCGACGATGCGGCTCGAATCATTGGCGACCTGGATGGCGCGATCCATGTCGCCGGCAACCACGCTGAGGCGTGCCTCGTTGGTTTCGAGCTGGCGCGACGCATCCTTGAACACCTTGGCCGCTTCGGTGTTCGAAATGTCGAGATAATAGCCCTGCCGGCCGCAGGCGACCGCATCGGCGCGATAGGCATCGAGCGTGACGCCGGCCTTGCCCCAGCTCAGCACCGGTCGCTCGGCGGCGACGGCGACGGCGCCGGACAGCGGGGCAATGGATACGGGCAACACGATCAGGATCGCGGTCAGGCAACGCAGCATAGGCCTCTCCTGTTTTCCGGAACATACCGCAATCTGGCGCCCGGAACCAGCGAGGCGGATCAGCGGCGGCTGCGGAAGAAATCGCGCAGCAGCGCACCCGCCTCGGCCTCGCCGATGCCTGGATACACCTCCGGGCGGTGATGGCAGGTAGGCTGGCCGAACAGGCGGGGGCCATGCTCCACTGCGCCCCCCTTGGGATCGCTGGCGCCGTAATAGAGCCGGGCGATACGGGCATGGGCGATGGCGCCGGCGCACATCGCGCACGGTTCCAGCGTCACCCAGAGATCGCACTCCCCGAGCCGATCGCGCCCGAGCACCTGCGCCGCCGCACGAATCGCCAGTATCTCGGCATGCGCGGTGGGATCGCTGAGCGCGCGCGGCGCATTGGCGCCGGTTGCGATGATCGTGCCGTGCAGCAGCACCACCGCGCCGACCGGCACCTCGCCGGCTGCGGCGGCGGCTTCCGCCGCGGCCAGCGCGGCGCGCATCGGGGGAGGAAGGGGGAACATCGCCCCGGCTTAGCCGCGTCGCGCGATCCGGTCACCTGCGCTCAGGCGGTAAGCACCGCGGGCCGACGGAGCAGCCGCCATAACGCATAACCCGCGCCCGGCAGAAAGCCGAGCACGGTAAGCCCGCAGGCAATCTGGAAGGGCCGTCCCGCCCCTTCCTGCAGATAGACCCCGAGCGGCGGCAGGAACGCTGCCGCCGCGACTCGGCCCGGGCTTGGGGTCACTGTGCCGGCGACGGCGTCGGGCTCGGCGCCTTCTGCACGTCGATGGTCGGCAGCTTCACCTGCTTGTCCTTCATCTCGACGGTCGGCACGCGCACCGTGCTGCTGGATTCGCCGACGGCAACCTTGCCGGTCTCGGCCGAGACCGTCGGCAGCTTGCCGCCCTTCACATCAACATTGAGCAGGCCCAGCGCGATCAGCACCACCGCGACCAGCACCAACACGCCCAGCAAACCAAGGATTGCGCGCATCCCTATCTCCTCCTATTCGTTTCACCTGCCCAACGCCCTGGCGGCGTGCGGGTTGCGCGCCGTTCTTCGTGAATCGGTTGACTGCAACGCGCATCGACGCTAACAGCGCGGCCTTTCCGGCTTTCTGCCCAACTCAGGATTTGAAGCGATGTCGCGCATTTGCGAGCTGACCGGCAAGGGCCGGCAGGTGGGACACAATGTTTCCCACGCCAATAACAAGACCAAGCGCACCTTTCTGCCCAACCTGCAGAACGTGACGCTGATCTCGGATTCGCTCAACAAGAGCATCAGCCTGCGCGTTTCGACGCACGGCCTGCGCTCGGTCGAGCATGTCGGCGGCCTGGACAACTGGCTGCTCAAGTCGCGCGACGAGGATCTCTCGCTGCGCGCCCGTCGTCTCAAGCGCGAAGTGCGCAAGGCGACCGCCGGCACCGCCGAAGCGGCCTAATCTCCCTTCGGATCGACGGTTTGGCCCGCTACTGCACGCGCAGTGGCGGGTTTTTCCGTGCGTGCGCGCTCAGAGATCGAGGCGAAACTTGAGCAGCAGCGTCTGCTCCCACCATTGCTCGTTGTCGTCCGAGATCATCCACAGCACCAGCGAATCGCCTTCGCGCTGTACCGCCAGTCCTTCGAAATTGTCGTGCTGGAGCGGCGACGAAAAGTCGGCGATCTCGGTGCCGTGCAGCACCTGCCCCGCTTTCATGCCGCGGATGTCGACCAGCTCGATCTTCACCGTGAACAGCGACGGGATGGCGAATCGCCGCACGAGCACGAGCAATCGGCCGTCCGGTAGCAGCGCAGCGTCGCTGGGATCGTAGTGCGCGGGCGGTACATAGGCGAGCCGCACTGGCAGGGGATGGCCGATGGTCGGATCGTGCGGGAACAGCAGCACCTCGCGCTGGTCGCGCTGGCCGCCCAGCGGGCGGGCGGTCTCGCCGATCACCAGGAATCGCCCGTCGGGCAGGCGCACCATCGATTCGGGGCCACCATTCTGCGGCCAGCGCACCATCGCCTTCGGACGCTCTACGCCGAGCCCCTTCGCGAAATCGGCGTCGTATCGGAAGATCGCATTGTGCGATTCGAATCCCACCCAAAACTGGCCGGTCACCGGATCACGGGTCATCGATTCGGAATCGCGATCGCCCTTATAGGCGCTGGTGCCGGGCCCGGCGGGAAGATCGTCGAAGCGAATCGCACGGGGCTGCCAGTCGGTACCCATGCGAAACCGCACGAGATTGCCGCGATCACTGAGCAGGGTGAACTGGTCGCCGACGACGCTCAGCGAGGAAAAGCCAGAAAAGCCCAGGTCCGGGCTGGTGAGGCGCACGCCGCCCAGATAATGGAGCCGCCCGGCGGTCACCCTGCGCGGGTCGCCCGGGGCAAGCGGCACCGAGGTCGCATGGACGACCGGGTCGCGGCCCAGCGGCGTACGCGGCTCCTTGCCGGACGCGGAGATCGCCAGGATCGCGAGCGCAATCGGCGGAAGAGCGAGCTGGCGGAGCCGAAGGCGCATATCGCTCCTTAGCGTTTCTTACCGGCCTCGCTAGTGCTGCACCTGCGAAGATGAACGGCAAATAACCAAGCTGTTCAGGGTTCGGTCAAGGGAACCGCCCTATCCAGTAGGTGTTGTACGCGTACACTTGCTCCCGCGTAGCGTATCGGGAGACGTTGGGGGCCGGATCCACCAGGATCCGGCCCCCTTGTTCGTTCAATACATGTGCTGCCCGCCGTTGATCGACAGCGTCGATCCGGTGACGAAGCCGCCCTCCTCCGCGCAGAGGAAAGCCACCGCGCGCGCGATCTCGTTCGCCTGGCCCAGCCGGCCGACGGGGATCTTGGCGACGATCTTTTCGAGCACGTCCGCCGGCACCGCCGCGACCATGTCCGTATCGATATATCCCGGGGCGATCGCGTTGACGGTCACGCCAAATCGCGCGCCTTCCTGCGCCAGTGCCTTGGTGAAGCCGTGGATGCCGGACTTGGCCGCCGCATAGTTCACCTGGCCATACTGGCCGGCCTGGCCGTTGATCGAGCCGATGTTGACGATGCGGCCCCATTTGCGGGTACGCATGCCCGGGAACACCGCGTGCGCCATGTTGAAGCAGCCGCCCAGGTTGATGCGGATCACGTCTTCCCACATCTCGCGGCTCATCTTCAGGATGGTGCCGTCGCGGGTGATACCGGCATTGTTGACGACGATATCGACCGGGCCGAGTTCCGCCTCGACCTGCTGAATGCCGGCCGCGCAGGCGTCGAAATCGCCCACGTCCCACTTGTACGCCTTGATGCCGGTACGTTCGGTGAAGGCGGCAGCCTTCTCGTCATTGCCGGCATAATTGGCGGCGACGGTGATGCCGGCGTCCTTGAGCGCCAGACTGATCGCTTCGCCAATACCGCGGGTACCGCCGGTGACGACCGCTACACGTGCCATGTGCCTTCCTCTCCACAATCAAACCAAGAAATGGCTAGGCGGGGTCCACCCAGCCGGCAAGTTCGCGCCCGATAAGTTGTCGGAGCAACCCCATGCCCGCGCCGCTATCATTGAGACAAGGCAAATATGCGAAATTCTCGCCGCCCGCTTCCAGGAAGGATTCGCGGCCGCGGATCGCCAGTTCTTCCAGCGTTTCGAGGCAGTCCGCCGAGAAACCAGGGGCCACGATCGCGATCCGGCGGATGCCTCTGGCCGGCAGCGCCTCCAGGGTGGTGTCGGTCGCTGGCTCCAGCCACTTGGCGCGGCCGAAGCGCGACTGGAAGGTGACGATCAATTCGCGGCCCAGCGCTTCGCCGAGCAGGCGCCCGGTCTTGCGGCAGTGGCAGTGATAGGGATCACCCAGCTCCAGCGTCCGCTGCGGCATGCCGTGAAAGCTGGCAATCACCGCATCGGGGGTGAAGTCGAGCCCGGCCAGCCCTTCCTCGACGCTGGTCTTGAGCGCGGCGATATAGGCGGGGTCGTCATAATAGGGCGGCAGTGTGCGCAGCGCCGGCTGCCAGCGCATCGCAATCAACGCCGCAAAGGCGACGTCGTTGGCGGTGGCGGTCGTCGCCGCGCAATATTGCGGGTAGAGCGGCGCCACCAGGATGCGCTCGCACCCCTGCGCCTTCAGCGCGGCGATCTGATCGCCGACCGAGGGCTTGCCGTAGCGCATCGCATGGAGGACGGTCACGCCTGGCCCGAACGCGCCCTCCAGCCCGCGCGCCTGCGCCTTGGTGATCGCGGCGAGCGGCGAGCCGTCCTCACGCCACACCTGGGCATAGGCATGCGCCGATTTCTTCGGCCGGGTGCGCAGGATGATGCCGCGCAGGATCGGCTGCCAGAGCAGCGGCGGGATCTCGACCACGCGGCGATCGGACAGGAACTCGCCGAGATAGCGTTTCACCGCCCCGGCATCGGGCGCATCGGGGGTGCCGAGGTTGACCACCAACACCCCCACGCGGGCAGGCGGGATCTTCGGATGATCGGCAGGCAGGGTCATTCGGTATCCGATAGCAAGGGCAGGCGGCGGAACCGCGTGCCGGTGGCGGTCTGTAGCGCGTTGGCGATGGCCGGCGCGGTCGGCGGCACGGCGAGTTCGCTCACCCCGCCGGGGTCCGATCCGCTGGGCAGGATTTCGACGGTGATGTCCGGCGTGCCCGCCAGCGTCGGCAGATTGAGGTCGGCAAGGCTCTGCACGTCGGCGATGTTCTCGCTGAACGTGGTCGGTGCCCCCAGCGCGGCGGCGAGGCCGAACAGCAGTCCGCCCTCGATCTGCTGGCGGACGAGATCGGGATTGACCACCCGCCCGCAATCGACCGCGGCAACCAGCCGCTCGACGACGATCTCGCGCTGCGGCGTCAGGTGCGCCTCGGCCATCACCGCGATATAGGATCCGCGAAAGGCGTGCGCCGCCAGCCCCTGCCCGCTGCCCGGCTCGCCCCCCTGCCAGCCGCCGAGCTGCGC
>JAIYAA010000027.1 GCA_027489295.1 Sphingomonadales bacterium | reverse complement strand
GCGTTTAGCGGAACCATGCAATTCGATGTGATCGTGATCGGGGGCGGCCATGCCGGCACCGAGGCGGCTGCCGCGGCCGCGCGTCGCGGCGCGCGCACGGCGCTGCTCAGCTTCGATCTGGGCAAGCTTGGCGCGATGTCGTGCAACCCCGCGATCGGCGGGTTGGGCAAGGGCCATCTCGTCCGTGAGGTCGACGCGCTCGACGGGCTGATGGCGCGGGCTGCCGACGCCGCCGGCATCCATTACCGCATGCTCAACCGCTCCAAGGGGACGGCCGTGCAGGGCCCGCGCGTTCAGGCCGATCGCATCCGCTATGCGGCGGCGATCCAGGCGATGCTCAAGGCGCAGGACGGGCTGACGCTGGTCAAGGGCGAGGCCGAGGCGCTGGTGCTTGAGGGGGGACGAATCGCCGGCATCCAGCTGCGCGATGGCAGCATCCTGGCAGCACCAGCGGTAGTCCTCGCCACCGGCACTTTCCTCGGCGGCCGGTTGTTCCGCGGCGAAGAGCGGTTCGATGGCGGGCGGGTAGGAGAGGCTTCCGCCCTCCACTTGGCAGCACAGCTGCGCGAGCTCGCGCTGCCGATGGGGCGGCTCAAGACGGGCACGCCGCCGCGTCTCGATGGCCGCACGATCGATTGGGTGCGCACTGACGAGCAGCCCTCGGATGCCGAGCCCTGGACGATGTCCGCGATGACGCCCGCGCGCCCGCTGCCCCAACTCCACTGCGCGGTCACCCGTACGACGCAGGCCACGCACGATGCGATCCGTAGCGGGCTCGATCGCTCACCGCTGTTCACCGGCGCGATCGAGGCGCAGGGCCCGCGCTATTGCCCGTCGATCGAGGACAAGGTCCACCGCTTCGGCGATCGCGACGGACACCAGATCTTTCTCGAGCCCGAAGCGCTCGATCACCACTGGATCTACCCGAACGGCCTGTCGACGTCGCTGCCCATTGATGTGCAGGAAGCGATGATCGCATCGATCCCTGGGCTGGAGACAGCGAAGATCATCGTGCCCGGCTATGCGGTCGAATATGACTATATCGATCCGCGCGCACTGGACTCGACGCTGGCGCTGCCGCTGATCCCCGGGCTGTTCTTCGCGGGCCAGATCAACGGGACGACGGGCTATGAGGAAGCGGGCGGGCAGGGGCTCGCTGCCGGCGCCAATGCTGCCGCGCTGGCCTTGGGCATGGCGCCCTTGCTGCTTGATCGCGCGACCTCCTATCTCGGTGTGATGATCGACGATCTGGTGCTGCAGGGCGTGACCGAGCCCTATCGCATGCTGACCGCCCGTGCCGAATTCCGCCTCCGCCTGCGCGCCGACAATGCGGAGACACGGCTGGGGCCGATCGCGAAGCAGCTCGGGCTGCTCGGGGACGCGCGCATCCAGCGCCTTGCCGCGCGGCGGGAGGGGCGCGCGCAGCTCGATGCGATCTTTGCGGTCGAGCGGACTGCGCACCAGCTTGCCGGACGCGGCGCCCCGGTCGCGCAGGATGGCGCCCGGCGTGCGGCGCGCGATTGGCTTCGCTTCTCCGGC
This sequence comes from Sphingomonadales bacterium, assembly GCA_027489295.1. The sequence goes on along the minus strand of JAIYAA010000027.1, from coordinate 17,229 downwards.
GTGACGCTCGAGCAGGTGCTCGATACGGCGCCAGAGGCGGATCCCGCGCTGCTCGCGGAATATGTCGAGGACGCGCGCTACGCTCCCTATCTGGAACGGCAGGATGCGGAGGTCGCGCAACTGCGCGCCAACGACGCGGTGCGGCTGCGACCCGATATGGCCTATGCATCGATCCCCGGACTGTCGAACGAAATGGTTGAGCGTCTGACCGCCGCCGCACCGGAAACGCTGGGCGCCGCCGCGCGCATTCGCGGGATCACCCCTGCAGCCTTGTCCGCGATCCTGCTCCATGCCCGAAAGGTGGTCGCATGACCGAAGACGAAGCCCGAGCCTGGGTGCGCAATCGCTACGGTGTTTCACGTGAAACAGCGCTAGAGCGCTTCGGCGCGATCCTGGTCGCAGAGTCCCAGCACCAAAACCTGATCGCCCGCTCGACATTCGACACGCTGTGGGCGCGACACCTCACCGACTCCGCGCAGCTGGTGCCATTGGCGGCCGAAGCAGGGGAGGGTGTCTGGCTGGACGTCGGCAGCGGCGCGGGTCTGCCGGGGCTGGTCGTCGCGCTGCTGACCGAACGACCGATCGTGCTTGTCGAGCCGCGTGCAAAGCGTGTCGTCTTCCTGCGCGATGCCGCCGAACAGCTGGGCATCGCCGGTCGCGTGACGGTCATTGGCAGCAAGGTTGAGTCCTATCGCCCTTCGCGACCCGTCGCCGTCGTCTCGGCGCGGGCGGTCGCCGAACTCTCGGCGCTGATGTTATCCACAGTACATTGCACAGATTCGTCCACAGCCTGGTTGCTGCCCAAGGGACGTGGTGCGCAATCGGAGGTGGATGCCGCGCGCGCGAAATGGCAAGGTCGGTTTCACGTGGAACCCAGCATCACGCAGCCGGACTCGGGCATCGTGGTCGCAACACAGATAGGCGCCAGATGATCACCATCACGATCGCCAATCAGAAGGGCGGGGTGGGTAAGACCACGACCGCCATCAATGTCGGCACCGCACTCGCCGCCACTGGCAAGCGCGTGCTGCTGATCGACTTCGATCCGCAGGGCAACGCATCGACCGGGCTGGGCATCGGCCATGGCGACCGGGAGCGGTCGAGCTATGATTTGCTCGTCACCGAGGCCAATCTCGACGATGTTGCAGTGCCGAGCAGCGTACCCGGCCTCGACGTCGTACCGGCCACGCAGGACCTGTCCGGTGCCGAGATCGAGCTGATCGAGTTCGACGCCCGCACCCACCGCCTCGATGCGGCGATCAAGCGCCACCGCGCCCAGCGCTGGGACGTCATCCTGGTCGATTGCCCGCCGTCTCTGGGGCTCCTCACCGTGAATGCGATGGTCGCCGCGCATGCGCTGCTGGTTCCGCTGCAGTGCGAATTCTTCGCGCTGGAAGGGCTCAGCCAGCTGCTCAACACGGTCGAGCGCATCCGCAGCCGATTCAATCCGGGCCTGTCGATCCTCGGCGTCGCACTGACCATGTACGATCGTCGCAATCGCCTGACCGACCAAGTTTCGGACGATGTTCGCGCGGTGCTGGGGCGGGTGGTGTTCGATACCGTCATCCCGCGGAACGTGCGCCTGTCGGAAGCGCCCAGCCACGGCGTGCCGGCGCTGATCTACGATCATCGCTGCGCCGGATCTGAAGCCTATATTGCGCTCGCCCGCGAAGTGATCGACCGTCTACCCAAGTTGCAGAAAGCCGCATGACCGAATCCCCCGCCGCCGCCCGCAAGCCCCGCCCCGGCCTTGGCCGCGGGCTTTCCGCGTTGCTGGGCGAGAGCCTCCCCGAAGAACCGATCAAGGGCAACCCGACGAGCAGCTCGGGCGTCCGCATGCTGCCGATCAGCTCGCTGGTCGCCGATCCCAACCAGCCGCGCCGTCATTTCGACGAGGAGGCGCTGGACACGCTGGCGGAATCCATTCGCACGCGCGGTTTGATCCAGCCGATCTTCGTCCGGCCGCATGGCCAGAGCTTCCAGATCGTCGCGGGCGAGCGGCGCTGGCGTGCGGCGCAGCGGGCGCGGCTGCACGAAGTGCCGGTGATCGTGCGGGAGCTCAACGACGCCGAGACGCTCGAGATCGCGCTGATCGAGAACATCCAGCGTCAGGACCTCAACGCCATCGAAGAAGCGGAGGGCTATGCCCGGCTGATCCGCGAGTTCGGCCACACTCAGGAAGCGCTGGGCAAGATCGTCCACAAATCGCGCAGCCACATCGCCAACCTGCTGCGCCTGCTCGATCTGCCGTCGGCGGTGCGCGAGATGGTGGTCGATCGCTCGCTGGAGATGGGCCATGCCAGGGCGCTGATCGGTGCGCCCGATCCCGAGAAGCTGGCGCGGGAAGTCGTCGACAAGGGTCTGTCCGTGCGCGACGCGGAGAAGCTGGCGCGTACGGCCAAGCCCGCGCCGAAGCGCAAGGCAAGCGAAGCGAGCAGTGAGCGCGATCCCGATATCGCCGCGCTCGAGCGACATCTCGGCGACGTGCTGGGGCTCAATGTCCGCATCGCACATGCGGAAAAGGGCGGGTCTCTGATGGTGAGCTATTCCACGCTCGACCAGCTCGACATGGTGTGCCAGCGGTTGAGCGGCGAGCGGATCTGATCGGGTTTCGCTGCCCCTAGTGGCAGATTTGACCTTTTCGGGCAGCATGGCACGATTGCGCCATGCTGCTCTCTGCGCCGGGCCGTTGGCCAATCCTGTCCTTCGACTTTCCGCTATCACGGAGCGCCGCCGAGGCCCGGCTGGCGGCATTCCTGCCGCTCGCGGGCGAGTCCTATGCCGCCCATCGGAACGACGACAAGGGGGCGGGCCGGCATCAGGCGGTGTCTCGGCTTTCGGCAGCATTGCGCCGCCGGCTGATCAGTGAGGAAGAGGTCGCGCGCGCGGTAGTCGCCCGGCATGGCAGCGACGCAGCGGCGAAGTTCCTCGCCGAAGTGTTTTGGCGGACCTATTGGAAGGGCTGGCTGGAGCAGCATCCTGCCGCGTGGCGCAACTGGCAACGCGCCCTTGGCCGGTGGTCCCCGGACACGCTGCCGGAAGGCTATGCCGCGGCGACGAGCGGCTGCACCGGCATCGATGCCTTCGATGCATGGGCGCGCGAGCTGCGCGAGACGGGCTATCTCCACAATTGGGCGCGGATGCAGTTTGCATCGATCTGGATTTTCACGCTGGGGCTGCCGTGGGAGCTGGGTGCTGCCTTCACCTACGATCACTTCGTGGACGCGGACGCCGCGTCGAATACGCTGTCGTGGCGCTGGGTCGCGGGCTTGCACACCAATGGCAAGCCATATCTCGCCGATGCCGATCGCATTCATTATCGTACCGGCGGGCGATTTCGGCCGCAGGGACTCGCTCGTGACGCGGCTGTTCCACGTGAAACATCGGAGATCCGACGCGAGGCCTTGCGCCCGGTGCGCGCACCCAGCCCGGGTATCGCGACGATGCTTCTGCTCACGCCCGAGGATCTGTCGCTGGAAACCGAGCCGGCGCTTGCCGACATCGATGTTCGCCATGTGGTAGCATGCCGCGCCCATTGTCGTGGCCCCGGCGATATCGCTGCGGTGGCGGATGGATTGCAGCGCGCGTCGAGCCATTGGAAGGTGCCGGCGGCCTGGGTCGACGACCTTGCCGGCGCGTTCGCCGTGGCGGCGGGGCAGGGGTGCCGCCAGATCCTTACCGGCTATGCGACGATCGGACCGATTGCCGATACGCTCGCGGCGGCGGCGATCCCCCAGGGCATCCACCTCGTCGAGCATCGCCGCGCAGGGGACGAGCGGGCCTGGCCGCACTGCGCCAAAGGATATTTTGCGCTGTCGAAGCAGATCCCCGCATTGCTCGCCGACGCGGGCATTACCGCAGCAGCATCACACCCTGCGCCTGATTTGGTAAAGATCGGGTAGACGGCGTCGCCACTCCGCCATGCAGCGTTCTTGCGCGTGCCGCCGGCATCCTGCACGAGAGCGGGCATGACCGCTCCCGACCTCGAACTCGACGGGCTGACGATCGTCGCCCATCCGCTAGTGCAGCACCGGCTGACCCGCCTGCGCGATCGCGCCACCCCGCCCGAGCGCTTCCGCCACGAGCTGCGCGCGCTCTCCGTGCTGCTGGGGGCCGCCGCGCTGGCCGATCTGCCGCTGCGGTCTGCATCGATCGAAACACCCGTCGCCGCGATGGACGCCCCGCTCCTCGACGGACCGCCGCCGGTGATCGCGCCGGTGCTTCGGGCGGGGCTGGGTATGGCCGACGGCCTGCTCGACGTGTTGCCGGAGGCATCGGTCGCGCATCTGGGCTTGTATCGCGATCCGCAGACGCTCGATGCGGTGGAGTATTATTTCAATGCACCCGGCGATGTCGCGGAGCGACTGGTCATCCTCGTCGATCCGATGCTGGCCACCGGACACAGCGCGATCGCGGCGCTCGATCGACTGAAGGGCGCGGGAGCGCGGTCGCTACGCTTCGTCTGCCTGCTCGCGGCGCGGCCGGGCGTGCTCGCGGTGCGTGCCGCGCATCCCGACGTACCGATCTGGACCGCCGGGCTGGATGCAGAGCTCAACGACCATGGCTATATCGCGCCGGGGCTGGGCGATGCCGGCGATCGCCTCTTCGGTACCGGCCACGGATAAAATACCCCTACAAATGCGGCGATGATAACGCTAACGTAGCGCCTGGTCGCGACCCGGAAAATCACAAGAACGGGCCTGACGACGACCAAGGCGCTGCGCATTGTCCCGTGATTTCAAGGGGGATGCATGCCGGTGCTCTAAACCACAGGCCCGTGGGAGAGAGACATGCACCGCATTGCCCGCGCCGCGCTGCTCGCCGCCGCGCTCGTTCCGCTGCCCGCCCTGGCCCAGACAGCCGATCCGCGCGCGGACGCCGATGCCAAGGCGGCGGCGATCGTCGCAGAGCTCAGCATCGACGAGAAGATCGGCCAGCTGCTCAACGTCGCGCCGGCGATCCCGCGGCTGAACATCCCGCGCTATAACTGGTGGACCGAATCGCTTCACGGCGCGCTCGGCACGGTGCCGACCACCAACTTCCCCGAACCGATCGGCCTCGCCGCCAGCTTCGACGCCCCGCTCGTCCACGATGTCGCCGCGGCGATCAGCAGCGAGGTGCAAGGACTGCACGCCCTGGCCCGCGAGACCGGCCGGATGGGCCGCATCGGCAACGGGCTCGACACCTGGTCGCCCAACATCAACATCTTCCGCGACCCGCGCTGGGGCCGGGGACAGGAGACCTATGGCGAGGATCCGTTTCTGACCGCGCGGATGGGGGTCGCCTTCGTGACCGGCATGCAGGGGCCGAACCCGGACCTGCCCAACGTGATCGCCACGCCGAAGCATTTCGCGGTGCACAGCGGCCCGGAATCGACCCGCCACGCGGCGAACGTGTTCGTCTCGCGCCACGATCTGGAGGACACCTATCTCCCGGCGTTCCGCGCCGCGATCGTCGAGGGCAAGGCGGGATCGGTGATGTGCGCCTATAACCGCATCGATGGCCAGCCCGCCTGCGCCAGCGACGAGCTGCTTCGGGAACACCTGCGCGGCGCCTGGGGCTTCAAGGGCTATGTCGTCTCCGATTGCGACGCGGTGAAGGACATCAGCGACAACCACCACTACGCGCCCGACGGGGCGGCGGCGGTAGCGGCGGCGATCCGCGCCGGCGTCGACAATGAATGCCATACCCAGACACTGACTGACATGGCAGGGCTGGGCGACCGCTATCGCGAGGCGCTGGCCAAGGGGCTGATCACGCAGGGGGAGATCGACCGCACGTTGGTTCGCCTGTTCTCGGCCCGCCTGCGCAACGGCGATCTGCCCGGCATCCGCACCCCCAGCGGCAAGCGCAGCGACATCGGCGCACCCGCGCACCGGGCACTGGCGCTGGACGCCGCGGAGAAGAGCCTTGTCCTGCTCAAGAATGACGGGCTGCTGCCGCTCAAGCCCGGCAGCCGCATCGCGGTGATCGGCCCGCTGGGCGACGCGACGCGGGTGCTGCGCGGCAACTATTCCTCACCGCAATCGGGCGCGCCGATCTCGGTGGTCGAGGGCCTGCGCCGCGCATTCCCTAAGGCCGACGTGCGCTACGCGCCGTTCGGCGCATCGGTGACCGACGGCGATCCGGTCCCCGGCGCGGCGCTTCGCACGCCCGACGGCAAGCCGGGCCTGCTCGCCCGCTACTACAACCCGCTGACGCCGGCCCCGGCCGCCTTCGCGCCCGGCACCTTCGGGGATGCGACCAAGGCGATGACATTCGCCGATACGCCGGTGGTCACGCGGGTGGAGGCGGACGTCTCCGCGCGCAGCCTCGATCTCGCGCAGGTTTCCGACCATCACCGCACGGTGTGGACCGGCTTCCTCGTAGCCCCCGAGACCGGCACCTATCGGCTGGGCCTCACCGGCTTTGCCGGCGAGATGCGGTTCGAGGGCAAGCCCTTCGTCGATCTGAGCAAGGCCGGCTGGGGCAGCCTGCCGACGATGCGCGAGGTCCAGCTGGTCCAGGGCAAGCGCTATCCGATCGAGATCCGCACCGACGAGCATGTCCTGTCGGGCATCGATCTGGTGTGGAAGCGGATCAGCGCCGATCCGCTGGCGGCGATGAAGGCCGCTGCCGCGAAGGCCGATGTGCTCGTCGCGGTGGTCGGCATCACCTCGGACCTGGAGGCCGAGGAATCGCCGGTGCAGATCCCCGGCTTCAAGGGTGGCGACAAGACCAGCCTCGATCTGCTGCCCGATCAGCAGGCGCTGCTGGAGGCCGCCAGGGCGACGGGCAAGCCGCTGGTGGTGGTGGCGATGAACGGCAGCCCGATCAACCTCAGCTGGGCCAAGGACCATGCCGCCGCGATCCTGGAGGCCTGGTATCCGGGCGAGCAGGGGGGCACCGCGATCGCCAACGTGCTCTCGGGCAAGACCAGCCCCTCGGGCCGCCTGCCGCTCACCTTCTACCGCAGCGTCGACGATCTGCCGCCGTTCGGCGACTATGGCATGCGGGGGCGGACCTATCGCTACTTCACCGGCACCCCGGTCTATCCGTTCGGCCACGGCCTCAGCTACACCCGCTTCGCCTATGGTGCGCCGGTGGTCGACCGGGCCGAAGGTGGGTCCGGGGCGGGGCTGGTCGTCACCGCCGAGGTGCGCAACACCGGCGCACGCGCGGGCGACGAGGTCGCACAGCTCTACCTCAATTTCCCCGAGGAGCCTGGCGCGCCGAAGGTGGCGCTGCGCGGCTTCCAGCGCGTGTCGTTGCAGCCGGGCGAGGCGCGGACGTTGCGCTTCGCCCTGTCGCAGCGCGATCTGAGCGCGGTAACGCCGGAGGGGCGGCACCGCCTGTTCGCCGGCACCTATCGGGTGACGGTAGGCGGTGGGCAGCCGGGATCGGGCGCGCCGGGGGCTTCGGTGCAGTTCAAGCTCGCCAAGGCGCTCGATCTTCCCGACTAAGGCGGAGCCAAGCGCCATCCGCGTGCATTTCCGCTTCATCTCGGCTAGCGCGAGGCAAACATGAGGGGGATTTGATGGCGGGTGGCCTGGTCGCATTGCTCGACGATATCGCGGCGCTGGCGAAACTGGCGGCGGCGTCGCTGGACGACGTGGCCGGTGCCGCAGGAAAGGCGGGTGCCAAGGCCGCCGGCGTGGTGATCGACGATACCGCGGTGACGCCGCGCTACGTGGTGGGGCTCACGCCCGATCGCGAACTCCCGATCATCGGCAAGATCGCGCTGGGGTCGATCGCCAACAAACTGCTGGTGATCCTGCCGCTGGCGCTGCTGCTCAGCGCCTTCGCCCCCTGGGCGCTCACGCCGATCCTGATGCTGGGCGGCACCTATCTCTGCTTCGAGGCGGCCGAGAAGATCCTCGAGGCGCTGACCGGTTCCCATGCCGGCGACGAGGTTGCCGCGATCACCGATGCCAAGGCGCTGGAGAAACGCCAGGTGATCGGTGCGATCCGCACCGACCTGATCCTCTCCGCCGAGATCATGGTGATCGCGCTGGCGCAGCTGCCCGCCGACATGTCGTTCTTGACGCGGGCCGGCGCGCTGGTGCTGGTGGCGCTGGCGATCACCGTGGGCGTGTACGGTGTCGTCGCGCTGATCGTGAAGATGGACGATATCGGCCTGCATCTCAGCCGTGACGGCGGGAGCGGCGGCGTCGCGGTGTTCGGGCGCGGACTGGTCAAGGCGATGCCGGTGCTGCTCGCCGCGCTGTCGCATATCGGCGTCGGCGCCATGGCCTGGGTCGGCGGCGGCATCCTGCTGCACGGGCTGGAGGAATTCGGGTTCGGCGCGGTGCCGCATGCGGTGCATCACTGGTCCGAGGTCGCCGGCGCGGCGACGGGCGCGCTGGGCGGCTTGGTCGAATGGCTGGTCTATGCACTGGGTTCGGCGGTGGCGGGGCTGCTGGTGGGCGCGGTCGTGGCCGGCCTGTTGCACCTGATCCCGCGCAAGGGGCACTGAACCGGGTGACCGCTGCGCTCCTGCCCGCAAGCGGCGGCGCGGCGGGCTGCCGACAAGCTTCCAGATCGGCGGGACCGATCCCGGCCTCCACGCGTTCGCCCCCCTGACCAGGGAGGCCGCGCATGCCCATCACCATCAACGGTGTCGATCACGAGTTCGACGTCGATCCCCGTACCAGTCTGCTCGATTTTCTCCGTACCGGTTGCGGGCTCACCGGCACCAAGAAAGGGTGCGATCACGGCCAGTGCGGCGCGTGCACGGTGCTGCTCAACGGCCAGCGGATCAACAGCTGCCTGACGCTAGCCGTGATGCACGACGGCGACAGCGTGACGACGATCGAAGGGCTCGGCACGCCCGATGCCCCGCACCCGCTGCAGGCGGCGTTCGTCCGCCACGACGGCTATCAGTGCGGATACTGCACCCCCGGCCAGATCTGCTCCGCCAAGGCGATGCTCGACGAGATCGCGGCGGGCTGGACCAGCATGGTCAGCGAGGACGTCGCGGGTACGCCGGTGCTGAGCGCGGAAGAGATTCGCGAGCGGATGAGCGGCAATGTCTGCCGCTGCGGAGCCTATTCCAACATCGTCGCGGCGATCGCCGAAGTTGCGGAGGCCCAGGCATGAAGCCGTTCGACTATCAGCGCCCGCACGGGCTGGGTGATGCCGTCCAGCTGCTCGTCGCCGACGGCACCAAGCCGATCGCCGGCGGCACCAACCTGCTCGACCTGATGAAGCTGGAGGTGGAGACGCCGACCGCACTGGTCGACGTCAACCGGCTGCCGCTGGGCGGGATCACGCCGCACGGCGACGGACTGCACATTGGCTCGCTCGTCTCGAACAGCGCCTGTGCTGCCGATCCACGCATCCGTACGGACTATCCGGTGCTGGCCCGCGCGATCCTGGCGGGTGCCACCTTCCAGCTGCGCAACAAGGCGACCACCGGCGGCAATCTGTGCCAGCGCACCCGCTGCTATTACTTCACCGACCTCTCCCAGGCGTGCAACAAGCGCGCGCCGGGCTCCGGTTGCGCGGCGATCGGCGGGTTCAACCGCATTCACGCCATTCTCGGTGCAAGCGATGCCTGCATCGCCACCTATCCGGGCGACATGGCGGTTGCGCTCTCGGCGCTGGACGCCACCGTCGAGGTCGTCGATGCCCGGGGCGACAAGCGCTCGGTGCCGGTACGCGACTTTCACCGCCTGCCCGGCGACACGCCCGAGCGCGACAATGTGCTCGAACCCGGCGATGTGATCACCGGCGTGGTGCTGCCGGCGCCAGCGGGCGGCGCCCAGCTCTATCGCAAGGTACGCGACCGGGCGTCCTACGCCTTCGCGCTCGTCTCGGTGGCGGCGGTGATCCATGTCGAGGAGGGCCGCATCGCCAAGGCGCGGCTCGCCTTTGGCGGGCTGGCGCACAAGCCCTGGCACGACCCGCGCGTCGAGGCACTGCTGGAAGGGCAGGCGCCTTCGGATGCGCTGTTCGACCAGGCCGCTGTGCTGCTGCTCGACGACGCGCGCGGCCAGGGCAGCAACGATTTCAAGATTCCCCTCACGCGCCGCACGCTCAAGGCCGTGCTCCGCGAAGCCACGGGAGGCACGCTGTGACCCGCACCTACACGATGGACAAGCCGGACGAGCGCAACCGGCTCGATTCGATGGCGCAAGGGATCATCGGCCGCCCGCTCGATCGGCCGGACGGCAGCGCCAAGACGACCGGCATCGCGCCCTATGCCGCCGAATATCCGATCGACTGCGCCGAGGGCGTGCTGGTGCTGTCGACGATCAGTCGCGGCGAGGTCGTGGAGATCGAAACCGCGCCGGTGCTGGCCATGCCGGGCGTGCTGGCGGTGATCGCAGACCCGCGGATGATCACGCGCTCGGCGCAGGGCGGGGCCGGCAAGTCGCCGGTCCGCGAGATTCACAAGGTCGACTATTTCGGCCAGCCGGTGGCGCTGGTCGTCGCCGAGACGTTCGAGCAGGCGCGGGACGCCGCAACGCGGCTGCGCATCGCCTATCGCAGCGACGATCCCGCCCGGATCCCGCTGACGCAGGACGATTCCCACGCCGCGCACGAGATTTTCGGCGAACCGGTGGAGCAGGGGAATCTCGACGCGGCGATGCGCGATGCCGCCCATGCGGTGGACGTGACCTATACTACCGAGGGCCATGCCAGCGCGGCGATGGAGCCGCATGCCAGCATCGCCGAATGGGACGGCAACACGCTCACCGCCCATTCGAGCCTGCAGATGCTGAAGTACAACCAGAAGGAGCTGGCCGACGCGCTGGGGCTGAAGCCCGAGCAGGTCCGGCTGATCGCGCCCTATGTCGGTGGCGGCTTCGGGTCGAAGCTGGGCATCAGCGCCGAGTTGACCGCGGCGGCGGTGGCCGCGATCGAGTTGGCCCGGCCGGTGCGCGTGGTGATGAGCCGCCAGCAGGTCTTTCAATGCGTGATGCGGCGTTCCGAGACGCGTCAGCGCATCCGCCTCGCAACCGATGGCGAGGGGCGGCTGCTCGGCTTTGGGCATGAGGCATGGGTGTCGAACCTGCCCGGCGAGAAATTCGCCGAGCCGGTCACCCAGGCCAGCGAGTTCCTGTATCCGGGCGAACACCGCCGGCTGCGCGTCGATCTCGCCCGGATCCACCGCATGACCGCAGGCTCGGTCCGCGCACCGGGCGAGGCGGTGGGGATGCAGTGCCTCGAAGCGGCGATGGACGAGCTGGCGCTGGCGACCGGGATCGACCCCGTCGAGCTGCGGCTGCGCAACATCCCCGAGGAACACCCCAGCCAGGGCGTGCCCTACAGCTCCCGCCGGCTGGCCGAGTGCCTCAAGATCGGCGCCGAGCGGTTCGGCTGGAACGGCAGCGACCGTGATCCCTGCCAGCGCCGCGACGGCGAATGGTGGATCGGTACCGGCATGGCGACGGCGTGCCGCGTCCACAATCTCAACGAAGCGCAGGCGAAGGTGACGCTCGCTGCCGATGGTACAGCGGTGATCGAAAGCGACATGACCGATATCGGCACCGGCACCTATGCCATTCTCGGCCAGATCGCCGGCGAGATGCTCGGCCTGCCGCCGGAGAAGGTGCTCGTCCAGCTGGGCGACACCCGCTTTCCGCCGGGATCGGGCTCGGGCGGGAGCTGGGGCGCGGCATCGACCGGGTCGGCGGTGTTCGTCGCATGCGAGGCAATCCGCGAGCAATTGGCCGAGCTGCTCGGCTGCGACGAGGCCGAGCTGACGCTGAAGGACGGCACTGCCATCGCCGGCAACCGCCGCATCCCCTTCACCGAGCTGCTCGAGAACGACCTTACCGAGACCGGCCATTTCAAGAATGGCGGCATCGACGAGAAGCTTGCCATCGCGATGTACGGTGCCTTTTTCGTCGAAGTAGGGGTCAACGCCTATACCGGCGAGACGCGTATCCGCCGGATGACCGGCGCCTTCGGTTTGGGCCGCGCGCTCAACGAGAAGACCGCGACGTCGCAATGCCTGGGTGGCATGGTGTGGGGCATCGGCAGCGCGCTGACCGAGGAACTGGTGTTCGATCCCCGCGACGGCCACCTCGTCAACCACGACCTCGCCGAATATCACGTGCCGGTCCATGCCGATGTGCCGGCGCTGGAGGTCGTGTTGGTCGACGAGCGCGATCCCGCCGCCAGCCCGCTCCAGGCCAAGGGCGTCGGCGAGCTGGGCATTTGCGGCGCGGCTGGGGCGATCGCCAACGCGATCCATCATGCCTGCGGCGTGCGGGTGCGCAGCTTCCCGATTACCCCCGACAAACTGCTCGAGGCGTTGCCCGAGGCGTAAAGCGGTGCTTCGTACCCCGGGCGAGCGGGATGGCACGCCTCAGCCGAGCAGCGCGTCCACCGCGTCGAGCAGTTCGCGCTCACGGAACGGCTTGCGCAGTTGCGGCACGTCGTCGGGCAGGTCGTCCGCGGCGTCGGTATAGCCGGTGAGGAGCAGGAAGGGCTGGGGAAGTCCGGCGCCGCGGGCGCGGTGAATGAATTCCCCGCCCGTCCCGCCCGGCATCATATAGTCGGTGATGACCAGCGCCGTGCCCGGCGCACCGGCGAGCACTGCCATGCCCTGGCTCAGCGATTCCGCCTCAGCGACCTGATGGCCGTGCGCACGCAGCACCTCGGCCGCGGCCTCGCGTACCGCGGGATCGTCATCCACCAGCAGGATCTCGGCGGTACGGGTGGGGCGCTCGCGAATCGCGTCGGCGATTGCTGCAGGGGGGTCCGTCGCGGGTAGGATCAGCGTCGCGCTGGTGCCCTGGCCTGGCGCGCTTTCGAGCATCAGCCGACCCGAGGATTGCTCGGCGAAGCCATGGACCATCGACAGACCCAGCCCGGTGCCCCGGTCGCCGGACTTGGTGGTGAAGAACGGCTCCATCGCGCGCCGCAGCGTCGCGGCGTCCATGCCGCATCCATCGTCGTGCACCGCGAGCGCGAGATACTCGCCGCGCGGCAGCCCGCGGAGCTCGTCGCGGCGCGGCGGACGGGCGGAAAGGACGATCGTGCCGCTGATCCGGCCGCCGGTCTTGATCGCGTCGCGCGCGTTGATCACCAGGTTCAGCACGGCGAGTTCGAGCTGGTTGCGGTCGGCCCGCACCGCCGGCAGGTCGTCCGCGGTGTGGATCGTGCAGCCGATCGTCGGCCCCACCGATCGCTGCAGCAACTCGTGCAGGTCGGCGAGCATCGTCGCGACCACGATCGCCTCGGGCGTCAATGCCTGGCGCTTGGCATAGGCGAGCAGCCGCGCGACGAGGCTGCGGGCGCGCTCGGCGCTGTGCGTGGCGCTGTCGATATAGCGCAGCGACTTGGCATCGTCGCCGATCCGCGCGCGCAGCAGGTCGAGTCCGCCCAGGATCGGGGTCAGCAGATTATTGAGATCGTGCGCGACGCCGCCGGTCAGCCGCCCCAGCGCTTCCAGTCGCTGCGCCTGCACGGTTGCCGCCTGGCGCTGGCGGAACCGCCGCAACTCGACGATCAGGGCGAACGCCAGCGCGACGAACAACGCCAGCGCCAGCAGACCGCCGCCGATCAGGATGAGGCGCGTCTGCCGGGTGAGCGCGGCGAAACTGCCCCCCGGCACCGCCACTTCGACGTGCCATCCGGCTTCGGGGACGGGGCTTACGGTGGCCCGCGCTGCGTCCTGCGCCGGCGACCCGGATTGCGCGATCACCGCACCGCGCCCGTCAAGCAGGCGCAGGCGCCATTCGGGCGGTATCTCCTCCGACATCAGCAGGTGTTGCATCGCCCGGACCGGCACCACCGCGGAGACGACGTAGCGTATGGTGCCGTCCTGCAGGACCGGCGCGCGGACGGCGAACGCCACCATGCCCCCCGGGCCGCGCACGACATGCCCCACCTGCGGCGTGCGCGTACGCACGGCTGCTGCCAGGCTCACCGGATCCACCACCTCGCCCAGCTGCCCGCCGATCGGGCGCGGCAGATCGAGCATGCGGATACCCGCCGCGTCGGCAATGCTGATCGCGCTCCAGCCGGGATGATCTTCCATCAGCCGCAGCCCCAGCTGGGTGAATCGCGGCCGGTCGATGGTCGAATCGAGCGAGGGCGATCGACTGATCATCTTCACCGCATCCAGCGTCGCCGCGATCTCGCGGCCGACCAGGCGTGCGGTGGAGCGGCTGGCCAGCGCCGCCTGGCGATCCAGTGCGGTGCGCTGCTCGCGAAGGGTAACGGCACCATATGCGGCGCCAAGCACGACGATCGGCAACATGCCGGTCAGACCCATCAGGATCAGCGAACGTCGCACCTCAGGATTGTCCCCGTTAGACGGGCTGCCTACGCCCGTTCCCGAGCAGACATGTATTTCACGATGAAAGTCAAACCTATATCCTGGATCAATACATAGGCCGCACTGCCGCGCGGATCACTGCCGCGGCAGCGCGTAGGCGATGATCGAATCGCCGCGCTTGGTGCCCAGCGAGCCATGGCCTCCTGCGGCGATCACCACGAACTGCCGCCCACTCTTCGCCGACCAGTAGCTCATCGGCGTCGCCTGGCCGCCGGCGGGGAGACGGCCGCGCCACAGCACCTTGCCCGTCGTCACCTCATAGGCGCGCAGGTAATAATCGAGCGCGGATCCCATGAACGCCACGCCGCCCGCGGTCAGCATCGGCCCGCCCAGCGAGGGGACGCCCAGCTTGAAGGGCAGCGGCACCGGCGTCTGGTCGCGCGAGGTGCCGTTGCGGTGCTGCCACACGGTCTTGCCGCTCACCAGGTCGATTCCCGCGACATAGCCCCAGGGCGGCGACTGGCAGGGCAGGCCGAGCGCGGAGAGGAAGGGATTGAGCGCGACGGCGAAGGGTGCGCCGCTGTTCGGGTTGAACCCCTTGATGTCCGATCCGCTGAAGTCGGAGCCGCCGGCGGGGCCGTGCAACCTGGGGTCGGCCGCGTCGGATTCGGGTCGCGGCACCAGCCGGTCGACGAACGCCATATAGTTCGGGTGGGCGAAGGCGATCATCCGCACCGGGTCGATCGCCATGCCGCCCCAGTCCATCACCCCGAAATTGCCGGGGAAGACGAGCGTGCCCTGCTGCGACGGCGGGGTGAACGGCCCCTCGTAGCGCAGCCGCTGGAACTTGATGCGGCAGGCAAGCTGGTCGAACATCGTAGCCCCCCACATGTCGGCGCCGGTCACCCGCTTCTTCGCCATCAGGCTGAGGGCGGATTCGGGCTGGGTGGGTGACGTATGGTCGCCGGCCGCCGCGCCCTGCGGCACCGGCACTTCGCGCACGGGGATAAGCGGCTTGCCGGTCCGACGGTCGAGCACGAACAGGTTGCCGGTCTTGGTCGACTGGATGAGGGCGGGCACCCGGCCGCGGCCGGGCAGGGTGAGATCGACCAGCGCCGGCTGGGCGGGGACGTCCATGTCCCACAGGTCGTGATGCACGGTCTGGAAGCTCCAGCGGATCTTCCCGGTCGCCGCCTCCAGCGCGATCACCGAGGTGGCGAATCGCTCGGTCTCGGGCGTGCGTCGGCCACCCCACTGGTCGATCGCAGCCATACCCGTGGGAATATAGACGAGCCCCAGCGCCGGATCGGCGGCCGCGATCGTCCAGCTATTGGGGCTGGAGGGGGTGTACCGGCCGGTACCGGGGGCCTTGGGCGAGGTGTCGTTGGCGTTGGCCGGATCGAACGCCCACACCGCGCGGCCGGTGTTCACGTCATAGCCGCGGACCACACCCGAGGGCATGAATGTCGTCTTGTTGTCGTACACCGCGCCGCCAAAGATCGCGAGGTTGCCGATGATCACGGGCGGCGAGGTGATCTGCCACCAGCCGCGCTTCTGCCCGGGAAGCCCCGGCCACACATCGACCTGGCCGCCGGTGCCGAAGCCGGGGCAGGGGCGGCCGCTCGTCGCGTCCAGGGCGATCAGCCGGGCGTCGTTGGTGCCCATGATGATCCGGTTCGCACAGACGCCGCCGGTGCCGGGCGCGGCGCCGTTGCTGTGATAGGATACGCCGCGGCAGGTGAGATGCTGCATGTCTTGCGATGCGCGGATCTGAGGATCGTAGCGCCAGACCTGCTGCCCGGTCTCCGCGTCGAGTGCGAAGACGATATTTTGCGGCGAGCAGAGATAGACCCGGTCGCCCACCTTGATCGGCGTCACTTCGTACGTGAACTCGTCGGGATCGGCGCCGGTCTTCAGGTCGCCGGTGTGAAATTCCCAGGCCTTTTCAAGCGTGGCGACGTTGGCGGGAGTAATCTGGTCGATCGGCGACCAGCGATCGCCACGCCACGAGCGGCCATAGGCGTTCCAGTCTTCCTTCGGCGTGCCGCCGAGCACGCTGGCGGGGGCGATGCCGCGAGCGCCGGGCAGGCTGCCGGCAAGATCGTGCGGATTGGTGAAAGCGGTGGCGAGCAGCACCAGCGCGGCGACGCCGAGGCTCCCGACCAGCGGCCAGGCGCGCCCCGGCCAGCGCGGCGAGCCGAGCCGCCGCACGATGGTGGGCAGCGCCAGGACGATACCGAGCGGCACCAGGATGTCGCCGCGCGGGGCCAGCGCCCAGAAGTCCCAGCCGGCCTCGGCAACCGCCCACACCATCGTCGCCACCAGCAGCAGCGCGTAGAGTGTGAGTGCGGTCGCCTTGCGGCGGTGGAGCAGCCAGCCGCTGGCGATCAGCGCCAGACCGGCAAGCAGATAATAGACCGAGCCCCCCAGCACCGCGAGCCACAGCCCGCCGCCGCCGATCGCCAGCCCGACCAGCGCCAGGATAATGGCGAGCACGGTAAGCAGGCGCGAGGATCGTTGCTGGTCGGCCATGGCATGCTCCGGAACCGGTATCGGGGGATGCCCGCCAAACCTGCGCCGACCCGCAGGGTTCCGGCGGAGGCGGGAACTAGGCAAGTTTTTCCTAGCGTCCGCGGCCGAGGGCCTGCCGCTGTTCCTATAAGAGACGGACGGGGCCGTGTTCTCGCCTCGGGAGCGTGATGGAGCAGGCATTGGCAGACCGCATCAACCGTCGAAGCGACGCCGGGCCGGCGCATCCGGGGGTGTGAACGCGTGAAGATCCTCTTCTACCTCCCCGTGGTGACGCCCTGGTGGTTCGAGCAGGTGATCGAGCCGTTGATCCGGCGCGTCGCCAGCGAGGCGGAGGTGCATGTCCTAGCGCCGGCGCCCTGGAACAATACGGGCCTGGGCCCCAGCGATCTGGCGCGCTGTGCCGATCTGCCGGATCTGCGCTGGGCGATCGTCGATGATGCCGATCATCCGAGCCTGCGGACCGTCCCTGCCGACCGCGAGGG
>JAIYAA010000301.1 GCA_027489295.1 Sphingomonadales bacterium | reverse complement strand
CTCGGGCGCTACGTTAGCGCCGGAAGACCTGCGTTTTTCGTCCGGCGCTCGGGTTTTGATTGGTAGTTTGAGGGCGAACCGGGAAGACGAACAGGGCATGAGTTTCGATAGAGGACGTCGCGGCGAGCGCGGTGGGCGCGGCAGGGACAAGCGCGATGGTTTCGGCGACGATAACTTCGGCGGCGGCGGCTTCGGCGGCGGCTTCGAAGATCGCGGCGGCTTTGGTGGTGGCGGTGGCTTCCGCAGCGGCGGTGGCGGCGGCTTCGGCGGCGGCGGCGGCGGCGGTGGCTTCCGCGGCGGTGGCGGCGGTGGCGGCGGCATGCCTCCCCAGGTCATCGGCGAAGGCACCGGCGTCGTTAAGTTCTTCAACGCGCAGAAGGGTTTCGGCTTCATCGTTCGCGATGACGGCGGCGAGGATGTGTTCGTGCACATCTCCGCGGTCGAGCAGGCCGGTCTGACGGCGCTGGCAGAAGGCCAGCCGCTCGGCTTCACCCTCGTCGATCGGGGCGGCCGTATTTCGGCCACCACGCTCAAGATCGACGGCGAGCCGATGGAAGTCGTCGAGCGCGCACCGCGCGAAGCGGCTCCGGGCGGCTTCGGCGGCGGCGATCGCGGTGCCCCCCGTGGTGGCCCGCAGCGCCAGCTGACCGGCGAGAAGGCGACCGGTACGGTTAAGTTCTTCAACGCGATGAAGGGCTTCGGCTTCATCCAGCGCGATGACGGGCAGCCTGACGCGTTCGTGCACATCTCTGCGGTTGAGCGCGCCGGCATGCCGACGCTCAACGAAGGCGACCGGCTCGAGTTCGAGCTGGAGGTTGATCGTCGCGGCAAGTACGCGGCGGTGAATCTTTCGCCGCAGCAGTAACCCGAACGGGTAATGCAAACGATGGGGCCGGACGGAAACGTCCGGCCCTTTTCGTTGCAGGCGCAAGGACGGCCATGCGCTCGGCAGTGCCGGTCGATCGCGCTGCCTCCTGACTGACGTCCTCGTCGATGGGTATGCCCGCCCGCTGTCTGCGCACGTCGACCTTCCAGACTTCATCGTGCTCGCGATCAACGGCACAGCCGCGCTTAGGATGGACCTACGGGCCTACGGGCTGCGGCTTACCATCGTCCGCACCGGCAAGACCGAGTTTCGGCTGCGAACCACCGACGCATGCGACCTCGGAAATCCCGCCGTGCCCGTTCAGGTCACCAGCCGCCGCAGCCCGGCGATCGTGTCTGCCTCGGCAACCGGCTTGTCGGTGCGGATCCGTGAAATGCGGGGGAAGCGCATCGCGAGGCCGGACTTGTGCCGCTTCGAGTCGTGGATCGAATCGAACGCCACTTCCAGCACCAGCGACTTGTCCGTCTCCCGCACCGGGCCGAAGCGGTTCACGGTGTGGGTGCGGACGTGGCGATCGAGCCATTTCAGCTCCTCGTCGGTGAAGCCGAAATAGGCCTTGCCGACCGGTAGCAGCTCGCCGCTTTCCGTCCATGCGCCGAAGGTGAAGTCCGAATAGAAGCTGCTGCGCTTGCCCGAGCCGCGCTGGGCATACATCAGCACGCAATCGGCGGTGAGCGGATCGCGTTTCCACTTGTACCAAAGGCCCACCCGACGGCCCGCGACATAGGGTGAATCGCGTCGCTTGAGCATCACGCCCTCGATCGCGGCATCGCGGGCACCGGCGCGGATTTCTTCCAGCGCGGCGAAATCGGCGGCGTCGATCACCGACGACAGATCGAAGCGCGCGGGGTCAAGCCGTGGCACGAACTTCTCCAGCCGGGTGCGGCGCGCGTGCCAGGGCAGCGCGCGCAGATCCTCTGGGCCGTCGAACAGGATATCGTAGAGGCGCACGAACGCCGGAAATTCGGCAAGCGTCTTGGCCGAAACCACCTTGCGCCCCAGCCGCTGCTGCAGCGCGTTGAAGCTGCCCGCCTCGCCGCCCTGCACCTCGCCGCGCACCAGCAGTTCGCCGTCGAGCACGCCGGGCGTCGCGAACGCCGCCGCCACCTCGGGGAAGCTGCGGGTAATGTCGTCCCCCGCCCGGCTGTAGAGCCGCGTCTCGCCGCCCGCATGGACCAGCTGGACGCGGATCCCGTCCCATTTCCATTCGGCCACATAGTCAGCCAGGCTGACCTGCGTCTCCTCCAGCGGATGGGCCAGCATGAACGGCCGGAACACCGGCACGTCTTCGCTGCGGGGCTGCTCGGCGCGGCCCTCCGCCCAGTCGAACAGCAGGGCATAGGGCGGGTGGAGCCCGTGCCACACTTCCTCGACCGCATCGACGTCGAGCCCGAAGGCCTGCGCCAGCGCCGTCTTGGCGAGCCGGGCGGAAATGCCGACACGCAGCGCACCGGTCGCCAGCTTGAGCAGCGCATAGCGTTCGTCGGCCTCGAGCCGGTCGAGCATCGCCGCCAGCACCGCCGGTGCGTCCGACCGCGAGAGTGCGGCGAGCGTATCAACCACCTGCGCCACGGTGAGCGGGCCGGAATCCGGCGGCGGCACGGTCGGCTCCGGCCACAGCAGCGCGATCGTCTCGGCCGAATCGCCGACAAAGTCGCGGCTCATGCCGTAGAGCACGGGATCGACCCGCGCTTCGATCATCGCGCGCAGCAGCGCCGGCTTCACCGCCGGCAGATCGAGCGCGCCGGTGAGCGCCGCCATCGCCCAGCCGCGATCCGGATCGGGTGTTCCCCGCAGATACTCGCCGATGAGGCGAAGCTTGGCATTGCGCGAGCGGGTGTAGATCAGCCGGTCGAGCAGGTCGGCAAAGGCGCGCATGGCCAAATAGATGGTCCTGAAGGACCTGTCGCGCTAGGGGGCGACGCGATGAAGCGCCTGCTCCTTCTGCTCGCCGCCGTGGTACTCGGCATCCTGGCCCTGGGCTACTACACCGCGACGCGCGATCCGGTGGTCCGCCGTCTCAGCGTGCATCTTCGCGACTGGCCGGCGGATGCCGCGCCGATGCGGGTGGTCCTGATCAGCGACCTGCACGTCGCCGGGCCGGACACGCCGCCATCGCGAATCGCCCGCATCGTGGCGCAGATCAACGCGCTCCAGCCCGATCTGGTGCTGATCGCCGGCGACATCGAGCAGGAACGGACGATTTCGACCCGGATCTACGATGCGGACGATGCCAGCGCGCCCCTGGCCGGATTGCGCGCCCGCTACGGCACCGTCGCCGTTCTCGGCAACCACGACTATTCGGATGCGGGTACCACCGATCTGCCGCCGCGCCTCGCCGCCAACGGTGTCACCCTGCTGCGCAACCAGGCGGTGCGGCGCGGACCACTGACGATTGCCGGCGCCGACGATCTCTATCACGGCAAGTTCCGCCTCGGCCGACTGGTGCATGCCGCGCACGCCCTGCCCGGCCCGACACTCGTGTTGAGCCACACGCCGGATGTGGCACCCGTGCTGCCGGCGGACCTGCCGCTCGTGCTTGCCGGACACACCCATTGCGGGCAGATCGCCCCGCCCCTGATCGGGCCGCTCAAGACTGCATCGCGCTATGGCCATCGCTATGCCTGCGGGCTGATTCGCGAACCGGGCCGCGACGTTTTGGTCACCGCCGGCATCGGCACCAGCGGCGTACCGCTGCGCATCGGTGCGGTGCCCGATCTGTGGCTGCTCACGGTGGACGGCGCCGCGCGCTGAGCGATTCGCAAAGCTGCCGCATTTCGTGGCTAGCCTTTCCCCTCGGGCGCGGTCGTGCGCCCGTTCAGGGAGAGCCTTTCCAATGAAGCTTCTTGTCGCATGCGCGGTTGCCGCGGCCGTCCTCAGCCCCGCCGCGATGGCGCAGCAGACTCCTGCGCCTGCCGTCGCGCCGGGCCCCGCCGCTGCCGCGAAGTTCTCGCTCGATACGCCGATCGAGGCGCTGATCGCGGACGAAAAGGCCAAGGCAGTGCTCGACGCCGACATTCCCGGCCTGTCGTCGCACCCCGCGCTCGACCAGTTCAAGGCGATGAGCCTGAAGGCGGTGCAGCCCTTCTCGAACGGCGCACTGACCGACGAGATGCTGAAGAAGGTCGAGACCGACCTGGTCGCCATCAAGTAAATGGCAAACGGCCGGCGTCGCCCCGTGGCGCGCCGGCCGGTTTCGGCTCAGCCCTTGCGGCTGGCCTCGAACAGGAACCAGGCGCGCTCTTCGGCCTGGTCGGTCCACTCGTCGACGATGCCGCTGGTGGCATTGTCCTTGGCGTCTTCGGCCGCTTCCTTCACCGCGCGGAAGCTCTCGACCAGTTTGAGATTGTCGTCGCGCAGCTCGGCGAGCATGTCACCCGGCGCGACGAACGCCGCGTCATTGTCCGAAATCGTCTGGCGGCGCGCGATGTCGCCGATCGAGCGCAGCGTGGTGTTGCCGGTCTTGCGCACGCGCTCGGCGATCGCATCGGTCACGCCGAGGATCTGCGAGGCCTGGTCGTCGAGCATCAGGTGATAATCGCGGAAATGCGGTCCCGACACGTGCCAGTGGAAGTTCTTGGTCTTGAAATACAGCGTGAAGCAATCGGCCAGCGCGCTGTTCAGCGCATCGGCAACGCTCTTGGTGTCGTTGCGATTGAGGTCGGTCGGCGTCGCGAGGGCGGGATTTTCAGCCATGGGTGTCCTCCAAAGATAATCGATTCGTGCCGATAACGATCGGCATATAGGATCGGGTTCCCAGGTGCAGCCAGCCATACGGTTGGATTATCTCGATCAGGCTGATCGATGGATCGCATCGCACGATGCTTGACTTTTCCACACGATTCGCGCATCCGCCTCCGCCTGTCAGCGGTGTGCTCACAAGCGCGCCGCTCTTTTCTTTTCGCACGAATCAAGGGTTCCGGGTCATGGCAAAGCCGACCACCGTAAAGATCAAGCTCGTCAGCACGGCGGATACG
>JAIYAA010000210.1 GCA_027489295.1 Sphingomonadales bacterium | reverse complement strand
CTTATCCGTTCTGTAAACCATTTTGCGAAGGCGTGGAGGCAAAGGTGACCGAGAAAAGCGGCGCAGACATCCTGATCGAGGCATTGACCGACCTCGGGGTGGAAGTCGTGTTCGGCTACCCCGGCGGTGCCGTGCTCCCGATCTACGACGCCCTGTTCAAGCAGGACCGGATCAAGCACATCCTGGTTCGCCACGAACAGGCCGCGACCCACGCAGCCGAGGGCTATGCCCGGTCGACCGGCAAGCCGGGCGTCGTCCTGGTCACCTCGGGCCCCGGTGCGACCAACGCGATCACCGGCATCACCGATGCGCTGATGGATTCGATCCCGATGGTCGTCATCACCGGCCAGGTGCCCACGGCGCTGATCGGCACCGACGCCTTTCAGGAAGCGGACACGGTCGGCATCACCCGCCACTGCACCAAGCACAATTATCTGGTGAAGCGGCCGGAACTGCTGGGTGCGACCATCCACGAGGCGTTCCACATCGCCACCTCGGGCCGCCCCGGCCCGGTCGTGATCGACATCCCCAAGGACGTCCAGGTCGCCACCGCCCGCTATGAGGCGCCGGGCCCGATCCAGCACAAGACCTATCGCCCGACCACCGAACCCGAAGCCGCCAAGATCCAGGAAGCGGTCGACATGCTGGCGGCTGCCGAACGCCCGATCTTCTACACCGGCGGCGGCATCATCAATTCCGGGCCGGAAGCCACGCGGCTGCTGCGCGAACTGGCGGCGCTCACCGGCGCGCCGGTCACCTCGACGCTGATGGGGCTCGGCGCCCTGCCCGCCTCGTCGGACCAGTGGCTGGGCATGCTCGGCATGCACGGCACCTATGAAGCCAATCTGGCGATGAACCAGGCCGACCTGATCATCGCCGTGGGCTCGCGCTTCGACGACCGCGTCACCGGCCGGCTCGACGCCTTCGCGCCGAACAGCCGCAAGGTGCATATCGACATCGATCGGTCGAGCGTGAACAAAAATGTCCGCGTCGATCTGCCGATCATCGCCGATTGCGGGCGTGCGCTGGATGCGATGGTCGAAAGCTGGAAGGCGCGCGGCCATCCCAAACCCGATCTCGCCGAATGGTGGAGCCGCATCCAGGGCTGGCGGGCGCGCCGCTGCCTCGATTTCCCGGAAGGCGGCGAGACGATCATGCCGCAGCGCTCGATCCGCGCGCTGTACGAGGCGACCAAGCATCGCGCGCCGATCATCACCACCGAGGTCGGCCAGCACCAGATGTGGGCCGCGCAGCATTTCGGCTTCGAGGCGCCCAACAAGTGGCTGACCAGCGGCGGCCTCGGCACGATGGGCTATGGCCTGCCGGCGGCGATCGGGGCGCAACTCGGCAACCCGGACGCGCTGGTCATCGACATCGCGGGCGAAGCGTCGATCCAGATGAACATCCAGGAGCTTGCGACCGCTACGCAATATCGGCTGCCGGTGAAGATCTTCATCCTCAACAACGAATATATGGGCATGGTCCGCCAGTGGCAGGAGCTGACCTATCAGTCGCGCTACTCGGAAAGCTATTCGGACGCGCTGCCCGATTTCGTGAAGCTGGCCGAGGCCTATGGCTGGAAGGGCATCCGCATCGAGAAGCGCTCGGAGCTGGACGACGGCATCCAGGCGATGCTGGACCATGACGGCCCGGTGCTGGTCGATTGCCGCGTGGCGAAGCTGGCCAACTGCTTCCCGATGATCCCATCGGGCGCGGCGCACACCGAGATGCTGCTCCAGGCGAGCGAAGTCTCCGGCGAGATGGACGACGAGGCCAAGGCGCTGGTTTGACCGGAATACAGATCCTCTCCTGAGCGGGACGGATCGAAGGGGTAGAAATGCACATCAAGGAAGAAGCCATCGAGCGCCACACGCTGGCGGTCATCGTCGACAACGAGCCCGGCATCCTCGCGCGGATCGCCGGCCTGTTCACGGCGCGCGGCTACAATATCTCGTCGCTCACCGTGTCGGAGATCAGCGACGACGATCTGATCAGCCGAATCACCATCGTTACCTTCGCGTCGGCACCGGTGATGGAACAGATCATCGCCCAGCTCGAGCGGCTGGTGCCGGTCCACAAGGTGGTCGACCTCACCACCAAGGGCGAGCATGTCGAGCGCGAGCTGGCGCTGGTGAAGGTGGTCGGCACCGGCGATCACCGGATCGAGGCGCTGCGCCTCGCCGAGGTCTATCGCGCCCGCGTGGTCGATGCGACCATCTCCAGCTTCGTGTTCGAAGTGACCGGCACGATCGACAAGATCGACAAGTTCGTCGAACTGATGCGCGAAGTGGGGCTGATCGAAGTCGCCCGTACCGGTATCGTCGCGATTTCGCGCGGCCGCGAGCCGGCCTGAAGTTTTCCGCGCGTCAGCGCACCGCCGATTTGAAAGGGAAGAATACCAACATGCGTGTCTATTATGATCGCGACGCCGATCTGAACCTGATCACCGACAAGAAGATCGCCATCCTCGGCTATGGCAGCCAAGGCCATGCCCATGCGCAGAACCTGCGCGACAGCGGCGTCAAGGAAGTGGCCATCGCGCTCCGCCCGGGTTCGGCCTCCGCCGCCAAGGCGGAAGCCGCCGGCTTCAAGGTGCTGCCGAACAAGGAAGCCGCCGCCTGGGCCGACATCCTGATGATCCTCGCCCCCGATGAGCACCAAGCGGCGATCTACGAGAACGACCTCAAGGGCAATCTGAAGCCCGGCGCGGCGCTCGCCTTCGCCCACGGCCTCAACATCCATTTCGGCCTGATCGAAGCCCCGGCGGACATCGACGTGATCATGATCGCGCCGAAGGGCCCGGGCCATACCGTGCGCAGCGAATATGTCCGCGGCGGCGGCGTCCCCTGCCTGATCGCGATCCACCAGGATGCCTCGGGCAACGCGCATGACGTGGCACTGGCCTATGCCTCGGGCGTCGGCGGCGGCCGTTCGGGCATCATCGAGACCAACTTCCGCGAGGAATGCGAGACCGATCTGTTCGGCGAGCAGGCCGTGCTGTGCGGCGGCGCGACCGCGCTGGTCCAGGCCGGTTTCGAGACACTGGTCGAGGCGGGCTATGCCCCCGAAATGGCCTATTTCGAGTGCCTCCACGAGGTGAAGCTGATCGTCGACCTGATGTATGAGGGCGGCATCGCCAACATGCGCTACTCGATCTCGAACACCGCCGAGTATGGCGACATCAAGACCGGCCCGCGCATCATCACCGAAGAGACCAAGAAGGAAATGAAGCGCGTGCTGGCGGACATCCAGTCGGGCCGCTTCGTGAAGGACTTCGTGCTCGACAACCGCGCCGGCCAGCCCGAGCTGAAGGCCAGCCGCATCGCTGCCAAGCGCCACCAGATCGAGCAGGTCGGCAGCGAACTGCGCGCGATGATGCCGTGGATCGGCGCCAACAAGCTGGTCGATCAGTCGAAGAACTGATCACGGGCGGAAACCTTGGGTTGCCGGCTGCGCACTAGCTTTGCGCGGCCGGCGGCCTCATTACGGGAGCGACGCAACCACCCGAAGGGAACCATCATGCGCGCTCTCATTGCCCTCGCCCTTTTCGCGACCGCCCCGGTCGCCTTCGCCCAGGAACTGCCCGGCCAGGCCGACGCCAGCCGCGTTCCCGCCGGCACCTATGCAGTCGATACCGGCCACACCCAGGTCGATTTCACCGTCAATCACTTCGGTTTCAGCCAGTTCACCGGCCAGGCCGGCGGCGCCACGGGTTCGCTGACGATTGATCCGGCCAAGCCGAACGACGCCAAGCTGGACATCACCATCCCGACCAGCGGCATCGTCACCACCGTTGCGGCGCTGGACAAGCACCTCGCCTCGCCGGACTTCTTCGATGCGGCCAAGTATCCGACGATCCGCTTCGTCTCGACCAAGGTGGTCGTCACCGGCACCAAGGCGCAGATCACCGGCGACCTGACGCTGCACGGCGTCACCAAGCCCGTCACGCTCGAGACCAGCCTGGTCGGCGCCGGCACCAACCCGATGATGAAGAAGCTCAACTTCGGCTTCGAGGCGACAACCACGATCAGCCGCAGCGCGTTCGGCATGGACAAGTACGTCCCCTTCGTCTCGGACGAAGTGAAGCTGCACATCAACGCGGCGTTCTCGGCCAAGTAATCCGCCCGCCCGTCATCCCGGCGGAAGCCGGGATCCATTCGCCACGCGGTCACGGCTCGATCCGGAACTGAGAAGCGAATGGACCCCGGCTTTCGCCGGGGGTGACGCGTCTGGGAGCAGCCCATCTCGACCAACTAAGCCGTTGGTCTAGTTGCCCTGCCCTTCTGCCTGCGCCAACAACGGCGCAGGCAGGAGGATGGACATGCAGGACCAGGAAGGCCGCGACGGCGCCAAGCGCGTCGAGGCGTTTTCAGATGGCGTGATCGCCATCATCGTTACGATCATGGTACTGGAACTGCACGCTCCGGCCGCACCCGGCCTTGGCGTCCTTGCCGCGCAGTGGCCGGTATTCCTCGCCTATGCGCTCAGCTACGCCTATGTGGCGATCTACTGGGTGAACCACCACAAACTGTTCCAGTTCGCCACCCGCTCGGGCAATGCGCTGCTCTGGTCGAACATCGTGCTGCTGTTCACCCTCTCGCTGGTGCCCTTCGCCACCGCCACTCTCGGCGAGCAGCATTTCAGCCGCGAGGCCACGCTGCTCTACATGCTGGTGATGCTGCTGCCGAGCTTCGCGTATAACTGGCTGCAGCGCGTGATCCGGCGGACGGGCGCGCAGAGCCCCGTCGCGCAGGCCTATCACCGCCGCACGCTGCGCAAGGGCACCGTGGCCTGCCTGCTGTATCTCGGCGGTCTCGTCGTGGCGACGGTCTCGCCCGCCGCCGGCCTAGCCTGCGCCGCGCTGGTTGCGCTGCTCTGGTGCCTTGCCGACGGCCCGCTCGACCGCTTGTTCGCGCGCTGATCAGAAGCCGATCTTCGCCCGCACCCCATAGAAGCGCGGGGTGCCCGGATAGCCCGCATAATTGCCGTTCTGCTCGGGCACGCCGAAGCCGGTGATGTAGTAGAACTGGTTGGTGAGGTTCTCGACCCAGAAGGTCAGGCTGCGCCGCCCGCCCGGGCTCTGCACCCCAACGGCGGCAGAGACCAGCGGATAGCCCTGGTTGTACAGCGCGTTGCGGCCGTTTGCGTCGGGCGGGCTGGAGGGGATGTTGACCTCGCTGTTGTAGCGCATGTCGACATGGAGCAGCCCGTTGATCCCCCTGGCGATCGGCGGCGTCCAGGTGCCGGCGACGGTCACCGTATGGCGCGGCTGGTTGTCGACCTGCAGGTTGCCCTTGCCGACCAGCGGTGTGCCGGCAAAGTTCTTGCCGTCATCGTCATAGCGTGCGTCGATGAAGCTGTAGCCCAACTGGAACACCAGCGCGCGCACCGGCTGGAGCGTCGCTTCCGCCTCCACGCCCTTGCTCGTCGTCTTCGGTACGTTCTGCACCACGAAGTTGGTGCCGCTGAACACCAGGCTCTGCAGGTTGTAGAATTTCGAATAGAAGCCGGCGAGGTTGAGCGTGAACTGACGACTCACCTGCGTCTTCACCCCCAGCTCGAACGAATCCACCGTCTCCTTGGAGAAGTGGAGGTCGCCCGCCTGCGCGCCGTTGCCGCCAAGCAGAGCGGAGTCGAAGGTCGCCTGATCGAGATTGAAGCCGCCCGACTTGTAGCCGCGGTCGTAGCTCGCATAGCCGAGGACACGCGGGCTGAACTTGTAGGCGAGCTTCACCGTGCCGGTCAGCTGGTCCTCTTGGCGCTTGTCGGCATAGGCGCCGTTGAACTCGCTGTTCACCGCCGGATTGCAGCTGAGCAGGAACAGGTTGCTGAACAGGCCGGGCACCTGGCGCAGGATATTGGCATAGGCCGCCGCCGCGGCATTGCCGGTGCGGGCCTGGTTGAAGAAGGTGCAGGCGCCGGTGGTGCTGTTGATCGTCGCGCTGAGACCCTTGCTTTCATGGTTCCAGCGCGTACCGAGCGTCAGCGACAGCTTGTCGGTGAGATGGACGATGTTGTGGGTGAACAATGCGAAGGCATTCGTCTTCACCCGGAAATCGTCATTGTTGTTCCCCTGCCCCGGTGTGTTCCCGGGCAGCGGCTGGAGCGCGAGGGCGGCGAGCCCCGGCACCACGGCAATGCCCGGGATCGGCGCCGTGCCCGCCTGGGCGCGGAACAGCGTCACCAGCGGCGCGAGCTGGCCATAGGCGGCCGGCGGCGCGGCAGGGTTGAGCAGCACCTGCCCGAAGCTGGGCACCCCTGCCCCCAGCGATCCGTAGAACTGCACCGGGGTGCCGAACAGCGGCCGGAGCTGCGCCGAGAAGATCGAATCGACATAGCGGTTGGAATCGTTGCCGGTCCGCACCGTGTCGCGCAGGCGATTGCTTTCGTTGAGATAGAAGGCGCCGACCAGCCAGTCGAGCTTGCCGCCCAGCGCCGATCCCTGCAGCCGCACTTCCTGGGTGAAGTCGACCAGCTGGTTGCGATAGCCATCCCGATAGGCGCGATCGATGCCCGAATAATCGATGTCCTGCGAACGCAGCACCCGCCAGCGGCGATAGGCGGTGATCGACGTCAGCTTCGCGCCGCCGAGATCCCAGTTGAGCTCGCCCGAGACGCCATAATCGCGGACCTTTTCGCCATAGTCGCGATTGGGCGAGACCGCCTGGACACGGTCGCTCGGCGCACCGGTGTCGAGGCCCGTCAGCCCCTGCGCCGCCGCGATGCCCTGGATCACCGGCGCCAGCGAACCGCGCACGGCCGAGATCGCCCCGCAGCAATGTTCGTCGGTCTCGTAATAGTCGCCGATCAGCCTGAAGGTGACCGCGCCGCCATCGAACAGCGCCTGCCCGCGCACCAGCCAGCGGTTGAGGTCGTTCATCGCGCGGCTGCTGTTGGCATCCGCGATATAGCCGTCGCGCTTGCGATAGGCGCCGTCGAGGCGCAGTGCGATCTTCTCGGTCACCGGCCCGGTGATCGCACCTCGCGCCTCATAGGCGTTGTAGTTGCCATAGCCGGCCTCGACATAGCCGCCGGTCTCGAACTTGGGGCTAGCGGTGAAGATGCTGAGCGCGCCGGCCGAGGTGTTGCGGCCGAACAGCGTGCCCTGCGGACCGCGCAGGATCTCCACGCGCTCGAGTTCCGGCAGCTCGGAAATGGCGACGCCCGAACGAGCGCGGAACACGCCGTCGATGAACACGCCGACCGCGGGTTCGAACCCCGGATTGTCGCCCCCGGTGGTGATGCCGCGAATATAGATGGTGGTGCCCGTCGCAGAGGACTGGCCGGTCGAGGATTGCAGCGAGGGTGCCAGCTGTTCGAGGTCGCGGACATTGTCGACGCCGGCATTTTCCAGCAGCTGCGGGCTAATCGCGGTGATCGCCAGCGGCACGTCCTGCACCGTCTCGTTGCGGCGGGTGGCGGTGACGATGATCTCATTGGCCGAGACATAGCCCTGATCCTGCGCCGGGGGTGCCGCCCCCCGTTGGTCCTGTGCCGCTGCGGAATACGGTGCGGCAAGCGCCAGCATCCCTGCCGTTGCGCCAAGCAGATCGCCCTTCGTCATGGTTGTTGCTCTCCCTGGCCGCCCCGATCTTGCGCCGGTTGCGACTTTGCTGTTCTTGCAGGTTCAAGCTAACGCCGGGTTTTTCCGGAGGTCAACGAGCAAACGTTACCAAAACTACGGAAAATCAAGGTTTTCCGGGGATTTCGAAGACCCGCTCCAAGCCTCTCCGGACAAAGTACGCCTGCCGTAAGGGAAGGCGAACCGGCGATCGAAAGGACCAATGATGCACGATCACCACCACGATCCCGAGGACGGCGACCTGGTTTCCCCGTCGCCCAAGATCCCCGTGCCCGAGGACGTGGCCGAGGCGATCCGCACGCTGATCCGCTGGACGGGCGACGACCCCAGCCGGGAGGGCCTGCTCGATACGCCGCAGCGCGTCGCGCGGGCCTGGAAGGAATATTGCGCCGGCTATGGCGAGGATCCCGCGCACCACATGTCGCGGGTGTTCGAGGAAGTGGGCGGCTATGACGAGATCGTGCTGCTGAAGGACATTCCCTTCCAGTCACATTGCGAGCACCACATGGCACCGATTACCGGCAAGGCATCGATTGCCTATTTGCCCAGGAACCATGTTGTCGGCATTTCCAAACTCGCGCGCGTCCTGCACGCCTTCGCTCGCCGACTGCAGGTGCAGGAGCGGCTCACCGCGGAAGTGGCCGACTGTATCTGGAACCACCTGCACCCCATCGGTGTCGCGGTGGTGATCGAGGCGCAGCATGGCTGCATGACCGGTCGCGGCGTGCGGACGCCCGGCGTGGGCATGGTCACCAGCCGCATGATGGGCGTGTTCCGCGAGGATGAACGCAGCCGGGCCGAAGTGCTCAAGCTGATGGGCTATTGATGCCGGGGCGGGTGCTGGTAACGGGCGGTGCGCGCCGCATCGGCGCGGCCATCTCGCGCGGGCTCGCCGCGCGCGGCTGGGCGGTTGCCGTCCACCACCATCACTCGCCCGACGAGGCGGAGGCGTTTGCCGCCGATTTGCGCGCACACGGCGCCACGGCTGCCGTTGTCCGCGGCGAACTCACCGATCCCACTGCGCCCGAAGCGCTGGTCGAGGCGTGCCGCGCAGCGTTCGGCGCGCCGCTGGACGCCGTCGTCAACAATGCCTCGCTGTTCGCCTATGACCAGCCGCCGATCGCCGACTACGCCCTGCTCGACCGGCACATGCACGTGAACCTGGCGGCCCCGGTCGGGCTGGCGATGGCGCTCGCCGCCCAGCCGGACCTGGCCGAGGGCGCGGTCGTCAACCTGCTCGACCAGAAGGTGGGCAATCTTAACCCGGATTTCTTCAGCTACACCTGTTCGAAGCTGGCGCTGCAGGGGGCGACACACATGCTCGCCCAGAAGCTGGCGCCGCGCGTGCGGGTGAACGCGGTGTCCCCCGGCCTCACCCTGCCCAGCCTCGACCAGACCGCGGACGAATTCGCCTCGACCGGCACGCAGAACCTGCTCCGCCGCACGGTCGATCCGGGCGACATCGCCGCGACGGTGGCCCATCTGCTCGAATGCCGCAGCATCACCGGGCAGAACATCTTCGTCGATTGCGGCCAGCATTTTCTCGCGCGCGACAGCGACGTGATGTTCGAAGGACGTGAGCACCGCCCCGATGCCTGACTATGTGATTCATCTCGACGCCCTCGAAGTCTCGATGGGCCTGGGTATCCATGCGCATGAGCGCGCCGCGCCCCAGCGGGTGCGGATCGATGTGGCAATGACCTGCCGCTATTCTGCCGTTCCGGAAGATCGCATCGACGCCGTCGTCGACTATGACTTTCTGCGGACAGGCATCCATGCCCTTGTTCAGTCCCGGCATTTCGAATTGCAGGAAGTATTGTGCGAGGACGTCGCCGCGCTTGCCCTGCGGGACCCGCGCGTCGTGGAAGTCCGCGTTCGTTCGATGAAGCAGGATATTTACCCCGACGCACGCGTCGGTTGCGAGATCATACGTACTCTTACGAGTATGCAGGAATAATCCTGAAACGGGGCACTTTCCCCGACCCTCTCCCCTATAATCTAGCGGAAGGCCTTCCGGTTCGAAGGCTCCGTGGGGATGCGTGCGCCTGCCACCAGAGGATCGTGAATGTCGATTGCAAGCTTCGTTCGCAACAGCGCATTGGCCATGATGGCGATCCTGCTCGCCGGTGGGCTGTTGGCGGCCTGGCGCCTCGACCGCATCCGCATGGGTGGCGAGATGCAGTTGCAGCAGCAGGTCAATGCCGATCTGATCGCGGACATCCTTCCCCCGCCCGAATATATCATCGAACCGTTCCTCGAGGCGACGCTGATCGCCCGCAACCCGGAGACGGTCGGCGAGCATGAGAGCCGGCTGAGCGATCTTCACAAGCAGTATGACGAACGCAACCGCTTTTGGCAGACCGCCACCGTCGGGGAGGACCTTCGTGCCCAGTTGCTGCAGCAGGCCCATCCGGCCGCGCAACAATTCTGGAACGAGATCGAAAAGGGCCTGATCCCCGCCGCACGCAAGCGCGATCGCGCTGCGATCGACTCCAGCTACGCCAAGCTGAACGCGCAATATGCCGCCCACCGCGCCGCGATCGACCGGCTCGTGAAGATGGCCGGCGATGCGCAGGTGCAGCTCAAGGCCAAGGGCAATTTCGAATTCTCGCTCGCCATCGCGATCGTGGTCGTTCTGGGGCTGATCGTCGCCTCCCAGGCCGCACATTTCTACCTGACCATGTACCGCCGGGTGCTGGAGCCGATCGGAACGCTGTCAGGCCTGACCGACCAGCTCGCCCGCGGCGAGGTCGCGACCATTCCCTATCAGGACCGGTCCGACGAGATGGGCCGCATTGCCTGTGGTCTCGAACATTACCGCGCCGCCGCAGCCGCTCAGAGCGAAGCCGATGCGCGCAAGCTCGAAGAACAGCGCGAAGTCACCGAAGTGCTCGGCCACGGCCTGCTCGCGTTGCGCGAAGGCGACCTGACCCGGACGATCGAGCGCCGCTTCCCCGAAGAATATGAGGTGCTGCGCCAGAACATCAACGAAGCGATCGCTTCGCTGCGCACCCGCATCCAGCTCGTCAGCGAAAGCTCGGAAAACATCCGCTCGACCTCGAACGAGATCGCCCATGGCTCCGAGGATCTGGCGCAGCGCACCGAGAAGAGCGCCGCCAACCTCGCCCAGGCCACCATGGCGCTGGAGAAGATCGAGGAGCGCCTGCGCGCGACGATGATCGCCGCCGACAACACGGTGAAGCGCGCCGGCGAGGCGACCACCGCGCTGCGCGACGGCCGTGGCACCACCGCCCGCGCGGTGCAGGCGATGGATCGCGCCAGCGGCAGCGCCAAGAATATCGACGGTGTGATCGAAGGGCTCGACAAGATCGCCTTCCAGACGCGCGTTCTTGCGATGAACGCCGCGGTGGAGGCAGGCCGGGCGGGCGAAGCCGGTCGCGGTTTCATGGTCGTCGCCGATCTGGTCGCCGCGCTCGCGCTGCGCGCCGAGGATCAGGCCAAACAGGCCCGCGACATGCTGAGCGAGACCCAGGTCGACATCATCCAGGCCGCCGATGCCGTGCACGATACGGACATGGCGCTCGACACCATCTCGGGCGACGTGGAGGCGGTGCACGACCTGATCGCCGCCATCGACCATGACAACCACGCCCAGTCGGCCGCGGTGAGCCAGGTGGCGACGGCGATGAAGGGGATGGATCTGGTCACGCAGCAGAATGCCGCCATGGTGGAACAGACCTCCGCCGCGATCCGCAACCTCTCCGGCGAAGTGAATGCCCTCGCCCAGCGCGCCGGCGCGTTCCGCTTCCAGCGCACCGTCCACGGTGCCCGCGCTGCAACGCCGCAACGCGAAGTCGCAAGCGCCCACTGATCCGCAACGCGCCCCTGCCGCCCGGCGGCAGGGGCCGGGCGTTCACGCCCGGTTAGCAGCGCTCAGCACGGCCCGGACCGAGGCCGTCGCGATATCGGCATCGATGCCGACCCCGAACACGGTCCGGCCGTCTTCGGTGCGGCACTCGACATAGGCCGCCGCCTGCGCGTCCGCGCCGCCGCCGATCGCATGCTCGCTATAGTCGACAACATCGAAGCGCGGCCCGGTCGATCCGGCCAGCGCATCCACCACGCCCGAGATCAAGCCGTTACCACGCCCCGAAATCGACTGCGCCGCGCCGTCGATCGAGATCCGCCCGACGAACACGCGGCTGCCCGCACCGCCGGTCTCCTCATAGTCGACCAGCGCGATCCGGTCCTTGTCACCGGGCAGATACACCCGCTCGAACAGGCCCCAGATGTCGGCGGCGTTGAGCTCGCGGCTGGTTTCGTCGGCCAGTCCCTGGACGTGCTTGGAAAATTCGGCCTGCATCCGCTTGGGCAGCTTGAGACCCTTGTCCTGCTCGATCACCCAGGCGACGCCGCCCTTGCCCGACTGCGAGTTGACGCGGATCACCGCCTCGTAATCGCGGCCGAGATCCTTGGGATCGATCGGCAGATAGGGCACGTCCCAGACCTGATCGTTGCGCGCCGCCTGCGAGGCGAAGCCCTTCTTGATCGCGTCCTGGTGGCTGCCCGAAAAGGCGGTGAACACGAGGTCGCCGGCATAGGGATGGCGCGGGTGAACCGGCAGCTGGTTGCAATACTCGACCGTCTGAATCACCTCGTCGATGTCCGAGAAGTCGAGGCCAGGGTTCAGCCCCTGCGTGTACATGTTGAGCGCCAGCGTCACGAGATCGACATTGCCGGTGCGCTCGCCATTGCCGAACAGGCAGCCCTCGACGCGGTCCGCGCCTGCCAGCAGGCCCAGTTCCGACGCGGCTACGCCGGTGCCGCGGTCGTTATGGGTGTGGAGGCTGATGACGACGCTGTCGCGATTTCGGATGTTGCGGCAGAACCACTCGATCTGGTCGGCATAGACGTTTGCGGTCGACGCCTCGACCGTCGCCGGCAGGTTGAGGATCAGCGGACGCTCCGGCGTCGGACGGAGGATATCCATCACCGCCTCGCAGACCTCGACCGAGAAATCGAGTTCGGCGGTGGAGAAGGTCTCCGGGCTATATTCGAAATGCCACTCGGTATCCGGCTGCTTCGCGGCCTCGTCGCGCAGCACCTTGGCGCCTTCGATCGCGATCTGGCGCACTTCGTCGCGGCTCATGTTGAACACGATGCGACGCCAGGCGGGCGATACGGCGTTGTAGAGATGGACGATCGCCTGCTTGGCGCCCTTCAGCGACTGGAAGCTGGTCTCGATCAGGTCGCGGCGCGATTGGGTGAGCACCTGGACGATCACGTCGTCGGGCACCTTTTCCTCGCGCACCAGTCCGGAGATGAAATCGAATTCGGTGGCGCCGGCGCTCGGGAAGCCTACCTCGATCTCCTTCAAGCCCACCTTCACCAGCAGTTCGAAGAAGCGCGTCTTCTTCTCGCCGTCCATCGGATCGATCAGCGCCTGATTGCCGTCGCGCATGTCGGTGGAAAGCCAGCGCGGCGCCTTGGTGATGGTGCGGCTGGGCCACTGCCGATCGGGCAGATCCACCTGCGGGAAGGGACGATATTTGACGCTGGGGTCGCGCAACATGTGCCGTGTCTCTCTTCAAGGTCGGGCCGCGCCTAGCGCAGCCGTGATGCGATAGGGAAGGTCCAGTTTGCCCTTAGGGGAGACGCGCGCGTGCGAAATCGGCCCCTAAGGGCGGATAAGTCGCAGGGTAAGGCGCAGGGCGTCGATCACCCGCAGATAGTGCCGCAATTATACGATCTTGTCCAGCGCGGAGGAAGTACCTGTAAAACAACGGAGCTTCGGTGGCGTTGATCGCTTGTTAACCATCGTTGGCCGAAAATGCATGCTCGCAGGAGACAATTTCCATGCTGCAGCTCGTCTATATCAGTTCCGCCAACCCGGCCGCCCCCTGTCCAACCCAGGATATCCTGACGATATCCCGCCGCAACAATGCGCGCGATCGGATCACGGGACTGCTTTATGCCGATGCGGGCCGCTTTCTCCAGGCACTGGAGGGACCCGAAGATGCCGTCGAGGCCGCCTATGCGCGGATCCGGCAGGATGCCCGCCACCGCGCGATCGTCATGCTCTCGCGGCGCACCGTCGACCGGCGCGAATTCGGCCATTGGGAAATGGCGCACCGCGCACCCGGCGCGGATGCGGCTGCCTTCCTTGCCGACGTGCAGCGACTGACCGCGGCGGCATCGGCCGAGGTCCGCGGCACCTTCGAAGGGCTGGTCCAGGCGCGCGCGCTGGCCTGAAACGGCAAGATTCGAACAATTTTCCCGCAAACTGTTGCGTGCATGCACCACCGCAGCGCCGCAAAATGACGGTTCGGCGCGCTTCGGTGCTGTCTGTGCTGGACAGACGCCCTTTCGCGCGATCAAAGGCGTACAGGGCGTGCATCACCGCGCGAACCGCAGTACATCGTTGGTCGCGACAAGGGGGAGGAAGCCTCTCAATCCCGAGGCGCTGACGAAGGAATAGCCCCAATAAGGGGTACGAACAGGAGTTAGACACCATGGCCGAGACCAAAGCACGCGGCGGCATTGCCAAGCCGGTTACCCCTTCGCCCGAACTCGCGAAGATTGTGGGCACCGCCGATCTGCCGCGCAGCGAGATCGTCAGCAAGGTTTGGGAATACATCAAGAAGCACAACCTGCAGAACCCCGCCAACAAGCGCGAGATTCTGGCCGACGAAACGCTGAAGCCGATCTTCGGCGGCGACAAGTGCACCATGTTCGAAATGAACAAGCACCTCGCCAAGCACGTCAAGTAAGCGCGGCGCCGCCGCCCGTTCAGGTGGCGTGCACCGCAAAAAGGGCAGGCATCGCAGGATGCCTGCCCTTTTTTCTTGCCCGACCTCGGGCCGGCGAATCGATCGGATCAGTGCGCCAGTACCAGCGGCACCGGGCATTCGGCGAGCATCCGCCGGGTAACGCCGCCGAACGCCGCCTCCAGGAAGCGGCTGTGGCCGAAGCCGCCCATGACCAGATAGGCGGCATCCAGCGCCTTCACGGTGTTGAGGATCGCGCCGCCGACCGTATCGGTCTTCGGCACGACGCGCACTTCCGGATGGATGCCGTGGCGCGACAGATACTCGGCCGCCTCCGCCGGCGGCAGCCGCAGCGCACCTTCGTCCACCACCAGGATCGAGACGGTGCCGGCATGTTTGAGCAGCGGCACGGTCGCCTGCAGTGCCGCCTCTGCCGTGCGCGAGCCGTCCCAGGCGACGACCGCGTGCCCGTACAGGTCGAACGAAATGCTCTTTTCCGGCACCGCCACGATCGGCTTTCCGGTCTTGAGAATGGTGTCGCAGATCAAGTCGCGCATGTCGGGATAGTCGACCTTGTCGAGCTCGCGGTTGAGCACCACCAGATCGGCCAGCGCGGTCGCGTCGCGCAGGCATTCGCGGGCGAAGCCGGTCGCGTCCACCCAGCTATAGGGCACGTCCTCAGCCTTCAGCCGCGCTTCCATCCGCACGCGATTGGCCGCCTCGCGCACCTGCTCGTCGGCCATCAGCGCCGCGCCGCCGCCGAACTCAACATAATCGCCGACATAGGCAGGCACGATCGCAATATCGACGCAGCGCAGATGCCCTTCCAGCCCGCGCGTCAAGTCCAGTGCTGCTTGAAACCGCGCTTCCTGCCCGGCGTCATCATGCATCAGAACGAGAACATTCTTCATGGTCGCCTCCAACTTCATCCCGGTTTATTTCAGGATGGTGAGAGGATAGGCAGCGCTCGGCGCCTACGACATGCGGTTAGTTACGGAGTCTCGGCAGCCATCGCGGCAAGCGCGTCGCGATCGAGCATCACGAAGCTGCGCAGATCGGGCAGCGCGATCACGCGGTCGCGCTTCATCGCCGTCAGCTTGCGGCTTACCGTCTCGATGGTGAGGCCCAGCAGCTCCGCCATCTGCTGGCGGGTGAGCGGCAGCGGCACCGGCGCGCCGGAGGAACAGGTTCCGCGCGCGGCGAACTGCAGGAGCAGGCTGGCGACCCGCTCCTCGGCCGACTTGCGCCCGAGCAGCAGCATCCAGCGTCGCAGCTGGTCCAGCTCGTCATAGGCGCGGGTCAGCAGCGCCTGGCCGATTTCCGGATGCGCCTCCACCAGACCCGGCAACGCGGAGCGCGGGAATACGCACAGCTCGGTCTCGGTCAGCGCGGTGACGCAGTGGCTCGACGGCCGCTCGCCGATCGCTCCGACAAAGTCCGCCGGAAAGGCGAGACCCAACATCTGCTCGCGACCGTCCTCCAGCGAGGCTGAGAGCTTGACCAGCCCGTGATGGAGGATCCCCACCTGCTCGGCCACGTCGCCCTGCCAGATCAGCGCCTCGCCCCGGCGCAGCACACGCTTGCGCCCGACGCGGTGGAGCGCCTCCAGCGCCCCTGCCGAAATGCCGCCGCACAGCGCCGCCATCCGTACGCCGCAGGCCGCGCAGCGCGCCGGCAGGGTCCATTCCGCAGCGCCAAGGTCCGGCTGGTTTCGATCCATGTACATATCCGCCTCCGCGCGCTGCATGCGGCCGCGCAGGGGGGCCTGTCCTTACGTAGAGGTACGCAAGCGTGCCGACGGCCCGCCCTCGGAACATTACCTACGCGCAACGTTGCGCCTGATCAAAACCGTGCGATCGTCTTGCCGGTACCCGGTGCCTCGTCGAACACGAGGAGAAATGAACCATGCGTACGTCGCTTTTTGTCGGTCTGGCCGCTGCCGGCCTGCTGGCCTCCACCGCGAGCGCCCAGGCACAGGACAATGCGGGCATCGCGGCCGGCGACTGGCTGGTCCGCCTGCGCGGCATCGTCGTCGCCCCCAATGAGAAATCCGACGGCATCACCCCCGGCATCCCGACGGGCCGGGTCGGCGTCAGCAACTCGGTGATGCCCGAAGTCGACTTCACCTACATGGCGACCGACCATATCGGCGCCGAGCTGATCGTCTCCAGCACCCGGCACGATCTGCAGGGCCGCGAGGCGATTTCGAGCCTGGGCAAGGTCGGCCACACCTGGGTGCTCCCGCCGACGCTGACGCTGCAATATCACTTCCTGCCGAAGTCCGGGGTCCGCCCCTATGTCGGCGCGGGTGTGAACTACACCACCTTCTATTCGGCCAAGGCCAGCGATTCGCTCAACAAGGCGCTGGGCAAGACCGACATCTCGCTGAAGGACAGCGTCGGCTACGCGCTGCAGGCCGGTGTCGACATCGACATCAACAAGAAGTTCTTCCTGAACCTCGACGTCAAGTACATCGACATGGGCACGACCGCCCGGCTCAATACCGGCGGCACGATCAACCAGACCCACGTCCAGCTCAACCCGCTGGTATTCGGCTTCGGCGTCGGCACCCGCTTCTGACGGCATCGCCCTCCGCCGATACCGCCTCACCCCCGGCAGAGGGCATGACTGGGGAGCCGCGCTCTAGGGGGTGCGGCTCCCCTTCTTCCGTTCGGGCCGGGTGCAGTACCCGGCGACATCGGAAAGCGGCGTCCCGAGGGATCGCGCAGCCGGATCGCCCCTGCGGCTTCGGCTGCGGTCGCCCGCCCGCCCGGCGCGCCTTGCTGGCAGTGCGCTTCTCTCCGATCGGTAAAGGGTGCGCTTCGGCGTTTTCCCGGATTGCGAACCGCGGCGGCTGCAGGAAGACTTGGGCATCGCTGAAGGTAGTGGAGGAAGCATGAGTGCAAGGGATCACTCCGCGGGCCGAGAGGTGGTCCATCTTGCGGACGAGTGCCTGCAGGCAGGCGGCAAGGTCGAGATCTATCTGCGGGCACGGCCCGACCCCATCAAGGTGTCCCGCTTCAATCTGGGCCAGTTTTCGGTTCGACTGTTCACCGAAAACGGCATCAGTTACGACGTGGCGTACAGCGCGATCGAAGCGGCGAAATATCTGCGGCCAAGCAAGGTGAGTATCGCCGACGTGTAAACGTCGCCGCCGACATCCCACCGCCGATACGCGGCCGCACGGTCCCGCGGCGCAGGAACGTCGCTTAGGCGATCCGCGCTCGTGCGAGGCATGCGTGTAGGGGATCGATCGATATCCCGTCATGTCACCCGTGCGAATGCGGAGGGCATCACGATCCTGTGCGAATCTGATGGTGACCCGGAGAGGATTCGAACCTCCGACCTCTCGATTAGGAATCGCTTGCTCTATCCTGCTGAGCTACCGGGCCACGAAACCGCTCGTACCGGCCTATGCCGGGCAAATCAATTGCGGGCCTCAGGCGGCACCACCGGTACCAGCAGCGGCGCCACCGGAACCCCTTCGTCGACCAACGCCTTTGCCTCCGCGAGCGTCGCCTGGCCGTGGATCGGGGCCTCGGGTGCCTCGCCCAGATGCATCGCGCGCGCCTTTTCCGAAAAGGCCTTCCCCACCCATTGCGAGGTCTCGAGCTGCTTGGCCTGGATCTGGGCGATCGCGGCGAGCGCGGCCTTGAACGTCTCGGGCGTCACCGCCGGCTTTTCCGCCAGCTGGTTGCCCTTCGCCCCGACCGCCGGTGCCATTACTGCCTTGGTGACCGTGCTGTCGCCGCAATAGGGACAGGCGATCAGGCCCTGCGCGCGCTGCTCCTCATAGGCGGCGCTCGACTTGAACCATACCTCGAACACGTGATCGCCGCTGCACTTGAGGTCGAAGACGATCACGCCTGCGTCGCCTCCGCGATCGTGCGGCGGTGGCGGAGCACCGGCACGCGGGCGCGCACATCCTCGAGACGGCGGGCGTCGATCTCGGCAAAGCCGAGGCCCGCCGGCTCGCCCATGTCGAGCAGCACGTCGCCCCACGGGCCGATCGCGAGGCTGTGGCCATAGGTGGCGCGACCATCGGCATGTTCGCCGGTCTGCGCCGCCGCGATCACGAACGCCGCCGCCTCGATCGCGCGGGCGCGCAGCAGCACGTGCCAGTGCGCCGCACCGGTGGGCCGGGTGAACGCCGCCGATACCGCCAGAAGCGTCGCGCCGGCATTGCTCAAGGTGCGGAACAGGTCCGGGAAGCGCAGGTCGTAGCAGATCGCGAGGCCCAGCTTGCCCAGCGGCGTATCGACCACCACCGGCCCCTCGCCCGCGGTGTAGCTGTTCGATTCGCGCCAGCTTTCGCCCGTCGGCAGGTCGACATCGAACAGGTGCATCTTGTCGTAGCGCGCGCGGATCGCGCCGCTATCGTCGATGACGAAGGCACGGTTGGCGAGCTTGCCGTCCGCGCGCAGCACCGCGAGGCTGCCCAGATGCACCCAGACGCCGTGCCTGGCCGCCGCCTCGCGCACCGCCGCCAGCACCGGTTCCTCGGCTTCGGACCTATAATGCCGCTCGGCGCGCGCGCGGTCGCCGTCGAGCAGGCCCGACATTTCCGGGGTGAACAGCATCGCCGCGCCGCCCGCCTTGGCCTGTGCCACGCCGTCGACCAGCGTGGCAGCGTTGGCAGCGGGGTCGATCCCGCTCGTCATCTGGAGCAGCGCGGCGCGGGTCATGCCGCGAGCAGCGGATCCAGGCCGCCCTGCCGATCGAGCGCGGCGAGATCGTCCGATCCGCCGATATGCTTCCCGTCGATGAAGATCTGCGGAACGGTGGTGCGACCGGGCGCGCGCTCCAGCATCTCGGCGCGCTTCGGGCCGCCCATGGTGATGTCATATTCCTCATAGTCCGCGCCCTTGGCGGAGAGGAGGCTCTTGGCGCGCGTGCAATAGGGGCAGAACGCCTTGGTGTAGATTTCGACCTTTGCCATAGTGTCTCCAGAGGTGTGCGCCGGGCCGCGGCTTGTCAATCCAGGGCCTCGTCGGTGAGAACGCGCGCCCAGCACAGAAGGATCACCTGCGCCGCCCCGCCGCGCTTGAGCAGCCGGGCGCAGGCATCGCTGGTCGCACCGCTGGTGTGGACGTCGTCGACCAGCAGCACGGTGCGCCCGTGCAGCCGCGCGCGGGCATCGGCCGCCAGCTCGAAGGCACCCGCCACCGCCTTGGCCCGCGCGCGCCTGCCCAGCCCCTGCAGCTTCGGCGTCGCCTTCACGCGGCGCAACAGGTCGCGCTCGACCGGCAGGCCGGTGTGCCGCGAGACCCCCTGCGCGATCAGCAGCGCCTGGTTGAACCCGCGCGACCAGAGCCGCCAGCGATGCAGCGGCACCGGCACCAGCAGGTCCACACCCTCGGGCACCAGCCGCAGCATCGCCCGCGCCATCGTCTCCGCCGCGGCCAGCCGGCCGCCATATTTGAGCTTCAGCGCCAGCCGCCGGGCGACATCGCCATAGGCCACCGCCGCGCGC
The DNA here is from genome assembly GCA_027489295.1 of Sphingomonadales bacterium. The sequence continues at coordinate 17,465 of JAIYAA010000210.1, read as the reverse complement.
ACGCCGTCATGCGGCGGCGGATCGGCGAGACACTCGCCGCAGCGTGCGCCCTCCCCGCGATCGAATTCGAACGGCAGATGGCACCCCGCGCACCAGGGGGGGCCGAGAAAGTGCAGACTGTCCCAGCAGCCCGCGCAGAATCGGTGGTCGGCCTCGACGATCGCGCCGCAGCCCGGGCAGCGCGGCGGCAGCGCCAGGTCGATCAGGCGAAGGAAGGGTGCGCGCGGATCCACGCTGCTCTTGTTCCAAGCCGCGCACCGCTGCACAAGCGCGGCTGTGTCCGACTCCGAAATCTTCGACCGTGCGCTCCGCCGCAAACGCCGCGACCGCGCCGCCCGCAGCTATGAGAGCTTTCTGCGCGACCATATGCTGGACGGGCTGTTCGAACGGCTGGAAGGCGTCAAGCGCGAGTTTCGCACGGTGCTCGATCTGGGCAGCGCCGATGGCAGCTTCTTCTGGCCGGGCGCGACGATCACCCGGCTCGAGGCCGGCGAAGCCTTCGCCACGACCACCGGCGCGATCCATGCGGACGAGGACCTCCACCCCTTCCCCGAGGCCAGCTTCGACCTGGTCGTTTCGGCAGGCGTGCTCGACACCGTGAACGACGTGCCGGGAGCCCTCGCCCTCGCCCGCCGCGCGTTGAAGCCCGACGGGCTGTTCCTCGGTGCCTTTCTCGGCGCAGGGAGCCTCGCAACCCTTCGCAGCTGCCTGCTTGCCGCCGAGGCCGACCGGCCGGTGGCGCGCTTCCATCCGCAGATCGACGTGCGCGCGGGCGGCGACCTCCTCTCGCGCGCGGGCTTTGCCCTGCCGGTCGCCGATGTCGAGACGCTGACGGTGCGCTATGGCGGGCTGGGTGGGCTGATCCGCGACCTGCGTGGGATGGCGGCGACCAATTTGCTGCCCAATACGCCGCCGATGCGCCGCGAGACCTTGCTCGGCACCGCCGCCGCCTTCGCCGAACGTGCTGATCCGGACGGGCGGACGCCCGAGCGCTTCTCGATCGTCTACCTGACCGGCTGGGCCCCCGACCCTTCCCAGCCCAAGCCTGCGCGGCCCGGCAGCGCCACCGCGTCGCTGCTCGACGCGCTCAAGCCGAAGCAATAGCGGGCATGCGCCGGCGGCGGATCGCATGAGCGACGATCCCTCTGCCGGCTGGGAAGCGGTGGCGGCCACCTTCGCCGATATCCGCTCCGCGGTCGGCACCGAGGTGGTGGCGCGCTGGGCGCACGCGCTGCCGGGCGGCGCGACAATCCTCGATATCGGCTGCGGGACCGGCTGGCCGATTGCCTGTGCCCTTGCCGACCAAGGCTTTGCCCTGTTCGGCGTGGATGCGTCTCCGAGCCTGCTCGCAGCGTTCCGGCAGAACCTGCCGCACGCGTCGACCGTATGCGAAGCGGTGCAGACCAGTAGGTTTTTCGACCGAGCGTTCGACGCAGCGATCGCCATCGGGCTGATCTTCCTGCTCGCCGAAGCCGAGCAGATCGCGCTGATCGGGCGCGTTCGCAGCGCGCTTTGCCCCGGCGGCCGCTTCCTGTTCACGGCGCCCCGCGAGGACTGCGCATGGCAGGATACGCTCACAGGCCGGCCCTCCCGTTCACTCGGGGAGGCGACCTATCGCGCGGCGTTGGTTGCAGCGGGATTTCAGCCGCTCGACGGCCTGACCGATTCGGGCGGCAACCACTATCTCCCGTCCATCGCCGTCTAGGAAAGCAGCGGCTCGAGTATCGTGAGAAATGGCAGGTCGGCGGGCGGCATCCGCAGGCTGCGCAGCATCGCCATGTCCGCCCAGGCGAGTGCGCTGGCCTGGTGCGGCTCGGGCGTGCCCTGCCAGGCGTCGAGCCGGTAGAGCATCAGCACGAGATGGCGGTCGGCCAGCGGCTCACTGGCAAAGGTGAGCGGCACCAGCGACGCCGGGTCGACCACCACGCCCAGTTCCTCGTCCAGTTCGCGCGCAAGCGCAGCCTCCGGGCTCTCGCAGGGTTCGATCTTGCCGCCGGGGAATTCCCACAGGCCCGCCAGCGCGCTGCCTTCCGGCCGCTGCTGCACCAGCACGCGCCCCTGCGCGATCATCGCTGCGGCAACCACCAGCAACATCGGTCTCGTCTCGCTAAACACTTTGCAACCAAATCCTGCAATGATCCGCATCCTTCCCTGAACGAGATGGACTGCCGATGCGAGCCCTGATCCACTTTCTGCGTACGCTGGCCTTTGCCGAGCGCGGTGCCACTGCGGTGGAATATGGACTGATCGTCGCACTGATCGTGCTGGGGATGATCGCGGGCCTTACCAGCCTGGGCAACGCGACCGGTCAGCTGTGGGGCAACATCTCGCAGCAGGTTCAGCAGGCGGGCTGAAGCCGCTGTAAATCTTTCGCTAAGTACCGGATTTAGCCGGTTCTTAACCCCTCTGCCTTAGGGTCGCGATGCCTCTTCGGGTCCACCGCCGGGGCCGGTGTTTGAAGTATCTGGGACGATGGAGTCGGGTATGCAGAAGATTCGCAATTTCCTGAAGAATTCCAAGGGCGCGACGGCGATCGAATATGGCCTGATCGCAGCCCTTATCGCGGTGGCCGCGATTGCCGCCATGCAGGGCCTGGGCAACCAGCTCAACAAGACGTTCGGTAACGTCACCTCGAACATGAAGGCTTCGTAAGCCTCCGTTCTGCGCCGGTTTCGGGGACGGTGGCGCTGCCGGGCATCACCGTCTCTTCTGGCAAGAAAAAGGGGCCGGCACGGCAGTGCGGGCCCCTTTTTCGTGTGGATCAGACCCGGCCCATCGCCAGGAACTTGGCGCGGCGCGCCTGGCGCAGCGATTCCGGCGACATGGTGCTGAGGCCTGCCAGCGCCTTCTCGATCGCGTCGCCCAGCGCCTGCACCGCCTGGCCGGGCGCACGATGCGCGCCGCCCAGCGGCTCGGGCACGATCCGGTCGATAACGCCCAGCTCCTTCAGATGCTGCGCGGTGACCTTCATCGCCTCGGCCGCGTCGGCAGCCTTGTCGGCGGTGCGCCACAGGATCGAGGCGCAGCCCTCCGGCGAGATCACCGAATAGACCGCGTGCTCCATCATCAGCACTTGGTTGCCCGCCGCCAGCGCCACCGCGCCGCCCGAGCCGCCCTCGCCGACGATCGAGGCGACCAGCGGCACGCCCAGGCCGAGGCACGCCTCGGTAGAACGCGCGATCGCTTCGGCCTGGCCGCGCTCTTCCGCCTGCACGCCCGGAAAGGCACCGGCGGTATCGACCAGCGTGATCACCGGGATGCCGAAGCGATCGGCCAGCTTCATCAGGCGGATCGCCTTGCGATAGCCCTCCGGCTTGCCCATGCCGAAATTGTGCTTGAGCCGGCTGGCGGTATCGTCGCCCTTTTCGTGGCCGATCACCATCACGCGGCGCCCGCGGAACCGACCGAGGCCGCCGATGATCGCCGCGTCGTCGGCAAAGGCGCGGTCGCCGCCCAGCGGCATGAAGTCTTCGATCAGGCCCGCGACATAGTGCTTGAAGTGGGGCCGCTCGGGATGGCGGGCGACCTGCGTCTTCTGCCACGGGGTCAGCCGCGCATAGGTGTCGAGCAGCAGCTTGTCCGACTTGGCCTGCAGCGGGGCGATCTCGGCGGCGATGTCCACGTCGCCGCCCTGGGCGGCGCTGCGCAGCTCGTCGATCTTGCCCTGGAGCTCGGCAATCGGCTTCTCGAAGTCGAGGAATGTCGTCATGGGCGTGGCGCTACCGGGCGCCGCGCTTCGCGTCAACGAGGGCCTCGCCCAGCGGATGTCTCTCGTTGACCAGCTCGACCAGCCGGCGGCTGTCGACATGGGTGTAGATTTCGGTCGTGGCGATATCGGCGTGACCGAGCATCGCCTGCAGCGCGCGCAGGTCCGCGCCGCCCTCCAGCAGGTGCGTCGCGAAGGCGTGGCGCAGGACGTGAGGGCTGACCCGATCGGGTGGGATGCCGGCCATCCCCGCCAGCGCGCGGACGATCTGGTAGAGCCGGACGCGGGTCAGGTGCTTCTTGCCCGAGGGGAACAACCAGGGACTGTCCGTCGGCACCTGCCCCCGCCACACCGCGACCGCCGCGCGGGCGCGATCGGAGATCGGCACCAGCCGCTCGCGCCCGCCCTTGCCCTTGAGGATCAGGAACGGCCGGTCGGGATGGATCGCGTTGCGCGGCAGCGACACCAGCTCGGTCGCGCGCAGGCCCGAGCCGTACAGCAGCTCGACCAGCGCGGAGAGCCGCAGGTCCAGTGGATCGGGCGGCACCCGCGCCTGCCGCTCGGCGATGGCGGCGAAGATCGCATCGACGTCCGCGGTACTCAAAATCTTGGGCAGGCGCCGTGCCGTGCCCGGGCGCGGCAGGGCGTGGCCGGGATCGTCCGCACGATGCCCCTCGTCCGCCAGGAACGCGAAGAAGCGCCGCAACGCCGCCGATTTGCGCGCGACGGTGGATCGGGCGAGCTCGCCCCATCCGCCGGCCAGCCGCTCGATCTCCTCGCGCCCCGCACCGACCAAGTCACCGCCCAGTGCCTCGGATGCGAGCCGCAGGTCGGTGCCGTAAGCCGCGATGGTGTTCGCCGCCGCACCGGCCTCGGCGCGGAGCATCTCGAGGAAGCGCTCGATCAGGTCGCGATCGGCACTCACGCCGCGCGCGTAACCGCCTCCACGGCGATCATCCGGGCGTAGTTGGCCATCCCCGCCGCCCGCATCGCCGCGACGATGTGGTACAACGCCTCGGGCGTCACCTGGTCCCAGCGCGGCGACTGCATGCCCACCCCGGCGAGCAGCGCGACCATGCCGGGCTGGTTGGCGGCGCCGGCGCGGTCGATCGCCTGGGTCCAGCTGTTGACGCCGCCGATGGCGACCTTGGTCGCCTCCGCCCCGCGCTGCGCGTCGGCAGGGGAAAGCCGGCCCAGCCCTGCCAGCCCAGCCAGCAGCATCGCCGCCTTGCGGGGGCTCGCGGCGCCGGCATAGCGCTCGAAATCGCCATAGCCGATCGTACCCGCAGGCTCGGCGAGCGCGAGCAGCGCCCAGCCCTCGCTGCCGGCGGCCACCACGCCGCGCCATTGCAGCGCGGCCGAATCATAGCCGGACGACAGCATCGAGGCGATCAGCCGATCGGGCTCTGCGACATCCTTGCTCGCCGGGATCCAGGCCGCGGCCTTGGCGGTCAGCACCAGCCGGGCATAGCGCAGACGCGAAGTTTCCACCGCGTCCCACAGGCTCTTCATCGCCTGCACCCGCTCCTTTGCCGACCCGGTATAGGCGCCGCGCAGATCGCGGACCGTCTTCTGCAGCGGATCGGGCACGTCGCTCGCCTGATCGAGCTCGGCATAGAGGTCGACCAGTGCGGCATTGGACAGCACGCCCGCCGCCGCGGCGAGTTCGGCAGCGCCGGCACGGTTCACCGGCGACACCGCCGGCGACAGCGCCTGCCAATAGCGGAATTCCGGCCCCACCGTGGCGAACAGATTGTCGGGAATGTCGACGCCCGCCGCCGTCGCCATGCCGAAACGCCAGGCGGAGAGCGCGGGCACGCCGACCCAGTCGATCGTCACCGCGCGGCGCGAATCGGCGCCCATGCCGACCACCTTGGTGGCGAGCAGCGTATCGAGATCGTTGCGCGGCTTGCCCTTCGCGGCGGCATCCAGCCGCTGGTCGGCCTCGCTCGGCTTGCCGGCGAGCCCTGCGCAGATCGCCTGCGCCAGCGCCCAGCCGCGATCGGGGATCGCCGCCGCCGCATCGTCGACGATCGGGCAGACCGAGGCGGGATCGCCGGTCGCCAGCGCGACCTGCATCGCGACGCGGTCCAGCGCATTGGTATAGTCGTCGATGTCTACATAGCTGACCAGGCCACGCGCCGCGCCCGCCTCGCCCATGCGGAGCAGCAGCCAGGCGCGTTCGGCGGCATAGTCCGCGCCGTCCAGCGCGCGCGGCGTTTCCAGCGGCGACATCAGCGCACGGCGCAGCGCGATCGATACCCAGCGCGACGCCACCGGCGCGTTGAGGCGCCGCATCAGCAGGACCTGCGTGCCCCCGGCCACGTCGCCGAACGCATTCGCCGGGAAGGGCGCATTGCCGGCGGCGACGATGCCCACCCGGTTCAGCGGCCGCCCCATGCCCCTGGGCAGGTCATATTGCGAAAGGTCGATCGCCGGCGCAGCCGCGACGCTGACATTGCTTTCCTCGACGTCGAAGGCGTCGGCCCCCATCGCATCCCCCGCCGGCGCCACGTCACCGCTCGGGGACGGCGCTACCACCGGACTTGCGCTCGGGGCAGGGCTAGGACGTGCCGAGGGCTGCGGCCGCGGCGAAGCCTGCGGCCGCGGGGCCGGCTGGTCGAAGCCGGGCGGCAGCAGCGATTCGGGGGATTTCTGCTGCTGGCTGAACGCCGGCACGCCGATCGCGGCGAGCAGCGCCGCGCCGAGCGCGATCCGGGAAACCCTAGTTGGCGAGGTTTTCAAGCGCGACCGCCTTCTCCATGCGCACCGGCTCCTTCACGGTGTTGCGACCCGCCAGGGCGAACATGCCGCCCACCAAAACCACCAGAACGACGAGCAACACGACAAGCATACGCGGCATGAAAACAGTCCATTCCTTTGCGCGACGGGCCTTTTGCCCGAGACGGTCCCTCGCTGTATAGCCCTTCGAACGATGTTACAAACGCATGCGCAACTTACCCACTGGACCGGCAAGCCGATCGTACTGGTCGGGCTGATGGGGGCCGGAAAAACCACGGTAGGCCGCCGGCTTGCCCAGCGCCTGCGGCTGCCCTTCGTCGATGCCGATGCGGAAATCGAATCGGCGGCGGGCATGTCGGTCACCGACATCTTCGCCAAATTCGGCGAACCGCATTTCCGCGACGGCGAACGGCGCGTGATCGCCCGGCTGGTGGATGGGACGCCCAAGGTGATCGCCACCGGCGGCGGCGCCTTCATCAACGACGAGACGCGGGCGCTGATCCTCGGCCAGGCGATCTCGATCTGGCTGGACGCGGAGCCGGCGATCCTCGCTGACCGGGTGCGCCGGCGCGACACGCGCCCGCTGCTGCGCGGCAAGGACCCGCTGGCGACGCTCACCGAACTGGCGCGCGTGCGCAATCCCTATTACGCGCTTGCGGAGATCCGGGTGCCCAGCGTAGCCGCGCCGCACGAAACCACCGTCGAAGCCATATTGAGAGCGCTGAGCAAGTGACCACCATCCCCGTCGCCCTAGGCGCACGCAGCTATGACGTGCGCATCGAACCCGGCTTGCTGGCACGCGCCGGCGCGGTGCTTGCCCCCTTGTCGCGTGGACGGCCGATGCCGATCGTCACCGATGCGAACCTTGCGGCGCATTGCGAAACGCTGGTCGCCAGCCTTGCCGCCGCCGGGGTTACCGCGCCGGTGCTGACGCTACCGGCGGGCGAGAGCACCAAGAGCTGGGCGCAGCTCGAAGCGCTGACCGACTGGCTGCTCGCGCAGGGCGTGGTGCGCAGCGACCATGTGATCGCGCTGGGCGGCGGCGTGACCGGCGACCTCGTAGGCTTCGCGACCAGCATCCTCAAGCGCGGCTGCAACTTCGTCCAGATCCCCACCACGCTGCTGGCGCAGGTGGACAGCTCGGTCGGCGGCAAGACGGCGATCAATTCTAAGGCCGGCAAAAACCTGATCGGCGCGTTCCACCAGCCGGCGGTGGTGCTGATCGACCCGCAGGTGCTGGACACGCTGCCCCAGCGCGAACTGCGCGCCGGCTATGCCGAAGTGGCGAAATACGGGCTGATCGACGACGCCGACTTCTTCTCGTGGTGCGAGGCGAACGCCGCCGCGCTGTTCGCCGGCGATCCGCAGGCGCGGGCGCACGCGATCGGCCATTCGGTAGCCGCCAAGGCTCGCATCGTCGCCGCCGACGAGCGCGAGACCACCGGCACGCGGGCGCTGCTCAACCTCGGCCATACCTTCGGCCATGCGCTGGAGGCGGAAACGGGCTTTTCGGACAAGCTGCTGCACGGCGAGGCGGTCGCGGCGGGCATGGCGCTGGCCTTTGCCTTCTCGGCGGAACAGGGGCTGTGCGCGGCCGAGGACGCCGAGCGCGTGGCGGCGCATCTTCGACATGTCGGCTTGCCGGATGGCCTGGCCGCAGCGGGCGTGACGGCGGACGGTGCGACACTCGTTGGCCACATGCTCCATGACAAGAAGATGGAGGGCAGCACCCTGCCCTTCCTGCTCGCCAAGGGCATCGGGCAAACCTATCTCGACAAGACGGTGGACCTGGCGAAGGTCGCGGCGTTCCTGGACGGGGTGCGGTGACCTGCTTCTAAGCCCCTCCTCCTCGGAGGCGGGGTTGGGGGTGGAGGGATTTCAGAACGTTCGTTGGTCTCGGTGAGACACGGCCCCACCCCAACCCCTCCCCCGAAGGGCAGGGGTTATTCAGCGCTCGATTACCGCGGTCACCAACGCAATGCGCTCCACGTCCGCGTACGCCGCCGTCTCCAGCTCCTCGCCGAACACGTCGGGGTCGATTTCGTCGTAGCGTAGCCGGCAGTTTTCCGCCGCAGCGAGCTGCACCAGCCGATCGTGCAGTCCATCCAACCCGCGCACGATCGCGCTGCCGGTGTAGAGCAGGAACCGGCCGCCCGGGGCCAGCCGCGGCACCGCCTCGCGAACCATCGCCAGCGCCACCCCGGCGCCGTGCAGGTCGCCACCGTCGCGATAGGCGCGACCGGCGGGATCGACAATATAGGGCGGGTTGGCCAGCACCAGGTCGAGTGCGCCTTCGATTCCCGACAGATCCTCGCCTTCCACGAACCGCGCCTCGATGCCAGCCGCCTGCGCGTTCACCCGCGCCAGCCGCAGCGCCGCGGGGTTGATGTCGGTCACCACGATGTCGACCCTGGGGCAGCGATGCGCGGCGGCGATTGCTCCCGCCCCAGCCCCGGTGCCGATATCCACCAGCGTCGCGCCTTCCCGCTCCGGGCAGCGGTGCAACTCCTCCGCGATGAAGCGCGCGAAACGATAGCTGTCCGGGCCGAAGAAGACCGCATGCGTGTCGTCGGTGGGATAGGCGGAATGCACCAGCAGGTCCGGGCCGAGCGTCGAGACTCGCACCGTACTGCGTAGTCGGTCGCCTGAGGCCTCGATCAGGCCGGCGGCATCGAGCGTGGCGCGCAGGGATGCGTCGAGCAGACCGGCATCGAAGGGCAGGCTCCAGCCGAAGATGTCGCGCAGGTCGGTCGCGTGCTGCCGGCCAAGGCGCGCCAGTACCCGCGCATGGGTGCCGGGCGTGGGCGTGATGAAGCGGTAGGCGCGCGCCTTAAGGAAGGCTATCAGTTCGTGGAGCGCCGCATCGGCCTCCGCCGTCGCAGGTCGTTCCGCCACCAGCAATCCCATGCCTACCCCCTCGAGCTCGCTCGGCAACAACGTTACGGGCGCGCAGAGGGTCCGGCCCCATTTGATTGATCCACGGCAACCGCTTGCCCAGCACGGCGCCAAAGCCTAGCTCCATGCCATGCGCATCCTAGCCCTGGCCCTTGCCGCCTCGACCATGCTCGTTTCCCCCGCCACCGCGCAGCAGGCCGCCCCGGCACCGATCCTCACCACGCCCGAGGCGAAGGACGTGTGGACCTATGCCCGGCCGGAAGTTGCGCGCGTCACCCATGTCACGCTCGACCTGCGCGCGGATTTCGCGACCAGGACGCTGCGCGGCACCGCCACCCTCGATATCCTCGCCGCACCGGGCGCGACCGAGGTCGTACTCGACGATGACGGGCTGGTGATCGCCAACGTCACCGATGCGGCGGGCAAGCCGCTGCCCTTCGCCGTCGGCGCGGCGAAGCCCGATCTGGGCGCGCCGCTGACCGTGCAGCTGCACGGTGCACGCAGGATCGTCCTCCACTATGCGACCGCGCCCGGCGCCTCGGCGCTGCAATGGCTGGCACCGGCGCTGACCGCGGGCAAGAAGAAGCCCTATCTCTTCAGCCAAGGCCAGCCGATCAACAACCGCAGCTGGATCCCCACCCAGGACAGCCCGGGCATCCGCCAGACCTGGTCCGCCACGCTTACCGTTCCCGCCGATCTCGTCGCCGTGGCGAGCGGCACGCGGATCGACGGCGCCAAGGGCGTGCCCGCGGGCAAGGGCTGGCACCGCTTCCGCTTCCGCATGGACAAGCCGGTGCCGCCGTACCTGATCGCGTTCGCGGTGGGCGATCTTGCCTTCCAGCCCGTCGGCCCGCGCGCCGGCGTGTGGACCGAACCCAGCATGCTCGCCGCCGCCGCGAAGGAAGTCGCCGATGTCGAGAAGATGATCGACGCGGCGCAGGCGCTCTATGGCCCCTATCGCTGGGGCCGCTACGACATGCTCGTCCTGCCGCCGAGCTTCCCCTATGGCGGGATGGAGAACCCGACCCTCACCTTCCTGACGCCGACGATCATCACCGGCGACAAGTCGAACGTCGACGTGGTGGCACACGAACTGGCGCACAGCTGGTCGGGCAATCTCGTCACCAACGCCACCTGGTCGGACAGCTGGCTGAACGAGGGCTTCACCACCTATTTCGAGAACCGCATCATGGAAGCGGTGTACGGCAAGGAGCGCGCCGCGACCGATGCCGATCTCGAATGGGACGGCCTGCAGAAGGACATCGCCGATGCCGGCGGCATGGAGGCGCCGACGACCCGCCTGCACGGCGACCCCGGCGCGACCTTCGGCCAGCTCGATTACTTCAAGGGCTCGACCTTCCTGCGCACGATCGAACGGACGGTCGGCCGCCAGCGCTGGGACGTGTATCTGCGCGGCTATTTCGACCGCCATGCCTTCCAGCCGCAGACCACCGCCGGCTTTCTTGCCGACCTCCGCGCGAACCTGGTGAAGGGCGATGCCGGGCTGGAGGCCAATCTCCAGCTCGACAGATGGGCCTATGCAGCCGGGCTGCCGAACAATGCGGTGCATGTGCAGTCGGCGACGCTGAAGGCAGTCGATTCGCAGCTGGCCGCGGTCAATGCCGGCGGGCCGGTCTCCGCGGTGCATCCGCAGGGCTGGGCGACCCAGCAGTGGCTACGGTTCCTGAACGGGCTGGACCGCAAGCAGACCACCGCACGCCTGAAGGAACTGGACGAGACGCTGGCACTGTCGGCATCGAACAACGCCTATGTCCGCTCGGCCTGGGGCGAGCTGGCGATCGCCAATCGCTACGATCCGGCGGTGCCGTCGATCGGCAAGCTCGTCGGCAGCGTCGGGCGGGGCTTGCTGATATATCCGATCTACAAGGACCTCATGGCGCAGGGCGACTGGGGCAAGCCGATCGCGCGCCGATTCTACGAAGCGTCCAAGGCGAGCTACCACCCGACGGTCGCGGCGACCGTCGCCAAGATCGTCGGCGCGGAGTAACCCATGCCGCGCGGCGTCGCCAAGCGGGACCTTCCCACCAAGACCTGCCCGGTCTGCCAGCGCCCCTTTGCGTGGCGGAAGAAGTGGGAACGCGACTGGGAGAATGTAGTCTACTGCTCCGATCGGTGCCGCCGGGCGGGGAAGTGATCGCACTTTAAAGCCCCTCCCCTTCAGGGGAGGGGTTGGGGTGGGGCATGACCGACGAGCGAAGGACTCGCTTCCAGCTCAGACCCCACCCCCAACCCCTCCCCTGAAGGGGAGGGGCTTGAATACGTCGGCTCACTGATAGCGCAGCGTCTTGCCGAACCCCGTGTTGGTCTTGGTCATCTTGGCGAGCTTGCGCAGATAGGCCTTCACCTCGCGCTCGAACCGCTGGTCGCTGCGCACCCCGGCGCGGTAGAAATCATCCTTCTTCAGCAACACTTTGAGCGCTTCGCCCAGCCGCCCCTGGTCCTCGACGGCATCGCTATGCCGAAACTGCTCGCACACCCATTCCTCGGCGGCGGCCTTGTCATAGTCATCCTCGCGGTCGCGGCCGTAGCGATCGGCGACGTCCTGGTCCGATCGCGCGGCCTTGATCCGGCGTTCCAGCCAGAGGCGTACCTGCTCGGGATTCCATGCGCTCTGCAGCTCGGTCATCGGGCCGCCTTGAACGCCAGCGTCCAGGCGAGCCACAGCCAGCCGAGGATCAGCGCGGTGCCACCGATCGGCGTGATCGCGCCCAACCAGCGCGGCAGCCCCAGCGCCATGAGGTAGAGCGTCCCCGCGAACACGAAGCCGCCGCCGACGAACAGCGACGCCGGCCCGCGCGCGCCCAGTTGCAGCGCCACCAGCGCAGCGACGGCATGGACCAGCTGATATTGCCCGCCCGTCTTGAGCCATTCGACCGCCGGCCCCTGTGCGCCGTGCGCGCCGAACGCGCCCGCCGCCACCGCCATCGCACCCGATAGCGCGGCCAGCACTGCAATCCAGTTCACGCGCCCTCTCCCGCTTCACCCATCGCCGCGATCCTGCCCCGCTGCCGTCGCAGCCGACGCCTGGCTGAACAACCCATCACGACCCGCATAGATATCGCCGGTTTCCTTCTGCTGCTTGAGCCGCGCGATATCGGTACGGCGATATTCCGCCTCGGTCTTGTCGATCTCCGCGCCATCGACGCCCACCGCGTCCATCGCCCGGCGCGCCATCACGATCGCGCTTTCCAGCACTTCGCGCACCACGCCGGCCAGCGGCGCCCCCTTGAGCTTCATCACGCTGCGCCGGTCATAGGCACGCACGAAGATGCTCGAATTCGGGAACGCAGCATGCACCCCTTCCACCACCGCAGTGTCCATCGCATCCCCGTCCTGGCAGAACAGGATCAATTCCGCCTCGCCCGCGCCGGCCTGACGCAGCAGGTCGATCCGCGTGCCGTCGCCATAATAGACCTTCATGCCGAAGGTGCCGGCGGTCTCGATCATTTCCACGTCGCGATCGACGATCGTCACGGGGATCCCTTGCGCGATCAGCATCTGCGCCACCGTCTGGCCGAAGCGGCCATAGCCGACGACCAGGGCATTGGCGCCCTCCTGCCGCGGCCCGTCGGGCAGATCGCCGGCCTTGGGCGGCTCGGTGCGCAGCCGGCGCGTCGCCATCATCAGGAACGGCGTGGTCGCCATCGAGATGGTGACGATCGCGCTGAAGACGCTCGCCGCCTGCGGTTCGATCAGCAGCGCCTTCTGCGCCTGGGCAAACAGCACGAAGCCGAACTCACCACCCTGGCTGAGCAGCACGCCCAGCGCAAACGCGCCGCGCGGCTTCATCCCGAAGAGCAGCCCCAGCCCCATGATCACCGCCGCCTTGGTGGCGATCAGCGCCAGCGCCATGCCGGCGACGAAGAAGGGGCGCTCGGCGATCGCATGCAGGTCGAGCGTCATGCCGACCGCGACGAAGAACAGCCCGAGCAGGATCGCCCGGAACGGTTCGACATCCGCCTCGATCTCGTGCCGGAAGGGCGAATCCGCCAGCATCACGCCGGCGATGAACGCGCCCAGCGCGGCGGAAAGGCCCAGCGCCTCCATCACCGCGGCGCTGGCGATCACCGTCAGCAGCCCGGCGAAGACGAACATCTCGCGCTCGTCGAGATTGCCGATTAGCCGGAACAGCGGCCGCAACAGGAAACGCCCGGCCAGCACCAGCCCGACGATCGCACCGACGGTGTAGAGCCCGAGCAGCCATCCCGGGGGCCCGGCCTGGTCGGCGGGATTGCGCGACATCGCCGCGACGATGGTGATCAGCGGGACGATGGAGAGATCCTGGAAGAGCAGGATCGCGAAGGCGCGTTCGCCGAACGGCGTGCGCAGGCGTCCGGCCGATTGCAGCAGCGGCAGCACCTGCGCGGTCGAGGAAAGCCCCATCGGCAGGCCCAGCGCCAGGGCGGCGCCGAGCGTGGATCCCGTCGCCAGCCAGACGATCGCGGCGATCGCCACGCCGCACAGGGTCACCTGCAACAGCCCCAGCCCGAAAATGTCGCGCCGCATCTGCCACAGCCGCGTCGGGCTCAGCTCGAGGCCGACGAGAAACAGGAGGAGCGCGATGCCGAGTTCGGCAATGCCCATCTTGCCCTCGGCATCGCCCACCAGCCGCAGAATGTGCGGGCCGACCATCGCCCCGGCGACGAGAAAGCCCAGCGTCGCACCGAGCTTCAGCCGGCGGAACAGCAGCACGAAGAACAGCGCGAAGCCGAGCATCGGCACCGCATCGACGAGCATCGAGCCATCGCTTGCATGCGCCATCAGACGCGTGCCTCCGCCGAGGCGGCCGCCTGGGCGGCCGCCTCGGCCGCCGCCTCGAAGGCGAGCCGGATCGAGGCATGCCGACCGCGATGCGGCAGCGCCGGGGTGAACAGGTCGATGCCAGGCCAGTCGGGCGGGGTATCGCGCTCGCCGGCTAGCCATGCGGTCAGGTCGTCACGCGCGCTGGCGATCTCGGCGGGGGTGCGGCCCAGCACGGCCTCGCCGAGCAACGCGGCCGAGGCCTGCCCCAGCGCGCACGCGCGGACCAGCATGCCCACGTCGGCAACCCGCCCGGCCGCGTCCGTCGCGATGTCCACCGTCACCCGACTGCCGCACACCGGTGAACGCTTCTCCGACGTACCGCCGGGATGCGCGAGCCGTTCGTGATGGGGGATGGCAGCGGCGAGCCGCAGGATTTCGAGATTGTAGAGCGGCGCATTCATGGCCCCTGATCTAGGGTAGCCGCCCCGCAGTTGCGAGCGCGAATTGCCCAACCTTCGTATGGGTTGCGCCTCCATCCCCTGTCCGGCGCGAGGGATCAGTCGGCCTTGCGCCGCCGCGGCCCCGCTTCGTCCGCCAGAGGCGCGTCCGCGCTCGCATTGTCGCCGCCGAACACGGATTCGCCCTTGCGGCGCCGGTCGACAAAGTCGCCGATGGCCGCGCTGGTCGTGTCGAGCAGCGGGTAGGTCACCGATCTGGTGATCCATTTCGGCCGGTGCGCGCGCCCACCCTCGAACGTGTCGAGCACCAGCATGAGCACCAGGAACCCCATGCTCACCAGGATCAGCCCCTTGGCGACGCCGAAGCCGACGCCCAGCGCACGGTCGATCGGCCCCAGCATCGAATTGCGCATCTGTCCGCCCAGCGTGTTGGCGATCAGGCGCCCACCGAAATAGCTGAGCCCGGCGAGCACCGCGAAGGCCAGCACCGCCGCCCCGCCCTCGGTGCCGATCATCGGCGCCAGGATCGCGGTGAACCCGGCGTGGAAGAATTTCACCGCCACGACGACGAGGATCCAGGCGAGGAAGGCCAGGACCTCGGTGGTGAAACCGCGCAGGAAGCCCAGGATGGCCGCACCGGCGATGATAAGGAGGGTGATGATGTCGAGCCCGGTCATGCCCGCTCCATAGCAGCCCGGCGCAAACGGTGAAGGGGGTAGCGCCGGATCACTCCGTAACAGCCGCACGTTCCCTTTTCGTTTTCGTGCGACTAGAACGGGTTTCATGGCAAAAGTTCAGAAGCGCTACGTCTGCCAGGCCTGCGGATCGGTCACCTCGAAATGGGCAGGGCAATGCGCCGACTGCGCCGAATGGAACACGCTGGTCGAGGAGGCCGGCGGCCCCGCCACGCCGTTCCAGGCCAAGCACCATCTGCAGACCGGCGGGCGGATGATCCAGCTCTCGGGCCTCGATACCGCGATCGCGCTGCCCGAGCGGATGGCGAGCGGCATCGCCGAGTTCGACCGGGCGCTGGGCGGCGGCTTTGTCGAAGGCTCGGCGACGCTGATCGGCGGCGATCCCGGCATCGGCAAGTCGACCCTGCTGCTCCAGGCGGCGGCGAAAATCGCGAGCCGGGGGCTTTCGGTGGCCTATGTCTCGGGCGAGGAAGCCGCGGATCAGGTGCGGCTGCGCGCGCGACGGCTGGGGCTGGGCCAGTCCCCGGTGCAACTCGCCGCCGCCACCTCGGTGCGCGACATCCTGACGACGCTCGGTATGGGCACCCCGCCCGACCTGCTGATCATCGACTCCATCCAGACCATGCATTCGGACCTGATCGAGGGGGCGCCCGGCACCGTCAGCCAGGTCCGTGCCAGCGCGCAGGAACTGATCCGCTTCGCCAAGGAACGCGGCACCGCGCTGGTGATGGTCGGCCATGTCACCAAGGACGGTTCGATCGCCGGCCCGCGCGTGCTGGAACACATGGTCGACACCGTGCTCGCGTTCGAAGGCGAGCGCAGCCACCTCTATCGCATCCTCCGCGCGGTGAAGAACCGCTTCGGCGGCACCGACGAGATCGGCGTGTTCGCGATGGAGACCGAGGGACTGTCCGAAGTCACCAATCCCTCGTCGCTGTTCCTTACTCAGCGCGACGAGACGGTGACCGGCACCGTGGTGTTTCCGGCGCTGGAAGGCACCCGCCCAGTGCTGGTCGAGGTGCAGGCGCTCACCGTGCGACTCGCATCGGGGGCAACACCGCGGCGATCGGTGGTGGGATGGGATTCGGCGCGACTGTCGATGGTTCTGGCGGTGCTGGAAGCGCGGTGCGGGCTCAGTTTCTCCGCGTGCGAAGTCTATCTGAACATCGCCGGCGGCTATCGGGTGCAGGATCCGGCGGCGGATCTTGCGATCGCGGCGGCGCTCGTTTCGGCCCTGTCCGAGCGGCCCGTACCCACGGATTCCGTGGTTTTCGGGGAGATCGCCCTCTCCGGCGAGGTACGCCCGGTGGCCCATGCTGCACTGCGGATGCGCGAAGCGGCGAAATTGGGATTCGCACGCGCGCTCGCCCCGATTCCGCCCGCCGCACTCGAGCGCGAAAACCACTCGCTAAGTGTCTCAAATTTTCGTAATCTCAACGCGTTGGTGGAGCAACTTCTAGGGAAATAGCACATCGAATAAATCTTCATATTTTCACTAGTATGAAGATGTCCGTTTTGATACACTCGGCACAGATCGCAGGATTACTGGCCTGACGATCAGTTGCCGTGACCGAGTGCAGGAACTATCCCCCACAGGGACCGTTGAGGTTTGTTAAGTAATTGCAGCTAAAGCAATAGTTAACAGAATCCGGTCCCGTTCGAAAAGAGGTGCGTGTGGGTATCAACGCGGGCGAAGCGGAAAGGGGCAAGGCGGGGCGCTTGCGCAGGCTTGGTGCTGTGGTTGCTGCGATAGCGATGCTGTCCGCAACCTCCGCCGGTGTTGCAGTGCCCACCGTTGCCGATGCGATGGCACGCGTAGCGCGCTCGATGGACGTGCTGGGGCTGCTTTCGGAGCGGTCCCCCGGCGTGCGCGAAGCGGGCGCCCACAGCACCAAGGCGCGCCGCGCGCAGGAGGCCGACAAAAAGGGTCCGCGCGAAGGCATGGTGCCCGACTCCACCGCCCAAAACGGGGTCGCTTACCCCCGGGTGTTCGATCTTTCCGCGGATCAGGCGCCGATTCCGGCCGCACTCGGCCTCCCGGAGGATGCACCGCCCTCGCTGGTAATGGCGATGCCCACCGGCATCGACGCGCTGTCCCCAGCGGCGGATGTAGTTCCCACCGCGGGGCTGTCCGCCCCCACCGTCGGCAATGGCATTGTTCCGGGCGGCGGTGGTGGTGGTGGTGGTGGTGGTGGCGGCGTGATT